>CALGYO010000056.1 GCA_937934715.1 uncultured Desulfovibrionaceae bacterium | reverse complement strand
ATCGGCCGCATCAAGCTCAAGGACGTGGTCAAGACCATCGAGGAGGACGATCCGTCCGAGGACGAGATGAACCAGCGCCAGCGGGTCATCTTCCTGCTCGAGGAAGTGCGCGCCATCTACAAGAAAAAGCGCAAGATCTACGCCAAGCTCGACCAGTGCGCCTGTCTGGATCGCCGGGTGTTCGGCGTGCAGCGCGAAATCCTGGCCTTCAAGGACGAGGTCGTCACCCGGCTGCGGGACATCAAGCTGGAAAAGACCCTCATCGACCGGGTGATCGAGACCGTGGAGGACTACGTGCGGCAGATGCACAACTGCCAGCGCGACCTCTCGGCCTACATCCTGTCCGTGGGCAAGTCCCAGTCGGAAATCCAGGAGATGTTCGGCCAGTTGGAGCAGCGGGAGATCAACCCCGTGGTGGCCGCCGACAGCCTGGGGCTCACCGTGGAGGAGCTTTTCTCCTTCAAGGAAATGATCCTGGCCAAGATGGAGATCCTGGACCGGCTCCAGGACAAATGCTGCCACCACGTCTTCGACCTGGAAGAGGTGCTCTGGCGCATCAAGCGCGGCAACAACGCCGCCCAGCGCGCCAAGCAGGAGCTCATCCGCGCCAACCTGCGCCTGGTGGTGTCCATCGCCAAGAAATACACCAACCGCGGTCTGCAGTTCCTGGATCTTATCCAGGAGGGCAACATCGGCCTCATGAAGGCCGTGGACAAGTTCGAGTACCAGCGCGGCTACAAGTTCTCCACCTACGCCACCTGGTGGATCAGGCAGGCCATCACCCGCGCCATCGCGGACCAGGCCCGCACCATCCGCATCCCGGTGCACATGATCGAGACCATCAACAAGCTCATCCGCACCTCCCGCTACCTGGTGCAGGAGCTCGGCCGCGACCCAACCCCCGAGGAGATCGCCGAGCGCATGGACTACCCCCTGGAGAAGGTCAAGAAGGTGCTCAAGATCGCCAAGGAGCCCATTTCCCTGGAAACGCCCATCGGCGACGAGGAAGATTCGAGCCTGGGGGATTTCATCGAGGACAAGAAGGCGCTGGCGCCCGCCGAGGAGGTGGTCAACACCAAGCTCGGCGAGCAGATCAGCAAGGTCCTTTCCGACCTGACCCCGCGCGAGGAGCAGGTCCTGCGCAAGCGCTTCGGCCTTGGCGAGAAAAGCGACCACACCCTGGAAGAGGTGGGCAAGCTTTTCAACGTCACCCGCGAGCGCATCCGCCAGATCGAGGCCAAAGCGCTTCGCAAGCTGCGTCATCCCGTGCGCAGCCAGCATCTGCGGTCCTACTACGAATCCTAGGATGACCGGACGGCAAGATATGATGAGGGCGGCCTGCGGGCCGCCCTTTTTCATAGCCGCGAGGGGCGCGCTCGCCCGCGTGGTCCTGACGGCGGCGCTTTGTCTTTTTGCGGTCTTTCCGGGCGGCGCGTCCGCCGAAATCCTGCATGCCTACGCCAAATCCGTTCTGGACGGGGACACCCTCATTCTGGACAGCGGGACAACGGTGCGTCTTCTCGGCCTCGACGCCCCGGAGATCGCCCACAAGGGCAAGCCCGGGCAATATTACGGCCGTGAGGCCCGCGAGATTTTGCGGGGATTCGTAGCGGGAAAGCTGCTGGACATCGAGGTCGCTGGCGACGGCCGCGACCGCTACGGCCGGGTTCTCGGGATCGTGCGCTCGGGCGAGAACAACCTGAACAAAGAAATGGTCGCGGCCGGGGCGGCCTTTTTCTATTGGCATGAGGACGTCCCGCAGGACCTCGAATCAATGCTTCTGGCCGCGCAAACCCAGGCCATCCGCCAGGACGCGGGCTTCTGGCCGCGCATCAAAGCCTTGCCCGCGCCCGCATCCCCCTATATCGGCAATTCCCGCTCCCACCGCTTCCATGCCCCGGGCTGCCCGCTCGGCGTAAAAATTTCGCGCAAGAACAGAAGGGCGTTTCCGACCGCGTCCGACGCCTTTGCCGCCGGGTTTGCGCCCGCCAGGAACTGCACCCCCTGGCCGGGTGCGGACTAGCTTCATCCGCCTGCCCCTGCATCGCCGCACGCCTGTCCGTTGCAAGCAAAGCGGTTCCCAAAAAGTGACTGCGTTACCAAAAAGTCCCTTCTTCCACGCGCGGGTGAAATAGTGCAGCGTGGCTGACGCGTATGCAAACGCGAGACAAGAGCAGGGAGATCGCATGACGTCGATACTTGATCCGATCGTGGTACGGGGAAACGCCATCAAGAACCGTCTGGCCATGGCGCCTATGGTCACCTTTTCCTTCAAGGGGGACAGGGGGAATTATTACGGTGAGCGGCATGTCGCGCATTATACGGACGCGGCCGCCGCCGGAACCGGGCTGATCATCGCGCAATCGACCAATGTGGCCGGAGTCGCGAGCGGGGCGGGCATGTGGACCCCGGGGAGCCGGAACGCCCTTCGCGCCATCGCCCAGAGCGCGCGCTGCCACGGGGCGACGATCATGCTGCAGCTTTCCGGGGGCTCGGACGCCGACAAGGACATCAACCGGTGGACCACGGATGAAATTCTGGCCAGGCAACAGGAGTTGCTTGAAGCGGCGTTAACGGCCGCCAGGCTCGGCTTCAATGGGGTGGAGTACCATTTGGCCCATGGTTTCACCTTATGCCGCTTCATGGACGCGGCCGCCAACAGGCGGACGGACGCCTTCGGCGGGTCGCTTGAAAACCGGCTGCGGATCGTGACGGACATCGTTCCGGAACTACGCGATAATACGCCGGAAAATTTTATCATATCCGCGAGGATCGGCGAATTCGCTCCATCCAGCGAGGAGGGTCTGGCCGCGGCCCGGCATTTGGAGCGCTGCGGCTTCGACATGCTGGACGTCACCTTCGGCATGACCATGCCCGAAGGCCCGGTTCCCGACGGATTCGAGTTCTCGCCGGTCACCCATTCCGGGTATGTGATCAAGCAGGCCGTGGGCATTCCGGTCATGGGCTGTTACGGCGTTCGCACGCCCGGGCAGGCGCGTCTTTTGGTGGAAAAGGGGTATGCGGACCTGGCGGGCGTGGGCAGGGCCATGCTGGCGGACCCGCGATTCGCGGCGGCGACCCTGCACGGCGAGCCCTATAATCCCTGCGCCGCCTGCAAACGCTGCTTCTGGTTCACGGATCATGCGAAATGCCCGGCCCGCAAGGCGGCGGAGCAGACGTTTGCCCGCGCTGTTTGAAAAGAAAACGCCTCCTCCGCATTCCACGGAGGAGGCGTTTTCCTTTGAAATCCCGTCCGCCGCTATGTCACGTTGGCGTCGAGGTAGGTCTTGAATGCCGGGGCGGCGGGCTTGCCGCCGGCGGTGGTCACGCCCTTGAGCCATTTCTCGTAGGTCTTGGGATGCGCCTTCAGCCAGATCAGACCGGACTGGCCCGGCGTCAGGTTCTTGTCCTTGTGGATGGCCGTCATGATCTCGTTCATCATGGGCACGGGAAAGGTCAGTTGCTTGAGGAACCTGGCCACGTTGGGCCGCTCCTTGTCGAACCCCTTGCGGATGTTGGTCCAGATCGTGGCCGTGCCGTCGTCGGGACCGAAGGTGTCCGCCTCGCTGCCCTGCAAATACGTCATGTCGATGCGTTCGTTCATACTGTGGGGCGACCAGCCCAGGAACACGATGCACCGCTTTTCCTTGACGCGGCCCTGGACCTCGGAAAGCATGCCGACTTCGCTCGACGGCTCAAGCGTGAACTTGCCCAGGCCGAACATGTTCTTGTCGATCATGTTCTGAATGATCTCGTTGCCGTCGTTGCCTTCCTCGATGCCGTAGATCTTCCAGTCGAGCTTGTCCCCGAATGTGGCGATGTCCTTGAAATGTTTGA
>CALGYO010000055.1 GCA_937934715.1 uncultured Desulfovibrionaceae bacterium | reverse complement strand
CCGGCGCGACCGCCATACCCGGCGCGACCGCCATACCCGGCGCGACCGCCATACCCGGCGCGACCGCCATACCTGGCGCGCCTGGCATACCCAGCGCGTCCGCCATACCAGGCGCGCCTAGCATACCCAGCGCGCCTGGCCTCTCCGAAGCGCCTGGTGGATTCGCGGCCTGGGACCCCATGGGCCTTGCGCCGGTTTCCGGCATGCCGGGCGACGTGGCGCCTTCCCGGCTCATGACCGTCTCCTTCACCTCCGGGACCACCGCCGCGCCCAAGGCCGTGGCCCACCGCCGGGAGGGCATGATCGAAAACGCCGAGGCCTTCCGCGACCTGTGCGGCCTGGGGCCGGAGCATCGCTTCCTGAACGTGTTGCCCATGACCTACATGGCGGGCTTCTACAACCTGCTGCTTCTGCCCTGGCTGTGCGGCGCCTCGTCGGTGATCGCCCCGGCCTTCGGCCCCAGGGAGGCTCTCGGGTTCTGGTCCCTGGCCAAGGCCCGCAAGGTCAACGTCCTCTGGCTCGCCCCGGCCATGCTCTCCATCCTGCTCAAGCTTGCGCGCGGAGAGGACGCGGCGGACTGGGCGCGGGACAACGTGACGGCCTGCTTCGTGGGCACGGCGCCCCTTTCCGTGCGCCTGCGCCGGGAATTCGAGGCGCGTTTTCATCTCGCCGTCCTCGACAACTACGGCTTGTCCGAAACCCTGTTTCTGGCCGCCAACGTTCCGGGCGGCGCTCGCGAGGCCGGCGGCCCATCCGGGCCGGGAAGCGTGGGCCTGGCCTTGCCGGGCGTGCGGCTTTTCACGGCGGACGCCTCGGGCGCGCCGTTGCCCCCGGGCGCGGAAGGGGAGATCATGGCGGATTCCGGCGGGGTCATGGCCGGGTACCTGGAAGACGGGGAGCCAAGGCCTCCCGCGCGTCCCTTTCCCACGGGCGATCTGGGCCGGATCGGGCCGGACGGCCATGTGCGCGTCACGGGCCGCAAAAAGGACGTCATCATCCGGGGCGGCGAGAACGTGAGCCCGGCCAGGGTGGAGGAGGTCCTTCTTTCCTGCCCCGGCGTCTCGGACTGCGCCGTGACGGGCGTTCCCCATCCGGACTACGGCGAACAGATCGCGGCCGCGCTGGTGGTGGAGGGGGATTTTCACGAGGTCGAGGCCAGGGCCCGGGCCTTGTGCGCCGGGCGCCTTGGCAGGGAGCGGCCGGACCGGTATTTCGAGATCGACGCGTTGCCCCGCACGGCCAACGGCAAGGTCAACAAGATCGCCTTGCGGGTGCTGGTGGCCTCGCGTCTGGGGACGCCCGGCCCGCCTGATCCGTCCGGCCTGCCCCGCCTGCCGGGCTTGCCCGGGCGATCCGGACTTGAGGAAACTCCCCAGGCAAGCGGGACGCGGCGCCGGATCGTGGACCTGACCTTCGCCCTGGCCCCGGGCATGCCGCGCTATCCCTCGCCCAACCATCCCGAGGTGGCCTTTACCCGAACGGCCGAGCGCGCGGAAAAGGGGCGCCAGGTCACGAAGCTGGTCCTGGGGACCCACTCCGGGACCCATGTGGACGCGCCCGGGCATTTCATCGAAGGGGGCGCGGACGTGGCATCGCTGCCCCTGGACGTTTTCGTGGGCCCGGCCGGTCTGGCGGACCTTTCCGATCTGCCGCCCGGCCGGGAGATTTCCCTGGACGCGCTGCGGTCCCGGGCGGGGGAGGCGCCGCCCGAGCGGCTCGTGCTCCGGTTCGGCTGGTCGGACCGCTACGGCGCGCCGGAGTATTTCACCGGCCACGCCTGGCTGTCCACGGCGGCGGCCCAGTGGCTGGCGGACGCGGGCGTGCGGCTTCTCGGCATGGACGTTCCTCAGCCCGACGATCCCAACTCCGTGAAAAAGGGCGGGCCGGACAGCCCGGTCCACAAAATTTTGCTGTCACAAGGGGTGATCCTTTTGGAATACCTGTGCAATCTGGAAAGCCTGGGGCCGCGCTTCGAGCTCGTCGCCCTGCCGCTTAAGCTCAGCGGCGCGGACGGCTCCCCCGTGCGCTGCGTGGCCGTGGAGACCCTGCCATGAATGAGCGGACGCCCAGCGCTGACGCCATCCTCAAGGCCGCCCTGGCCCGGCTTGGGGAGCTCGCCGCCGCCAAGGGCGCGGCCGCGCCCGGACCACAGGACGACCTCTTCCTGTCCGGGATCCTCGATTCCGTGTCCGTGGTGGATTTCATCCTGGAGCTGGAGGCCCGCTTCGATTTCCGGTTCACCCAGCGCGATTTCGAGGAACGCGGGTTCGCCACGCCCCGGGGCATGGCCGGGCTCGCGGCCCTGCGGCTCGCGGAACGGGCGGCGGAACGGGCGGGGCCGGATGTGGGGCCGGATGTGGGGACGGACGCGGGGCAGGGCGTAGGGGCGGACGCGAGGACGGACGTGGGGGCCGACATGGGGGCCGATATGGGGGAGGACGCGGGATGAGCCACTACAACCGCAAGGCGTTGGCCGAAGCCCTGGCAGGCGTCGGGGTCGCACCCGGGGGGCTGGTCTTTTCCCACGGCAACATTGGCCTGTTCGGCTATCCCGAAGAGGGCCGGGACGCGCGGGCCATGCGCCACACGGTCCACGGCGCCTTCCGGGACGCCCTGGGCCCGGACGGGATTCTGGCCGTTCCCTGCTTCAGCTATTCCGCCTGCAAGGGCGAGCCCTTCGATCCCGCGACCACGCCCGGCGTGGGCGGGATGTTCCCCGAGTGGCTGCGCAAGCGCCCGGACGCGGTCCGCTCCCTGGACCCCATCTTCTCCGTGGCCGCCGTGGGCCCGGGCGCCGGGGAGCTTCTGGCGGACCTTTCGAGCGAATGCTTCGGGCCGGGTTCTTTCTGGGAGCGGCTGGCCGCCCGGGACGGGATCGTGGTCAACCTGAACCTGAACGCCGGATTCAACGCCCTGGCCCATTACGCAGAGCGTCTGGCGGGCGCCCCCTGGCGCATGGACAAGGCGTTCCCGGCGCTTGTTTACGATCCGTCTTCGAAAACGAACCCTGTTTCGACGACGGTTCGGTATTACTGTCAACGCCCGGACGCGGCCTATGCGGACTACGATCTCCTGTCCCGGCTCCTGGAAAACGCCGGACTCGTGGCCCGGGCGAAGGTGGGTCGGGGCGGGATCGTCGCGGTGAAGGCCCTGGCTTTCCTGGACTTTTTCCTGGTCGCGTTCCGGGAGAACCCGGCGTTCCTGCATCCGGCGGCCTCGAATCCCGCCCCGAATCGGGCCGCAAACCCGGCCGCGAACCCGGACCCGGATTCGGGCGGGGAAAAGGAAGGGCGCAATGGATAACCCGTCGCTTCCCATGCCCGGCGAGGCCGAGGGCCGGGCCATGCACGCCCGGCTGACCCGCCTCTACCCCCTGCGCCGGGCCCTGGTCGGCCCCGGGGCCAAGGAGACCCTGGAGACCATCGCCCAGGAACTGCCGCTTGCGGTGAGCGAATTTCCGAGCGGGACGCGCTGCTGGGACTGGACCATCCCCAAGGGCTTTTCCGTGCGCGAGGCCTACGTGGAGCATGAAAGCGGGGAGCGGGTCCTCGACTATGCGGATTGCGCCTACCACGTCCCGAACTATTCCCAGCCCTTCGACGGCGTCCTGTCCCTGAAGGATCTCAAGGCCAGAATCGCCGTGGAGCCCGCCATGCCTTCGGCCGTCCCTTTCCGTTTTTTCTACTACCGGCCGGACTGGGGCCTGTGCGCCAGCCAGGACCAGATCAAGCGCCTCAAGCCCGGCCGCTACCGGGTCCGGGTGGACACGGTCCTTGCGGACGACGTCCTGCGCATCGGCGAATGTTTTCTCCCGGGCGAGAGCGAGCGCGAAATCCTCCTCACCTGCTATGTCTGCCATCCCCTGGGCGCCAACGACAACCTGTCCGGGACGGTCCTCGGGGTGGAGTTGTTCCGCCTGCTGTCCCGGCTGCCCAGGCGGCGCTATTCCTACCGTCTGGCCGTCTGGCCCGAGGGCATCGGGGCCATAACCTATCTGCATCGCCACGAGGAGCGGGTGAAGCGCACGCTCGGGGGCTACGTCATGACCTGCTGCGGCGACCCGGGAACGTTCCACTACAAGCGCTCCCTGGAGGGCGGCGGCCTGGCCGACCGGGCCGCCCTGCACGCCCTGGAACACTGCGGCCAGGCCTATGAGGTACTGCCTTTCGGTTTTCACCGGGCCAGCGACGAGGCCTATTTGAGCGCGCCGGGCTTCAAGCTGCCCATGGGCTCCCTCATGCGCACCCCCTACGGCGCCTTTCCGCAATACCATACCTCGGCCGACGACCCCTCCTTCGTCACCCCCGAGGCCCTGCTCGGGTCCCTGCGGGTCTACTGGGCGGCGATCCTGGCCATGGAGGAGAACAGGGTCTACGCGCCCTGTTACAAGACCCTGCCCTTTCTGAGCGGCCACGGGGTCTACCCCTACCACCTGGGCGCCGGGGGCGGCGGGGTCATGGTCCAGGCGGCGGACGCCTATTACCAGCTCATGGGCTTCGCCGACGGCCGGGCGGACCTGCTTTCCATCGCCGGGCGCTCCGGGCTGCCCATGGCCCTTTTCCGCGAGCCCGTAACGGCCTTTCTCGGCGCCGGGCTGTTGCGGGACGTGACCGGGGAGGACGAATAATGTGCGGGCTGGCCGGATTTTACGGCCGGGCGCCGCTTACGCCCGAGCGCCTGGAAGCCTGCCTTTCCCGCATGGGCCGCCGGGGGCCGGACGGCGCCGGGACCTACGCCCAGGTTCGCCCCTCGGGGCATTGCGTCCATATTCTGCATTCCCGGCTGGCCATCCTGGACCTGGACCCCCGGGCGAACCAGCCCCTGCGCCGGGGGACGCGCGTCCTCGCGGTCAACGGCGAGCTCTACAATTTCCGCGAACTGCGGCGGGAGCTCGAAGAGAGGGGCGAGACCTTCGCCACCGCCGGGGACGCCGAGGTCCTTTTGGCCATGCTCGCGAGGGGTGGCGAAAGGGACGACCCCGGCCCGGCCCTGGACCGCTGCGAGGGCATGTGGGCCTTTGCCCTGTACGACGAGCGAACCGGCGCCCTGACGCTTTGCCGGGACCGGTTCGGGGAAAAGCCGCTTCTTCTCTGGCGCCGTCCCGAAGGCCTGTATTTCGGCTCGGAAGTGAAATTGCTGGCCGCCCTGGCGGGCGCCTGGCCCGAGCCCGATCTCGGGCGTTGCGGGCGTTTTCTGGCCCAGGGTTACAAGGCGCTTTTCAAGGCGCCGGGATCCTGGTTCGCGGGCGTGACCGGGCTTTCCCCGGCGAGCTGGCTGCGTCTCACGCCCGAAGGCGAGGACGGCGGCCGGTACTGGAATCCGGCCTACGGCCCCCAGGACGCCGCGATGACCTTCGAGGAGGCGGTCGCGGGCGCCCGGCGGGCCCTGTCCCGCTCCATGGAGCTTCGCCTGCGCGCCGACGTTCCCCTGGCTTTTTGCCTGAGCGGCGGGGTGGACTCCAACGTCCTGGCCGCCCTGGCGGTCAAGGAATGCGGCCACAGCCTCAATGCCTTCGCCGTCGTGGACGACGATCCGCGCTACGACGAACGGACGCTCGCCCGCCAAAGCGTCGCGGCCCTGGGCGGCCGGTTGACCGAAGTCCGCCTGCGTCACGGGGATTTCCTGGACGATCTGGCTCTCTTGACCGCAGCCCATGACGGCCCCGTGGCCACGGTCACAGCCTATGTCCACTGGCTGCTCATGGGGGCCGTGGCCCGTGCCGGGTTCAAGGTCTGCGTTTCCGGCGTGGGGGCGGACGAGCTTTTCACCGGCTATTACGACCATTTCCCTCTGCATCTGGCGTCCCTGGCGGCCAGCCCCCGGGAGCGCGCCGCCGCCCTGGCGGGCTGGGAGCGGCGCATCGCTCCCGTTGTCCGCAATCCGGCCTTCCGGGACCCGGACCGCTATCTCGCGAACCCCTGGGCCCGGGACCACGTCTTCGACGGCGCCGCCGCCAATGCGGCCAGGCTTACGGCGCCGTTTGACGAGCCCTTCACGGAAACCCCGTATCCCGGCTCGCAGCTGCGCATCCGCATGCTGAACGAGCTGTTTTGCGAGTCCGTGCCCGTGATCCTTCACGAGGACGATCTGAACGCCATGTACTGGTCCGTGGAGAACCGCTCGCCCTGTCTGGACCGGGCGCTTTGCGAGCTGTGCTGGCGCATGCCGGACCGCCTGCTCATCCGGGACGGATTCGCCAAGGCGGTCCTGCGGGAAGCCGCGCGCGGCCTGGTCCCGGAGGCGATCCTCGACAACCCGGTGAAAAAGGGCTTCAACGCCTCCATCCATTCCCTGCTGGACGCCAAGGACCCCGGGACCCGGGCGCGCATCCTGGAACCCTCGCCCCTGTTCGACATGGTCCGGCGCGAGGCGCTCGAAGACCTGCTCGACCACGACGGTCCCTTGCCGAACGACGCGGCCAAATTCTTTTTTGCCGCCCTCACGGTGAAGTTCTTCCTGGAGGGCGCGGGGAGGGGGGGCTCATGATCGCGGTCGTCGATTACGGCCTGGGCAACGTGCGCAGCGTGGTCAGCGCGGTTTCACGCCTGGGGCATGCGGCGGTCCTCACCCGGGATCCGGGGGAGTTGGCCCTTGCGGACAAGCTCATCCTGCCCGGGGTGGGCGCCTTTGGCGAGGCCATGGAGCGCCTGCGCGCGTTCGGGCTGGTGACCGCCCTGCGCCGCCTGGTGGAGGATGAGGAAAAGCCCATCCTGGGCATTTGCCTGGGCATGCAGCTATTGTGCGAGGAAAGCCTGGAATTCGGCCGTCACGAAGGCCTTGGCTGGATTCCGGCCACGGTGCGCCGCCTTGAGCCGGGACCCGGGCTGCGCCTGCCCCACGTGGGCTGGAACGAGCTCTTTCAGACCGCGCCGTCGCCCCTTTTCGCGGGCATCCCCGAAGACGCCCTGTTCTACCACGTGCATTCCTATTACCCGGACTGCCGGGACCCGGCCCTGGTCGTCGGCGAGAGCGACTACGGCGGCCGCTTTCCGACCTGCCTGCAAAAAGGGCATGTCTTCGGGGTCCAGTTCCACCCGGAAAAAAGCCAGCGCCACGGCCTGACGCTGCTCGGCAATTTCCTGGCCCTGGATTTGCCCGATACGGCGGCTGCGGCCGTTCCGGCCCTCTCGGCCCCTCCGGGGGGACGCGCCTGATGCTGCGCAAGCGTCTGGTCACGGTCCTGACCTTCAACCAGGGGGTGCTCTTCCGCACCAGGAATTTCATCCCGGACCACCGTTACACGGCCAATTTCGTGGACGCCTGGAGCGTGGACGAGATCGTCCTTCTGGATGTGACCCGGGACCCGGCCCCCTGCCGGCCGCATTTCCAGGCTGCGGTTTCCTGGTTCGCCGAACGCTGTTTCGTACCCCTGACCGTGGGCGGGGGCGTGCGTTCCCTGGCGGATTTCGAGAAGCTTCTGGGCCTCGGCGCGGACAAGGTCGCCATCAATACCGGGGCCGTTGAGCGGCCGGAGCTCATCGCCGAGGCCTCCCGGCGCTACGGCGCCCAGTGCGTGGTCCTGAGCCTGGACGCGGCGCCGCATGGGGACGGCGGCTACCGGGTCCGGACGCGTTTCGGAACCCGGGACTCGGGGATGGATCCCGCCGCCTGGGCCGCCCGGGCCGAGGCGCTGGGCGCCGGGGAAATCCTGGTCCAGTCCGTGGAGCGCGACGGAACCCTGGAAGGCTACGACAACCGGCTGCACCGCCTGGTCTCTGACGCGGTTTCCATCCCCGTCCTCGGCTGCGGCGGGGCGGGGAACTGGGCGCATTTCGCCGAGGGATTCGAAGAGGGCGGCCTGTCCGCCGTGTGCACGACCAACATCTACCATTTCACCGAAGCCAGCGTGAAAAGCGCCAAGGCCTTTTTGAAGGCCCGGGGCCACGCCGTGCGATGAGGGGAGGGCGTCCCATGGATCCGTATTTTCCGCAGCCGCCCGGCCAGGGGCGTACGATCAGGGTGTGCGCCAGATGCCTCATGCCCGATTCCAGGCCGCGCATCGTCTTCGACCATGAGGGCGTATGCAACGCCTGCCGCCACGCCGAAGCGAAAGAGCGAATCGACTGGGAAGCGCGCAAGGCCGAGTTCGCGGCCCTGTGCGACGCGCATCGCTCGAAGGACGGCGCCTGGGACTGCATCGTGCCCTGGAGCGGGGGCAAGGACAGCTCGTCCATCGCCCTGAAACTGAAAAACGAGTGGGGCATGAACCCGTTGCTTGTGACCTTTTCCCCCATGCTGCAAAACACGGTGGGCGAGCATAACCGGGAGGCGCTCTTGCGCCTGGGCTTCGACAACCTTTTTTTCCGGCCGGATCAGCGGGTCATGCGCCGCCTGGCCCGGCGGTTTTTCGTGGAGCGGGGCAACCCCAAGGTCTGCTGGGACGCGGGCGTCAACGCCCTGCCCGTGCGCGCGGCCGTGGAAAAGAACATCCCCCTGGTCTTCTACGCCGAGCACGGGGAAAGCGAGTACGGCGGCCGGGTCCTGAGCCCGGAACACCAGAAACGCCGGGATTTCACCGAGGTCCTCGAACACCAGATCGGCGACGATCCGCGCAACTGGGAGGACGGAGAAATATCGGCCAGGGAGCTCAACCCCTACCTCTATCCCGCGCTCGCGGACGTGGCCCGGGTCGGGGTGAAAGCGTATTATTTCGGTTACTTCTTCCGCTGGAGCATGGCCGGAAACTACGACTACGTGCGCGAGCGCTACGATTTCAAGACCGCTCCGGGCGGGCGCACCGAGGGCGCGTTTACAGCGTATGACAGTCTGGATGACAAAATGGACGGGCTTTACTACTACATGCAGTATGTCAAATTCGGCTTCGGACGGGCCGTGCGCGAAGCCTGCCGTCTCATCCAGAACGGCCGCATGACCAGGGCCGAGGCCGTCGAAAAAGCCCTGCCGTTTGACGGCGAATTCCCGGCCCGGCGCCACGCCGAGGTCCTGGATTACCTCGGCATGGACCAGCGGACCTTCGAGGAAACCGTCGATATGCACCGCAACGCCGAGATCTGGCGCCGGGAGGACGGCGTCTGGAAACTGACCTTCGACCCGGCGGGCGGGCAAGAGACAACGAGCGAGGAGGAGCGGTCATGATCAGCCGCTTTCCCTGCGACCTGTGGGGTTCGGATGAGGCCGGAGGAGGAGCGGTTATGACCAGCCGCTTTCCCTGCGACCTGTGCGGTTCGGATGAGGCCGGAGGAGGGCGGTCATGACCAGCGTCTTCCCTTGTGATCTGTGCGGTTCGGACGAGGCCGTGGAAGCGCCCTACGCGCGCTTTTATACGAACGGCCAGCCCATTCACATCTGCAAGGCCTGCGGCTTCGTGTACGTGCGCGAGCGGCGAAGCGCCAGGGAGATCGCCCGGACCTGGAGCGAGGAGATTTTCGGGGAGGGCTACACGGCCGCCTGGCCCGCTGTGAAGGCCCGGCACAAGTACGTGGCCGAATTCGTCCACAACGCCCTGGACCTTTCGGGCAAGCGCCTGACGGAGGTGGGCGGGGGCGAGGGGGCCTTCCTGGACCTTGTCCGGGAGTACGGCGCCGAACCTTTCGGGGTGGAGCCTTCCGGAAACAACTGCCAGGCCATGCGCGACCGGGGCATCCCCTGTTTTCAGGGAACCATCGAGGAGTACGCCGCCTCGGGCCAGGGCCGGGGGAAAAGCGATCTGGCCGCCGTATTGTGGACCGTGGAGAACTGCATGTCCTGCACGGACATGCTGGCCGCCGTCCATGATCTCCTCGTGGACGGCGGCCATGTGGCGGTCGCCACGGGAAGCCGCATCCTGGTTCCCTTCAAAAAGCCCCTCAACTACTATCTTTCCACGAATCCGGCCGACGCGCATTGTTTTCGTTTCAGCGCTAACGCCCTGACCGGGCTTCTGGCCGTGACCGGGTTCGAGCTTGCGGGCATGAACCGCTACATCGACACGGATTACCTCGTGGCCATCGGCCGCAAGCGGCCCAAGGGAACGGCCATCCCCTGGCAGGGGGACGACTGGCGCAAGGTCTACGATTTCTTCGAGCGCTGGCACCGGGAAACCCTGCATTATCTGTAATCGGCCGGTGGTGACGAAGCGCGCGTCACGGTTCGCCAACGCGAACCGTGACGCGGAATGGGAGTCCAGAGGGCGCCAGCCCTCTGGCCGCCGGAGGCCTCCCCCCGGCCGCGCCTCCATCCCTAACAAGGAGTCGCCATGTTCGATGGTTCGCGGCATGAGCTAGTGCGCTACTCCCCGGAGCCCGACCCCAGCCGGGACGGGCGGCTGGTCATTTTTCATCACATTCCCAAATGCGGGGGCGTGACCGTTTCCCATCTCTTCGATCTGTCCTTCGGGGACCGGCATTACGGGCGGGTCAACCACGCCCACGAGTGGCCCCGGCTGGCCTGCTCCGCCTTCCCGGCGGACGGGCGGACCCAGGCCGCCGTCTCTGGCCACGCCTCCTGGGGGATTCACGCGCTCTTTCCCGGAAGGCGCCGCGTCATGTACTTCACCATGCTGCGCGACCCCTTTGCCATGTGCGTTTCGGAATACCGCTACACCCGCATGGGGTACGGCGGGGCGGAGGATTTCAGGGCCTTTCTGCGCGGAGCCTACATGCCGGACATGGCCGTGCGTTATCTGGGAAACGGCGATTACGGCCTGGCCGAGGAGCGCCTTTCGCAGGCTTATTTCCTTTTCGGCCTGGTGGAGCGGTTTGATGATTCCGTACGGCTTTTCAACCGGCTGCTGGGGTTCCCTGACCGGCGCTTTCCCGCGCGCAACGCCTCCGCGCCCCTGCGCTGGGGGAAAGGGCCGGGGCCGGGGGAGGGGACGGAAGAGGATGAGGCGGCCTTTCGGGAGGAATTCGAGGCGCGGAACCGCCTGGACCGGCGGCTGTATGCCTTCGCCGAGCGGCTTTTCGCCGCCCGGGCGGCCGAGGTCCTGGCCGGAGAAGAGGCGGTCCGGCTGACCGAAGAGGACAGCGCTCCGAGCCCGGTCTGTCTGGAGGCCGTAAAAAGCGAGCGTCCGGGCGATCCCGAAGGGAACCCGGACCGGGCATACGCCCTGCTTCGCGCCCACCCGGACCGGACTCCCGCGGCCTACCGGGGGCTGGTCCGCTACGCCGCCCGGTGCGGCAAGCCTGAGGAAGCCCTGGCCTGGATGACCGAGGGCGCCGGGCGCCACCCGGACATGTTCCGCGACCTGGCCTGGATGCGCGAGGAGCGCGGGGAGACGGCCATGGCCCTGGAGGCGCTTGACGCCTGGCTTCAGGCGGCCGGGGACCTGCGGGTGACAAACCCCGGCGACGCCTCGTACAACCGGGCCCTTGCCCAGACCCGTCTGGACAGGGCCAGACTGCTTTTCGGCCTGAAACGGGAAGCGGAGGCGGCGGGAGAGTACGAGGCGGCCTTCGCCCTGGACCCCATGCGCTTCACCCCGTATTGCGACGGCGCGCCGCTTATGGAGGAATCGCCGCTTCGCGAAGCCCTTGCGGGCGTCGAGAGGCTGCTGGTCCTGCGGTTCGGGCCCCTGCTCGCGCTGGCCGCCTTGTTCGAGGCCCTGGAGGCGGCCGGGGAGCGTCCCCGGACGGATCTGGTCATCCAGGAGGGGGTTGCCGGCGGATGCGACCGGCGCGGGCTTCCCGGCGAGGACTACCCGGTTCCGGACGGCCGCTTTCGCTTCGATCCGGCGCTCGCGCGGCGTCTTCATGGGCGGGGCTATGGGGCGGCGGTCTTGTGCGTCAACCTGGACGGGCTGGAGCGGTTCGCCGGGCAGATGCGTCTGGCTCTCGCCGCCGGGGCGGAGCGGATATATCTTTTCCCCATGCGCAACGTGATCCTGGAGGCGGGCGCCCGGACCCTGACCCCGGTCCCGCCTGCCCTGGCGGAGCGGATCGCCCAGGGGAGGGAGGGCTGATGGGCCTGCGCGTCGTTCATCTTTCGAACAATTCCCTGGCGGGCGCGCCCCTGCGTCTGACCCGGGCGATCGGCGCCCTGCCGGGCTTTTCGGCCAGGCTGGTGGAAACCCGGGATTTCGGCCTGTACGGCCGGGACGTGGATTTTTCGCAAACGCCCGAGCTAGGCGTGGAACTGTGCGAAAAGGCCGACATCCTCCACCTGCACAATTTCCTGGACCTGGATTCCGGCGATTTTCGTCCCATCGATTTCCGGGCGCTCCAACGGCGGGGCAAGCGCATCGTGCGCCAGTTTCACAGCGCGCCCGATCTTGTGGCCGCGCGTATGGGCAGACCCCTGGAAGCGGTGCTCGGCTGCCCCCTGCCGTCCCTGGTCATCGCTCAGTATCCCGAGCGGTTCTATCCGGGCGCCCGGGTCGTGCCCAACATCCTGCCCCAGGACGATCCCGCCTACCGGCCAAGCGGCAAACCGCCCCTATGGGACGTGTTCTTCGCCCCGACCAAGCCCTCGGGCGCGTTCGAGAACCGCTGGAACACCAAGGGCGCGCCCGAGACGCTGGCCATGCTTCGCGCGCTCGCCAGGCGTACGGGCTGCGCGGTCAACGCCCGGGACGGGGACGCGCTTGTTCCCCTGGCCTGGATCCTCGAGGAAAAGGGCGCAAGCCGCATCGCGCTCGACGACATGGTCAACGGCAGCTACCACCTCTCGGGCCTGGAGGGCTTGAGCCTGGGCAGGCCCACGCTGACCTATCTGGACGAACGGACGCTCTTTTTGCTGCGGGAGTTCTCGGGCTCGGCCGACTGCCCCTTCGTCAACGTCCGCCTGGAGGAGGCCGCGCCGGTCATCGGGCATCTGCTGCGAAATCCTGAGGAGGCCGAGGCCGTGGGCCGGTTCGGCCGGGAATGGATCGAGACCCATTGGCGCGACGCGACGCTGGCCGGGCATTTCGCGGCGGTCTATCGGGACCTGGCCGAGGACCCGGCCCTGATCCGCCGCCAGGACCATCTGCGCCTGGACGGGGTCAGGCGTTTTTTCGTCATGACCCTGGGGGACCTGATCTACGAGCAACGCAAAAAAGCCGCGGCCGCGGCTTCGGACGGCGCCCCGGCCTGTTGACCCGGTCCCCTGGCCCAGACCGCCGCTCGCGGCTCGTCCTTGAAGAACATCCCCCTCTTCTTCAAGGACAAAAGAGACCTTCTTCCTGGAGCATCCTCAAACGTCGTATCCGCTCGTTTTGAGGACGCGATGCAAGGGATCGTGGGCAAGCGCTGAAAAAGCCGGGCCCAGGCGCATGGCGCGGACAGGGCGCCGGCCTCTCCGGTCGCGGTTCGCGCCCGCCGCCGCGAACACGGGCGCCCCGCCGGGAGACCGGCGGGGCTTCAGCCCCCGAGCAGGAGCGTGTCCACTTGCGGAAGGGGCGCCCCGGGCGGCGTGACCGGCGCCAGGCGTTCGTTCACGGTTTCCTGGAGCAGGGCGGCGAGCTGCGCCCGCTTGGCGGCGAAGGCGTCGTAGTTGGGGCTTGCGGGGTTGGCCAGGTTGTCCAGCTCCTCGGGGTCCGCATCCGCCCCCGAGCCGTCCTTCAGCCGGTACATCTCGTATTCCTCCGCCGTGAGGCCCGCCGGGTCGTAATACCTGGCGTACTTCCATTCCCCGTCCGCGTCCTTGTGGATGACGCAGTGGATATGACAGGAGGCGGTGATGATCTTGTTGGGTTCGCTTTGCCCGGCGTACTGGTCGTCGAACGTGAAAAGGACCGTGTCCTGGGTCGCGGTCTTCTCGCCCCGCAGGATGGGCGTCAGATCCTGCCCGGGCAGGTAGGACCATTTCCATCTGGGCACGCCGCACAGGCTGGCCAGGGTGGGGACCACGTCCACCAGCCCGGCGTAGGCGTCGCTCGCCCGGCCTTCCGGGAAAAGCAGCGGATTGGAGAAAATGAGCGGTATGTTGAGGCATTCCTCGTACACGTTGAACATCTTCTGGCGCAAGCCGCCGTGGGCCAGCCCCACCTCGCCGTGGTCCGCCGTGCGCACCACCACCGTGGATTCGGTCAGCCCCTGGTCTTCCAGGGTCTGGAGCACGGTATTGAACTGACCGTCGATGACGGTTTGCAGGTAGCCGTAGAAATTGACGTAATCGAGCCGTTTTTGCTCGTCGTTCAGGGCCCCGAGGCCCAGGAAATAGAGCTGCCTGGCCTGGGTCTGGACCGAGGGTTTTTGGGAAAGATCGTCCGCGTCGTGGGAGTCCGGCACGGCGATCCCCATGTCGAGGTTCGCCGTATTCTTGTAGCACTTGTCCGTGCAGGACTCGTCGTCCCACAAGCCGGGATAGGCCAGGATGTCGTGGGGATTGGCCAGGGAGACCACCAGGCAGAAGGGTTTTCCCTGGGTATTCTCCGGGGTCAGGGTCCGCAGGTAGGCCAGGGTCTGGTCCAGGGTGGGCTCGTCCATGTCCGGGCAGCCCCCGGCGAGCGTGTCCACGTCCAGGGCCTGGCCCACGTCGGTGGGGACCCAGCCCTTGAAGCCGAATCCTTCCAGGTCCTGGGCGGTGGGGGTTCCGCCCTCGGCGCTTTTGGACAGGTGCCATTTTCCCCGAAGCTGCACGTCGTAGCCGGATTCGGTCAGGAGATGAGCCAGGTTTCGCAGGTCCGGGGAAAGGGTGGGCTCCAGGGGCGAGAGGGATCCGCCCTCGGACAGGGTCAGGGTCACCCCGTGCTGAGCGGGGTAGAGTCCGGTGAACAGGCAGCCCCGGCTGGGAGAGCACATGGAGGCGTTGCAAAAGGCCCGGGAGAAATCCAGGCCGTTGTCCAGCAGACGTTTGCGGGCCTTGGTGAGATTGGCCTCGGCCCAGCCGTCCGGCCAGTCGCGGGGATAGCGCTCCTGGTCGGAAATGAGGATGAGCAGGTTGGGCTTTTCGGGCAGTGAGGCCGCCTTGGCCGAAGCGGGGCCCCCCGCCAGGGACGGCAGCCCGGGCAGGGCCGAGGCGGCCACGCCAAGGGCCAGGGCCTGGGCGGAATTCTTGAGAAATTCACGGCGGGTGACGGTGGGTTTTTCCTTGGCGGACATGGCGCGTTCTCCTTGAATGCGTTCAGACGGTCATGCGCTGGAAGGCGGGCTGGCGCCGGACGGCCTGGGCCATGGCGGCCAGTTCCGGCCCCGCGTGGCGGAAAAAGCGTTTGAACCCGGGACACAGGTACGGGGCCGGCGGACCGCCCAGGGGGTCTGGAGCCAGACGGTCCTTGGGGCAGCCCGCGCCGCAGGCGAAAAGGACGGGGCATGCCCGGCAATCCGGCGGCAGGTCCGGCTTGCGCTGGCCGAAGGCCGCAAGGGCGGGGCCGTCCAGAAGTTCGGCCAGGGGGTGGCTCAGGATGTCGCCCAGACGATGAGCCGGGTCCACGAAATGGTCGCAGGGGTAGAGGCTTCCGTCATGCTCCAGGACCAGGGCCCGGCCGCAGCGCGGCGCCATGGCGCACAGCCCCCCGGGCTGGCCCAGGAAGGCGGCCAGGGCGGCGTCGAAATGCCCGACGAAGACCCGGCCCACGTCCTCGCGCCGCCAGATGTCCCAGACCCCGCACAGGAACGTTCCGAAGGATTCCGGGGCCACGCTGACCGGGCATAATGTTCCCCCGCTTCCGGCCACGATGGGAATGAACTGGAGGAACGCCGCTCCGGCCTGGTCGCGCAAGAACCGGTAGACCTCCTGGGGCCGGTCCTGGTTGGCGGCGTGGACGGCGCAGAGGATGTTGAAGTCCGCGCCCGCATCCCGCAAGCGTCTGAGGGCCTCCATGACCAGGGCGTGGGTGGGCTTGCCCGCCCGGCGGCGGTAGACGTCGTGGCAGGACGCCGGACCGTCCAGGCTCACCCCGAGCAGGAACTGGTTCCGGGCGAAGAACCGGGCGAAGGCGCCGTCGATGCGCAGCCCGTTGGTCTGGACGGCGTTGCTTGGGCGCTTTCCCGGCGGCGTGTGGAGACGCTGGAGACGCAGGACCTCCTCGAAAAAGGCCAGGCCCATGAGCAGGGGCTCGCCTCCTTGCCAGGCGAAGGGGACCTCCGGACCGGGGTGGAGCTCCAGATAGTCCGTGATGAACCGTTCCAGGGCGTCCTGCCGCATGCGCGGATGGGGGCGCGCAAAGAGAGTGCGCTTTGCGCGGTAAAAACAATAGGAACAGGCCATGTCGCAATCCGGTCCGGCGGGCTTGGCCATGATGGTGAACCCTTGGCGGGGAGCCTGCATGCGCTCGCCGCCTCGTTGGACTATGGACCGCATTGGCGGGCTCGCTTTGGCACGAGGCGCAGCATACACAGGGAAAAGGAAAAGATGCGTTCATTCGCGCTTGCGAAAAAGCGTGTAAAAGCACGGCGCGCATTCAAAACACGCCTGATGCGAAGGGATGCTATAAGGGCATGGCGGGGCATGGCCGGGATACGCTCCTTCTCCCTCTTCCATGATGCGTTTCCTATGGAATATTGCGGGAGGCGTCAATGGAGGGGGCTGCGGGAGCCGTGCTTGGCCAAAGCGGAGCATGGTCCGGAAACTCCTTGAAATCAATCCGTTCAGCGTCCGGTTCTGGAGCGGGGGAGGGCTCCGCGCGGGCGAACCGCCGCAAGACGCGCGTCCCGTCCGTCAAAGGCGCGCACGCGAGGCGTGGGAAGGGTGCGTTTCAATCGGCCCGCGCTTCCGAACCCGGCGCGCTTTTTGGGGAAAACCGGCGCGAGGGCCGGCTGTTGGCGGCCCCGGGCGCAAGTCCCAACGCCTCGCGGCGCCGGGAATGCGTCCAAGCGGTTGAACGCGCAACGAAAAGATGCGACCTTCCCGGACGCGGCCGCCGCGCCTTCCCACGCGTCCCCAAGGGTCCCCGCGCGTCTCCTGGCCAGGGCGGGGCGGACAGGCTAACGGCGCAATTTTTGAATGCGCCCTCATGCGGCAAAAACGGCGCGCCCTTTGGCTGGCGCGCAAGGATCGCCGCGGACCGGAGCGGGGAGAGACCCTCATGGACAATGGAATCGCGCAAACGGGAAGGGACGCGCCTGCGGGAGCAAGCGCTTCGGGCGCGCCGGGCGGCCCAGACGAATCGGGCCTGCCGAGCGAACGAGGCGCATCGGGCGCTCCCCAGGCGTTTGTAGACCGCTATCCCGGCGCGGCCTTCGGGGCCCTGGTCCAGATTCTGGGCCTTAACCGGGTAGCAATCGGCCGGGGATCCCTTGTGGGCGACGGCGCCTGGCTCAACGTCTGCACTCCCGAGTCGGGCAGCCGCATCGTCATCGGCCGCAACGTCCAGGTGGGCAGACAGTGCAATCTCAATTCCGGCGGACTGATCGAGCTGGGGGATTTCTGCCTGCTGGGCCCGCGCGCGGCCATCTCCAACGCCGACCACGTGACCAGCGACCCCATGCGTCCCTACATGGACCAGGGAGCGCGGCTCGGCGGCGCGACCGTTGTCGAGGAGAACTGCTGGATCGGCTCCGGGGCGGCGCTTCTGGGCGCCGTGACCATCGGCCGGGGAAGCGTGATCGGGGCCATGGCCGTGGTCCTTCAGGACGCGCCTCCCATGAGCCTCCTGGCCGGGAATCCGGCAAGGCTTGTCAAGCTCTTCAACCCGGTCTCGGGCCGCTGGGAACGGGCCGGGACGCCAAGGGAACGGGAGCGGATCCTCGCGGACCGGGAACGCCGTCCCCTGCCGGACCGGGAAGCGTACCGGGCCATGCTCTGGGAAAAGGCCATGCCGGGGGGCCTGGACCCGGCGTTCGCGGGAAATGGCCGCTGCCTCTAGGGCGGGGCCGCTCAACACGGGGTTTTCAGGAAAAGAGCATGCATAGGGCGGCGCATCCCCGCGATTCGCGCGCGCCCGGCTTGAAGACGCGCCCCGCGCGCGGCTTTATGAAAAACCATGACGCTCTTTTCCAAACGCTGCGCATCCAGCGACGTCTTTGCAACAGCCGTACGCGCTCCTGGGGAGGCGAGGAATCCGTCATGAAACTGCGGGAAGCGGAGATCGAAACCCACGCCGCGTGCAACGCCCGGTGCCGCTACTGCGTCTATCCGGCCATCAAGGACGGCCTCGGCCGCGAGACCCTGTCCCGGGAGCGTTTCCTCGACATCCTCCACGGCCTGGCCTTCGCCCGGGACGATCTGGTCAATATCCACCTGCACCACGTGAACGAACCCCTGCTTTTTCCCGATCTGCCCTGGTTCGTGGCCCGGGCCCGGGAGGCCTTTCCCCGGGCGCGCACGGGGTTTTCCACCAACGCCATCCTGCTTTCGCCCCAAAAGGCCGAGGCCGCGCTCAAGGCCGGGCTCAACCTCATCTACCTGACGGTCCCGAGCGGCCAACCCGAAACCTACAAGCGGGTCATGGGGATCGATGCGGACATCGCCAGGACCCTGGCCAACATCCGGACCTTCCTTTCCCTGGCGGGCGAAGAGGTGCGGGTGGTGGCCCGCAGCCCCCTGGGCTTCGACGGGCGGCTTCAGGCCTTCTACGCGGACTTTCCCCGCGTCGAACTGGAGGCCATCCCCATTTCCTCGCGCCTGGGCCGGATAGACCCCGAAACGAGCCCCGATCTGCGCCAGCCCCCGTCCGGCGGCCGTCCGTCCCCCTGCGCCCTGTCCTGGGTGGCGGGAACGCTCATCATCCTGCGAAATGGCGACGTCCCGTTGTGCTGCAACGATCAGGAGCACCGCTTCATCGTGGGCAACGTGTTCGAGCGGGGCGTCGAGGCCCTGTGGACCTCGCCGCGCTTCGAGCGGGTTCGGGCCTTCATGGCCGCGCGGGCGCCCCGTCCGGCGGATTTCCCCTGCGACGCCTGCGAATACGGGCTCAAGGAGGGAGCGTGAGCAAAGCCTTGCGGGAGCGTTTGCGCCGTTTCAAGGCGGACTTTCCCTGGTCCCTCTATCAGGCCCTCGGAGTGAACAACGCCCGCATCGACCGTCATGTCCGGCCCCTGGCCCTGGACGCGCTGCCGGACCTGCCCGGCCTGTCCCGGGGGCGGCTGGAAGTGAGCCTTAACGAGTACCGCCGGGTGACGGCGCTTCCCGGCATGGAGCGCTTCCGGCGACTGGCCTACGTCCACGACAAGGCCCTGGAGTACGCCGTCAGCCTGAAGCTGCTCGACCCGGCGGCGGGCGCGGTCCTCCTGGACGCGGCGGGAGGGCACGGCGAATTCGCCCAGGCCGCCCTGCGGCTGTATTCCCTGAACGCGGCCTACTGCCTGGACAGCGTGGGCTACCCCGAGCGCCCGGCCCGGCCGGACCTGCCCAGACGCCTGCGCGGGGACGTTTCCGCCATCCCCCTGCCGGACGCCTCGCTGGACGCCGTGAGCTGCCACCATTCCTTCGAACATTTCCAGGGGGATGCGGACACGGCCTTCATCCGGGAGCTCGGCCGGGTCCTGCGGCCCGGGGGCCGGGCCTGCCTGGTTCCGCTGTTCTTGAGCGGGGAGTATTACGAATTGTGGAATATTCGAACCGGCGTGAAGTATGACGAAAGCGCCAGGACCCTCTACGATCCCCTGGGAACGTTTCCGGGCTGGGGACCGTGCGAGGGCTTTGCCCGGGTCTACGATCCCGGGGCCTTCGCCCGCCGGGTCCTGGCGCCCGCAAAGGGACTGCGGGCGAGCCTCATCGAAATCCATTGCCAGGGCGCGCCCGCCCCGGACTTGTCGCGCAACCGGCATCAACCCCGGGTGAACGGCCTCATGAAGGCCCTGTTCCTGGAAAAGCCCGTCCCGGGTTCCGAAGCCTGAGCGGGAAAGGATCGGCCATGCGGCGTCTGTACATCGTTCCCGAACGCTTTGCCCATCACGTGGCCGAGTCCTCGCCGGACCAGCTCGCGGCCCATCTCGATCCGTACGAACTCTTCGAGGCGCCGTACGAGCGGCTTGCGGACGCGCCCGAGGCGCTTTTACGCGGGGCCGGTCCCAGGCCCAACATCCGCACCGCCTACAATGAGCGCGCCTTTTGCCGGGAGCTGGCGCTCATCGAGGCCATGCGCACGCGCAAGGACATGCTCGTCCATTTCCTGAACGGGGAGTCCGCCTGCTACCTCTCGCCACGCTACAAGGGCGAAAACAAGATCGTGGCCGTCTACCACCAACCCCCGTCCTTCATGGAAACCATCATCCCGGACAAGTCCCATTTTCCGCTTCACGACGCGGTGGTGGTGGTGGCGCCGAACCAGACGGCCTATTTCGAGAAGATCACGGGCCCGGGCAAGGTCCGCTGCATTCCGCTCGGGGTGGAGACGGGATTTTTCCCGTTCGGCCCCTTCGCCGGGCGCAAAAAACGCGTCCTTTTCGTGGGCAACTGGCTGCGCGATTTTTATCTTCTCGCCGAGACCCTGGCGCGCATCGCGCGGATCGCCCCGGACATCGAACTGTTGTGCGTCACGCCCGCGAAAAACCACGCAGCCCTGGCGGGGGAGGGGATTCGTCTTTTGACCGGGTTGTCCGTGGCCGAATTGACCACGCTGTACGCGACCTCGTCCGTCTTCCTGCATCCCGTGGCCGATTGCACGGCCAACACCGCGCTTTTAGAGGCCATGGCCTGCGGGACGCCCGTGGTGGCCAACGCCCGGGCCTTCGCCTCGGGCTATCTGAGCCCGGACATGTCCCTCGTCGTCCCGGACGGGGACGCCGGGGCTATGACCGGTGCCATGCCCGAGGTTATGCCCAGCATTATGGCTGACGCCTGCATCAGGCTGTGCCGGGACGCGCCCCTGGCCCGGCGCATGTCCGAGGCCGCGCGCCAGTGGGCGGCGGACCGGTTCGACTGGGCGCGCATCGCCCCCCTGTACGCCGAGTTGTACGCCTCGCTGGGCGCGGACATACGGGTCCGCTGACGCGGCCATCGAGAAGGAAAACCATGCGCATCGCGTTCGTGAACACGTTCGACGGCCGGGGCGGGGCGGCCAGGGCGGCCTTTCGCCTCTTTCAGGGCGTTTACGGCGCCCCCGGCGTCGAGGCGCGCTTTTTCACCCGGGAAAACGCCACCGGCCACCCCGGGGTCGTCGAGGACCGTTCCCGGCTGACCGTTCTTTTCGGCGAAAAGGCCCCGGCGTACGATCAGAAGGGCCTGAAGCGCCGCCATCCCGGCCGGGAGCGCGTCCCCTTTTCCCTGAACCGCATCCCGGACACGGTCCATGAGACCGTGCTCGCCTGGAAGCCGGACCTCGTCCACCTGCACTGGCCCCACGCCGGGTTCATGCGCCTTAAGTCCCTGGCCGCCTTTCCCGTTCCCATCGTCTGGACCCTGCACGACATGTGGGCCTTCACCGGCGTCTGCCATTACGCCGGGGACTGCGAGGGATACCGAACGGGGTGCGGCGCCTGCCCGAAGCTGAAAAGCGCCGATCCCCTGGACTGCTCGGCCAGGGTTTTCGCCAGAAAGCGGGCGCTCTATCCCAGGCTCGACCTGTCCGTGATCTGCCCCAGCGCCTGGCTGGCCGGGCTCGCCCGCCAGGGGCCGCTCCTGCGCGACGCTGCCATGGCCCACATCCCCAACTGCCTGGATACGGCTCTCTTCGCCCCCATGGACAAGGCGAAGGCCAGGGCCTCCCTGGGGCTGCCGTTAACCGGGCGGCTCGTTCTCTTCGGGGCCGACGCCGCCCTTGACGATCCGCGAAAAGGCGGCCGGGCTCTGGTCGAGGCCTTCGCCGCCCGCGCTGCGGAAAGGCCCGGCGCCGCCCTCGTCGTCTTCGGCGACGAGGGCGGACCCTCGCCATGGCCCAATGTCCTGACCCTGGGCCGCATCGGCGACGACCGGACCCTGGCCCGGCTCTACGCCGCCTGCGACCTCTTCGCCTTCCCGTCCCTGGCGGACAACCTGCCCAACACGGTCCTGGAATCGTTGAGCTGCGGGACCCCGGTCCTGGCCTGGGCCACGGGCGGCGTCCCGGAGATGGTCAGGCCGGGCGAGACCGGTTATCTTGCGCCCCGGGGCGATATGGCGGCCTTTGTCGCGGCGCTTTTTCCGGCGCTGGCTGAGGACGCCCTGCCCCGGCTGGGGGAAAACGCCCGCAGGCGGACCGTGGCGCGTTTCGGCATGGACGTTGTGGTTTCCCGGCATCTGGCCTTCTACCGGCGCGCTTGCGGAAAGCGCGCCGGGAGAGCGTGAAAGGCGCTTGCCCAGGTCCGTTTTCCCGCTTCACCAATGAACCCGGCATGATGAGGGGCCAGACGGCCCTGCTCCAAGGAGGCGGCGTGGACGCAACCGGGCGCATATCCGTGGTCGTTCCGACCTACAACCAGGCGGACTATCTGGCCGCCTGCCTCGACTCCCTCTGGTTCCAGGACTGGCCCGCCCTTGAGATCGTGGTGGTGGCCGATCCCTCGCCGGACGAGACCCTGGGGGTCCTCGCCGCCTACGAGACCGCCGTGGGCCGGGACCGGGTCTCCTACGCCAGCCGCCTGGAGCCTGACGGGACCGTGTCCCGGACCTGGCATGACCGCTACCCCAAACAGGGGCGCGAGCTGATCGTCATACGAAACGAAGTCAGACAAGGGCACACCCAGTCGTACAATATCGGCTTTCAGGCCGCGCGCGGGGACTATTGCACCTACGTGGCCTCGGACGACCTGTGCCACCCGCGGATGCTCTCCGCCCTGGCCGGGCCCCTTGTCCGGGACGAGGCGGATTTCGTCTACGCGGACACGTTCATCGTGGACGACGCCATGCGCATCCTGCGCGAATTCAAACTGCCGGATTACGATTTCGGGAGCTGCTTCTGCGACTGGTACCTGTGCGGGGTGGCCAAGCTCTACCGGCGAAGCCTGCATGCGCGCTTCGGCTGGTACGATCCGGCCTATCTGGCCAACGACCACGAGTTCTATCTGCGCCTGGCCATGGGCGGGGCGCGCTTCGTCCATATTCCCAAAACCCTGTACTCCATCCGCAGCCACGACCAGGAAGGCCGGGCCAGGGACGTTCACAGCGAGGAGAACTGGCGGCGGCTCATGCGCGAATCGAGCGAACTGGTCCGCAAGGCCCGGGCTTTCCAGGAAAAGACGCGCTCCTCCCCGTCCGGCGAACCCTCCCCGGCCTGACCAGGCCCGCGTTCGGGCGGACGGCCTCGGGACCGCCGCGCAATGGACCGGGGTGGCGGTTTTCGGCGGTCAAAGGGCTCTCGCCCTTTGAAATCCCACAACAATTTTATCTGGTTGAAATGAAGAACGAGAAGCGCTTACGCGCTTTCCGGGAGGTATCCAGCGGTTTCTCGTGATGCGAGGCGCTTGCCGGAAGCGGGCCCTGCGAGGGCCGCGTCGAAGGGGAGGGCGGCGCGTAAGCCGGGCGTCAGACGCGTAACGCGGAGAGCCCCGGCCCCGGGATGGCCGCGCCAGGGGCATGTCCGGGAGCGGGGCCGAGATCGGTCCTTGGGGCGGAGCGCGCATTTCCCAAGGCGCCGCCCTTGGCATGAGACGCCACGCTGGAGCGCTTCCAGACGGACGTTCTCTCTATTCCCGCCTTTTTCGTAGATGCCCCCGTCATGCCCCCGGCGTCCCACGTGGTCTCCCGGCATCTCTCGGCGTCCGCCCCTTGTCCGTCGGGTTGTCTTCTGGGCGCCTCACGCGTCGCGCGGGGATTATCTATTTATAAACTCAATTCTAAAGCGATGAATGAATAGAACTTAGCTATTTGACGAGGGAACGAAATTGGTCTGAGAGAATAAAAACAAATAGATTACGAAGCATAGTATGCAAATATCTTGCATTTACGAACAGGGAAGCGCGCCCGTCAACGAGGACCGGGTCCTGGTGGAAGAGGATCTCTTCGGCGTGTTCGACGGCGCCACCAGCCTGACCAAAGGCCTGTTCATGGGCGGCCGCACCGGGGGCTATCTCGCCGCGAAGCTCGCGGCCCGGGCCTTTCAGGAAAACGACGCCCCCCTGACGGTCCTGGCCGGGCGGGCCAACGCGGCCATCCGGGCCGCCATGGAGGAAAACGGCGTCGATTGCTCGGAAAAGCCGGCCCTGTGGAGCGCCAGCGCCGCCGTGGTCCGTGTCCGGGACGGGGCGCTCGAATGGGCGCAGATCGGCGACTGCGTGATCCTGCTTCTTCTGGATGACGGCGGGCATGCCCTTTTGTGCGGCCCCCTCGATCACGACCGGGAAACCCTGGAGCTTTGGAAAAAAGCCGCCTGCGGAACGAAAGAGACCATCCACGCCGCCCTTGGCGGGCAAATCCGCAAGGTCCGCTCCCGCATGAACATCGACTACGGCGTCCTGAGCGGGGAGCCCGAGGCGCTTGCCTTCCTGCGCGGCGGAACGCGCTCCCTGGCAGGCGTGCGCCACGTCATCCTGTGTACGGACGGGCTGTTCACGCCCAAGGCCGACCCCGGCGCCCGGGAGGATTTTTGCGCATTCATCGAGGCGTACCGCCAGGGCGGCCTGTCCGGCGTTCTGGAGCGCGTCCGGGCGGCGGAGCGGATCGACCCCCGGTGCGAACGGTATCCGCGCTTCAAGACCCACGACGACGTGGCGGCCGTGGCGTTGCGCTTCCCGCGTCGCGGTCGTGAGGAACAGGCCGCTGTTCTTCACGAAAAAACGTAATATTTTAAGAGAGTATCCTCAAAATTCGGCGCTTGCCATCTTGAGGACGCGGCGTGAGGCCGCGTTTCAGACGGTATTTCCGTCGCGGCGGCCGAAGCCCGCCGCGCGGTCCCGTACCCTTAACCCTGTAACGTTGGAGGATTGCAATGCGGAACACGGGGGTTGTGAAAAGCGCGGCCGGGCTCATGCTGGCCGCGATCATGCTGCTTTGCGGCGCGGCGCCGGGCCTTGCCGCCGCGCTTGAGGACAAGGTGGTGGTCTACTCCACCCACGGCGACTCCATGCTGGAGGCCGTGGCGGACGCTTTTGAGAAGAAGACCGGGGTCCCGGTCGAGTTCATCAACCTGAAGGGCGAGCTGGCCGACCGGGTGCGCGCGGAAAAGGGCAATCCCCAGTCCGACGTCATGTACGGCGGGCCGTCCTCGGTCTACCAGAAGCTGACCGCCGAGGACCTGTTCGAGCCCTATTCCCCCTCCTGGGCGGACAAGATCGATCCGCTGTTCAAGGACGCCAAGGGCTACTGGATCGGGACCATCGAAACCCCGGTGCTCATGTTCTACAACAGCGAGATGCTTTCCAAGGACCAGGCGCCCAAGGATTGGAGCGATCTGGCCGATCCCAAATACAAGGATCAGATCGTCTCCCGCAACGCCCTGTCCTCCTCGGCCCGGGCGACGTATTCCGCCCTCCTGCAGCAGTACGCCAAGAAAAACGCCCTGGAAGCGGGCTGGAAATTCCTGAAGGACATGGACGCCAACGTCAAACGCTACTACGGCAGCGGCTCGCTCCAGTTCCAGGCCGTGGGGCGCAAAGAGGCGGCCGTGAGCTTCGCGGTGCTCAACTCCATCATCGACAGCATCAAAGACAACAAAATGCCTCTCGAGGTCGTGGACGCGGCCAGCGGCTCCCCGGTCATCACCGACGGCATCGCGCTCGTAAAGGGCGCCAAGCATCCGAACGCGGCCAAGGCTTTCATCGAGTTCGCCGGAAGCCCCGAGACCCAGGCCATGCTGGCCCAGAAGTTCAACCGCATGCCCACCCACCCGGACGCCATCGCGTCGTCCCCGGAATGGATGGGCAAGATCACGTTCAAGGTCATGGACGTGGACTGGGAGGCGCTGGCGGACAAGGAAGCCGAGTGGATGCAGAAATGGGACATGGACGTGAAGGATTCCGGCAAGGATCAGAAATAGCGTGAGCGACGATGCGCCCGCCCTGGAACTGATCGGGGTGGAGAAATCCTTTGGCGGCGAGCCCGTGTGCGCGGGGATCAGCCTGCGCGTGGAAAAAGGGGAAT
The DNA here is from genome assembly GCA_937934715.1 of uncultured Desulfovibrionaceae bacterium. Taxonomy (GTDB): domain Bacteria; phylum Desulfobacterota; class Desulfovibrionia; order Desulfovibrionales; family Desulfovibrionaceae; genus CALGYO01. The sequence continues at coordinate 62,692 of CALGYO010000055.1, read as the reverse complement.
TCTTCACCTTTCTGGGGCCGTCCGGCTGCGGCAAGACCACCTTGCTGCGGCTCATCGCCGGATTCATCTCTCCGGACGCGGGCGAGATCCGCCTGGACGGTCAGGACGCCGCGCGCATTCCCGTGGAGAAACGGGGCGTGGGCATGGTTTTCCAGAACTACGCCCTGTTTCCCCATATGACCGTTTTTCAGAACATCGAGTACGGGCTGGCCATCCAAAAAAAGACGCCAACGCAAATCCGGACCTCGGTCGCGCGCCTCATGGATATGATCGGGCTGGCCGGGTTCGGCGAACGGCGGGTGGACGAACTGTCCGGCGGCGAGCAGCAGCGGGTGGCCCTGGCCCGATCCCTGGCCGTGGAGCCGCGCCTTCTGCTTCTGGACGAACCCCTCTCCAACCTGGACGCGAGGCTTCGCGACAAGATGCGCGAGGAGCTCAAAAGCCTGCAAAAACAGCTCGGCGTGACCACCATCCTCGTCACCCACGACCAGACCGAGGCCCTGACCCTGTCCGACCGGCTCGCCGTGTTCCACAAGGGCGGGGTGGCCCAGACGGGTTCGCCCCGGGACGTCTACGATCACCCGGCGAACGCCTTCGTGGCCGGGTTCGTGGGCGAGACCAACCTGTTCCGGGCCGAGATCGCGGACGGCGCCGCCCGGCTTCCCGGGGGGCTGATCCTGCGTCTGGGCGACGCGGCCGCCAGGGGGGAATACGTCTCCATCCGCCCCCAGAGCGTGGAGCTTTCCGCCGCGCCGAAGGACGGCCCGGACTGGCGCGCCGCCGAGTTCATCGAGGCGCGGGTCCAGGGCGTCTTCGTCAGCTACGCCGTACGGATCGAGGGGACGGTCTTTCAGGCGGCGGCCTTGAACGAGCCGGGCGGGCGCATTGACGCGAGCCCCGGCGCGAGCCCCGGCGCAACCGTGTTCGCGCGCCTGTCCCCGGACGCGATCAGGGTCCTGCCCCGATGAGGGCGGGGGACGGCTTCCGGGAGGCCGGACGGCGCATCCGGCGAAGCTGGATCCTGCTCCCGCTGCTGTGGGCGCTTGTGGGGTACGTCCTGCATCCCGCCCTGATGACCCTCGCGGTCAGCCTGCGCGGCCCGGACGGGGGCGTTTCCCTGGCCGGGTACGCCGCCTTTTTCACGTCGGTCTCGGAGCTGACGGCGCTGCGCAATTCCGTGCTTCTCGGCGTCCTGACGGTCCTGGTCTGCGGGGTGATCGGAACCTGGCTGGCCTTTTTCATGCACGCCGTTACGTTTCCCGGAAAACGCGTCCTGGACAAGCTGTTCCTCTTGCCCATGATGATGCCCGGCATCATCATCGTCTACGCCTTCGTCCAGCTCTACGGCGAAAGCGGACTCGCGACCAGGACCCTGCAACTGGCGCTGTCCCTGGATAAGCCGCCCCTGGATCTCGTGGGCCTGCCCGGGATTTTGACCGTGCACGCCTTCACCCAGTACGCCTTCTTCTACATCGCCGTTTCCCTGGCCATACGGCGCATCGACGGCTCGGTCATCGAAAGCGCCCGCTGCCTGGGCGCCTCCCGGGGCAGGATTTTCTTCTCCGTCATCCTGCCCTTTCTGACGCCGGCGCTCGTCACCGCCTCGGCCATCACCTTCATGACCGGGGCGGGATCGTTCACCGCGCCGAGCATCATCGGCGGGAGCTACCGGGTCCTGACCACCCGCATCCTCCTGTCCAAGGCCAACAACTATCTGGGCATGGCGGCCGTGGAGACGGCGGTCCTCACGGCCCTGTCCATGGTGTTTTTCCTGGGCCTGCGCTGGTACGAGGGACGCCGGACCTTCGCCCCCAGCGTCCGGGCGGCCGCGCCGCAACGCTTGCGCATCGCCAATCCCTGGCTCAAAGGGGGGGCCATCGCCGCCACGGCCGGACTGACGGTCCTCATTCTGCTGCCTTTTTTCACCATCCTCCTGTATTCCTTCGTGGATTCCGCCTCCTTGATGGTCAGCGTCTTTCCAGAGACCTTCACCACGGACAATTTCACGGCCATCCTGACCAGGCGCCGGGCCTTCGCCCCGTTCGTGAACAGCGTCCTCATGTCCCTCCTGGCCGGTTTTTTATGTCTGGCCGTGGCCCTGCCCGCGGCCTACGTCATCGAAAAGACCACCTTGCGGCTGCGCTGGCTGATCGATCTTCTGGTCACGCTTCCCTGGGCCCTGCCCGCCAGCGCCGTGGCCATCAACCTCATCAGCGCGGCCGCCGAGCCCAGCGTGTTCTCGTTCTCCCTGATCCTGGCGGGCTCCTCCCTGCTTTTGCCCTTGGGGTATTGCATCAAGGGCTTGCCGCTTATGGCCAAGACCGCCCATGTTTCCTTCCAGAATCTCAACGGCGCCCTTCTGGAAGCCTCCAGAAGCCTCGGGGCCACGGGCGCCCGGACCTTTCGCAGGATCACCCTGCCCGTGCTCTATCCCGGGCTTCTGGCGGGCTTTTTGCTGGTCTTCGTGCGCAGCGTGGGGGAGTACGCCACGTCCGCCTTTCTCTACACGCCTTCCAACAAGCCCATCTCCATCGCCATGGTCAACGCGGTCTTCGAATACAAGATCGGCGTGGCCATGGCCTACGGAACGCTTCTCATCGTCTTGACGTCCGTCCTGGCCCTGGTCATCGGGAGATTGCGCCCCCGGGGGATGGAGGGGGCGCCTGCGGGGCGTTGAGGGGAGAAAACCGGGCGGGCGGCGCAAGCCGCCATGGCGCGCGTGGCTGGGGCGTGCGGGACTGGGGCGCGCAAAACGCCGGGGAAACGATCCCGAGGCCGCGCTTGCCGGATACCGCGCGGCCGAAGGCGGTTATGGGGAGCGCGGAAAACGGACGGGCTAGGGCCGGGGGTGGTCCTTCATGACGCGCTCCATGGCGCCGCGCAGGGCGTCCAGGGTCACGGGCTTGGCCAGATAATCCTGCATGCCGGCCGCGAGCAGGGTTTCCCTGTCTCCGGCCAGGGCGAAGGCGGTCATGGCGATGATGGGCGTCGCCGCGCCTTGCGGGCCGGCGTCGCCCCGGCGGATGGCCTTGGTGGCCTCGATGCCGTCCATGACAGGCATCTGCACGTCCATGATGATCAGATCATAGGACCGCTGTTTGAGCATTTCCAGGGCGCTTTCGCCGTTTTCGGCCAGGTCGGCCGCGACGCCCAGATGGCGCAGCATGCCGAGTCCCACCTTCTGGTTGAACAGGTCGTCCTCGGCCAAAAGGACGCGCATGGACGGGTGGTCCATGTTTACGGCATCGTCCGGCGCGCCGGGGACAAAGGCTCCGCTGGCGCCGTCCAGGGAGGGGCGCGCCGTCTGCGGGACGCGGCCCGCCGCGATGCTGAAACGGACCGTGGTTCCCACGCCAGGTTCGCTTTCGATGGACACGTCTCCGCCCATGAGCGCGGCCAGCCGCTTGACGATGGACAGGCCCAGGCCCGTGCCCTGATATTTACGGCTGAGCGCGCCGTTGGCCTGGGTGAAGGGGTTGAACAGCTCGGCCAGCTTGTCCGGCTCGACCCCGACGCCCGTGTCCGCCACCGTGAAGTCGAGCCAGGCGCGCCCGCTTTGCGCATCCATGTCCCTGAGCTTGACCGAAAGACGTATGCTCCCGGTTTCCGTGAATTTCACGGCGTTGCCGATGAGGTTGAAGAGAATCTGGCGGATGCGGCCCGGGTCCGCCAGGAGCGAGGGCGGCGTTTCCGGGTCGATCTCGATATTGAGAGCCAGACCCTTCTGGGCGATCTGCGCCTTGAAAATGGCCGGCGCCGAGGCGCACAGAAGCCGTACATCCGTGGGAACCTCCCGGATATCCATCTTGCCCGCCTCGATCTTGGAAAAATCCAGGATGTCGTTGATGAGCCCCAAGAGGTTTTCCAGGGCGGTCAGGGCGGTGTCCACGTATTCGGTCTGTTCCGCATCGAGCCGGGTGGTCCGCAACAGCTGGAGCATGCCGCCCACGCCGTTCATGGGCGTGCGGATTTCATGGCTCATGTTGGCCAGAAATTCCGATTTGGCCTTGTTGGCGGCCTCGGCCTGCCGTTTGGCCTCCTCAAGCGCGGCCTCCGCCTTGAGCCGGGGCGTCACGTCGTTGATGATGGCGTGGACGTACTGGGCGCCGTCGATTTCGAGAACCCCCGCGTAGATCTCCACGTCCCGGATTTCGCCGCCGCGCACGTTGTGGCGCAAGAGGCGGTAGCTTGTTTCGGCCGAGGCGGCTTCCCGGAGAAACCGCGCGGCCTCGTCCGCTCCGGCCACGTCCAGGTCCTGGTACGCGGCGGGGGAGGCCGGGAAATCCGTCAGTCCGTAGAAGCGCATGGCGCAGGGGTTGGCGTCCTTGATCCGTCCGGATTCGGGCTCGATGAGCAGCTGCATGCACGGGTTTTCCGTGAACATGCTCCTGTAGATGGCGGCGCGAAGCTTCGCCCGCATGAGGTCGGACTCGGCGGCCGAGCGGATCAGATATTGTCTGGCCGCATAGAGCAGGGCCAGGGTGACGACGATGGTGGCCAGGCCGAGGATGGCGCACAGGCGCAGGACGTTGTCTTTCCAGGCTTCCAGGAGAAGGGGCGTGGGCGCGGCCATGGCCACGTAGAAGGGCAGGCGCGTGAGCTGGGCGACCCCCAGGACGGCGTTCTCGCCCTGATCCAGATGGGAGCCTCCCTGGAGAAAAAAGTTGTCCCCGGCGAGGGACAGAAACCGGTCCCGAACGGTCTCGGCCGGCAAGGAGACGTATTCGCTCTGTTTCCCGGTCCAGACGGCCAGGGGACGCAGCCTGTCGTCATACAGAAGGACCGCGTCCGGTCCCCGGGGCGTGAGGTTGGGGTATTGGCTGAACAGTTCGCTGGTGGAGACGCGGATGACGAGGACGCCGAGAAAGGTCCCCTTCTCGTCCTCCACCCGGCGGCTCATGTACAGCTTGGGCTGGGCGGCCTCGGGCGGATAGGCGAAGACCTGGAACGCGACCAGGGAATCCCTGTGCAGGACGAAGAAATCCCGCTTGGCCAGGCTGGGAACGCCGTCATCCTCCTGGCCCTGGCTGAAAAGAACGCCGCCTTGCGCGTCGAGGAGCCGTATGGAGACCAGGTGGGGGAAGAGGGGGATTTTCCGCCGGATCATACGGGACAGGGCGGGCATGTCGCGTTGCTCGACGCTTTTGGCGAAACCCTCCATTTGCGCGGTGGCGAGCAGCCCGAGATCGAGAATGCGCAGCTGCGCGCCGATATGGGAGGCCAACTGCTGGGATTCGTTGCTGATGCGAAAGCTCGCCAGGCTCAAGGCGGATTCGCGCTTCTCAAAGACGTACGCGGCGGTTATGGCCGCGCCGCCCAGTACGACCAGGGCGTAGGCGCTGAACCAAACGGCGAGAAATTTCCGCTCCATGGCGCGTGCGGCCATAACTGAGCCACCTTGCTATTTTTCCAGAATCTCGACGGCGCGAAGATAGAGCGCCTTGTCCATGCCCGTCTTGTTGATGATGTCGTCCTGGAAGGCGGACAGCCGGACGCGCCAATCCGCCGTTTCCTTGGCGCTGGGAACCGTGATCCGCACGCCGTGGCGCAAAAGATCGTTTTTCGCCTCTTCCTGGGCCAGGGCCGCCAGGCTTCGTTCCTGTCCGGCCGTTTCCTCCCACAGCCGCGCAATGACCGCCCGGACGCCTTCGGGCAAAAGCTTCCAGATGCGCCCGCTGATCATGGGCGCGTACATGGGAAAATACTCCCGGTCCTCCAGGCAGTATTGGAGGCCGTTTTCCCAAAGCTTGGCGCTGCGGATGGTTTCATGGGTGGTCAGGACCCCGTCGGCCTCCCGCTGGGCAAGGGCCAGGGGAAAGTCGGGCCAGGGGATGGACATGGCCAAGGCGCCCGCGGCCTGAAGTCGCATGATGTTGGCTTCCCCGCCCGCCACCCGGATGCGCAGCCCCTTGACGTCTCCCAGATTGTTCAGGGGCCTGCCCGTGGCATAGAGGTTGGCGTGGCCGAGATCGAGCCATTTCCCGGGAATCTTCACGTCCAGGGCGTCCTCGATGCGGCGGTCGAGCTCCGCGCCCACCTCGCTTTGCAACACCGCGTGGTTGTCCGCGGCGCTGCGGCCGTAGAACATGGGAAGCAGGAAGATGTTCACGTCCGGCTGGTAGCGGGCGATATGCCAGGTTCCCGGGACGGCCATCTCGGCCTTGCCCTCGGTCAGGGCGCTGAACACGTCCGCGTCCCGGAACAGCGAGGCGGAATCGTGAAATTCCACCCGCAGGACGTCCCCGGCCTCCTTGGCGAGCGCTTGGGCGAAACGGCGCACGGCCTGGGTCTGGACATGTTCCGGCATGTTCTCCACGGAAATGCGGAAAAGGATGCGCGGCGCGCCGGGACCGGCGTCGCTCGCCAGGGCGGGGGCGGAAAAACGGAAAACGGCCGCGATGAGGACGGCGATACGGCAAAGGGTCGACAAGGTGAGAATATGTCTTACTTTCTTCATTACGTCGCGCCTCGCGGGCGGCCCCTTGCGGGAGCGTTTCCCTTCGTGTTTTTCCGGGACGCTATATCGTGTACGGCGTTGCGCGGTTCGGGTCAACACGCGGCGTCCGCGAACAGCGTCCCGGTCCGTGGGGCTCGGAGAGTCTTTTCATTGACGTTTTTTCATCAACGGCCCATTCCCCTGTGGTCGTCTTTGCAAGGCGTTGTCAACCCATCGTGAAGACGCCGTTTTTTTACATCTCCCCCCATCCGGCGCCTTGGACCGGACGGGCTTCAAGTGAACTGGGGGCTTGCGGGTTGTGGCGGGATTTTATACCTCCGGTCGGGGTTCCTTTGCGGTTCTCGCCGGGGCCTGGCCCGTCCGGGCCGCGAACGCTTTTCCTGTAAGGATCGCTATCTATGCGGCATGATGTTTTTTTCTCCTTCCGTTTTTGGAAACAGCCATTTTCGCCACGTCGCGCGCCCGCCCCAAGAGCCGGTTTCATCCGCACGGCGCTGTTGACGCTGGTCTGCCTTGTCCTTGTCTGGCCCAATGTCCCGGCTCGCGCCGGGGAAAAAGACGATCCCCGCGCCGGGGAGCTTCTTGCGCTGATGGAAAAGGTGGAGGCGAGCTACGCCGGAATCGTCGATTATTCCGCCGTGTTCAGCAGACGGGAACGGGTGGAGGCCTCGCTTTTGCCCGAGGAGCGTCTGTTTTTGAAATTTCAAAAACCTCAGCGGATCTATCTCAAGGGCATCGGCGAACCGCTCAAGGAAGCGCTCTACGTCAGCGGGGAGAACGGGGGGAAGGCCGTGGTCCACAAGGACGGCGCCGGGGCGGGGCTGACCTGGAACCTGGATCCCAATGGTTCCATCATGAACGAGGGCTGCCGCCATCCCATCACCGATATCGGCTTCGGCTTCATCATCGCCATGATGCGGGACAACATCCCGCTGGCCGAGTCTCGTTCCGAACTCGAGGTCATCCGTCTCGGCGAGGAGAATTTCGCGGGCCGTCCGGCCTATGTGGCGGAGGCGCGGTTCACGCCCAAGGACGGGCGCGCGTATTACGCTTCGCGCATCGTTCTGCACGTGGACAGGCAGTATCTCCTGCCCGTGGGGGTGACCTGCTACGACGAACAGGGCGCCCTGCTCGAACAGTACGGCTACGAAGACCTCAAGGTGAACATCGGGTTGACCAGCCTGGATTTTTCCAGGGACAACCCGGAATACGCCTTCTAGCGCGCCGTTGCCGGAAAAATCTCCAGGTCGCGCCTAAGGCCCCCTCGCCGAGCCTTATGAAGAAAAGCCAGGCCCCGCGTCGTTGGATACGCGCCGGACCTGGCTTTTTCGCGCTCTGAAAACGGCCTGAGCCGGAGGGACCTGGTCAATGCGCTGAAACGCCGTTTCGCGCAAAAAAACGGCAAGGAAAAAGAGCGCGCATCCTCGAGATTCGCGTGGGCGCGTTTTGCGGGCGCGCCGATCCCGGACGCTGCGAGCCGGGGCCGCGAACGGGCCGACAGGCGCGCCGCATGGTCCGGACGCGCGAAAAGAAGAGCCGGAGCCAGGCTCCGGCTCTTCCGCGTGAAAGCGAGATACCTTCGTCGGGTCTATCTGTCCCGGCCGTATCCGCCGCGGCCGCCGCCGCGCGGGCCGCCGAAACCGCCGCTTTTGGGTTTGTCCTGGGCCTCGTTGACCTTGAGGGCCCGGCCTCCCAAATCCTTCCCGTCAAGGGCCTCGATGGCTTTCTGGGCGCCGGCGTCGTCCATCTCGACGAAACCGAAGCCGCGAAGGCGTCCGGTCTCCCTGTCCGTGATGAGGTTGACGGAGATCACCTCTCCGTAGGTGGCGAAATGGTCTCTAACGTCTTCTTCCGAGGATTTGAAAGACAGGTTGCCGACATAAATCTTCTTGGACATGCTTGTTCGCTCCTGTGCGCGTTAACGGGAAAGGCCATCGCTGGCGGCGTCGATCCGGCGATACGAAAGCTTCCCGTTTTTGGACGCTTGGCTTTGCGGCGCGATGCGGCGGCTCCAAGCGGCCGGAAGTCCGGCCAATGGCAAGGGCCGAAGATCGGTTCAGGCGGGCGGCTCTGTATGAATCCTGGATGAAAACGGCCGTAGCGGTCAATGAACACTCGAATTAGGCTTTTACAAAATTACCACGACAACGCAATGGATTTGTTGCATCCGTCATTTCTTTTTTTCTTTGCGTGATTGTGCCGTAACAGGCTGGGAAATCGTTGAAAAGTGCAGAAAAGCGAGTCCCCGCAGCAGAGAGGGCTTGTTTTTTCACAGTTGAGAGGGGCGCGCTGAGGCCGCAAAACAGAGGCGTCCGGCCGCGCCCCGTCGCGGTTCGGCCCGCTTTCCCCGGAAGCGGCCCCCTTTGGGCCCGCCCCTTTTGCCCATTCGGGACGCGCGCGGCGTCCCTTGGCGCGGACATCCCGTCCCTTGTGCGAAAAGACGCGGCGCGACGGGCGGATCCTCGAACGGCGGGCGCGTATTCAAGGACCCGGCGCTAGACGCCGGGCGAAGGCGTCCGGCCGAAGCCCGCCGGCGCCTCGTACCGGGTGGCCGGGCCTTTGCCGCGCCGGACGAGCAGTCCCCGGCGCACCAGATCGTTCAGATCCTCCAGGGCCGTGCGCGCGGGAAGCGAGCCCCCGGCGATTTCCTGGTAATCCTTGCGGCTTATGATCTTGCGGCGCAGGATTTCCGCCATGGCGGCCTGCTGCCGGGCGTGCAGGACAGGACCCTCCGGCAGGGGCGGGAGGGGGGGCGGCGGGGCGCCGTGGGAGGCCTCCTCGTCCCTGACCGCGAGATAGGCCGGGGCTTCCTCGTCCAGCTTGATCTCCCCGGCCATGATGATCGAGCCCTCGGCCATGACGGCGGCCCTGGTGACGCAGTTGATGAGCTCGCGCACGTTGCCCGGCCAGGAATAGGCGGTCAGCTTGTCCAGGGCGCCCCGGCTGAGGCTCAGGCCGCCCGCCTCCACCAGGTCCTCGGCCTGGCGCAGAAAATGCCCGGCCAGGATGGGAATGGACCGGGGCTGTTCGCGCAGGGGGGTCGTGCGCAGGACGATGACGTTGAGCCTGTAGAACAGGTCCTCGCGAAAGCTCCCTTCCGGGATGAGCCGGGCCAGCTCCTTGTTGCTGCCCGCGATCACCCGCACGTCCACCGGTATTTCCTCGTCGCTGCCAAGGGGTCTGAAGCGCCGTTCGGTCAAAACGCGCAAAAGGGCCTGCTGGGTCTTGGGGCTGGCGTTTTGGATCTCATCAAGGAAGATCGACCCTCCATGCGCTTCGGCGAAAGCCCCCCGGCGGGCGGTCCTGGCCTGGGTGAAGGCGCCGGGGGCATGGCCGAACAGGGCGTCCAGGAGCAGATTGTCGTCCAGCGCGCCGCAATTGATGGAAATAAAGGGGTCCTTGCGCCGCTCGCTCAAGCGGTGGACCGCTTCGGCCGCCAGCTGCTTGCCCGTGCCGGTCTCGCCGATGATGAGGATGTCCGCGTTCGCCGAGGCGGCTTTCCTGATCTCCCGTTTGAGTTTCGCCATGCTCTCCACGTCGCCGATCAGTTCCGGCAGGTCCGCATCCCGGACAGGCTCCTCGATGAGCGCCGGTTCGCGGGCGGCCTCGCTTTGGGCCCTGTCGAGCATGGCGCCGTTGCGTCTGTTTCGTCTCGTCCAGGAGGTCATGGCCCGGACGATGAGCGCCGTTTCCCGGCACAGGCCGGCGCTGAAGAGCGTTTCGAGGGCCGGGTCCGCGTGGACGATCTGTGCGGCGAGGGACTGGAGGGGGCGGCTGACCCGCGTGCGCAGAAGAAACGCCACGGCGGCGCCGAAAAGGAGCAGGCCCGCGGCCAAGAAACACATTTCCAGCCCAAAGACCTTCTGAAAGGCCGGTTCGCGCCGGTCGGCGTAGACCACCGCGCCGATGATGGAAGCCTCGCCGTCGCCGGTCTTGAACCGCACGGGCGCGAAGGCGGATATCTCCTCGCGCATGGGCCATTCCATGACCCCGGGGGCGAGTTTTCGCCCCTGGCCCTCGGACTTGAGCTTCTCCATGAGGTCCCAGAACGCCTGGATGTTGTTGGCTGGCCTGAAGGCGGAGGCGAGGCCGGACCGGCCCAGGGCGCCGTCCATGCCGGTTCTGGCCAGATAGGTTTCCAGGGGCCTGTCGGAACGGCCCGGAGCGGCGGATTGAAAGAGAATCCAGCCGGAGGCGTCGGCGAACCAGGAAAAGGCGTCCTCGCCTTCCTGCCACAGGCCGCCGGGCTTGGCGGGCGGGACGCCCAGCCTGTTGCGGGCCTCGCGGGCGTCCACGGCCAGGGTCAGGGCGCCGGGCTCGCCGTCCGCGTTCTCGCAGGCCAGCGCCAGACGGAAGACCGGGCGGGGGGAATCCGGGGCGGGGGGCTTGTCCGAGCGCGGCCGCTCGATGGAACGGCGCAGGCCGAGCAGGACGGGACCGCCTTCGGCGAGTTGGGCGAGGACTTTGGCCCCCAGTCCGTCTATTTTGGCATCCTTCACGCCGCCGAGGACGGGGGCGCCGGCGCCGGGCGCGACCTTCGCGGCCTGGGGCTCGCCGGAGCCGAGCGGGGTCCAGGCCAGTTCCATATAGGGAACGCCCCGGACCTGGCGCAGCACGGCCAGCCGCTGGACCAGGGACCCCGCCGACAGGGGAGGGGCGGCCGCCAGGAGCAGGTCCTGGCGGCAGCCTTCCAGAAATTGCTCCATGCGCCGGGCCTTGTCCGCGGCCTTTTCCAGGGCCGCGTCCTGACGGACATGGCGGCGTTGCGCCTGGAAGATGAAATAGGAGGACGCGGCGCACAGGGTCAGGACGCCGAGCATGATGGGCGCCATGGCCCGGATGACCAGGGCGCTTATGCCCAGGGGGGGTGTTTTCTGATCGCTTTTCGGCATGTCTTGCGCTCCCGGCCTGGAGGAAAGCAAGATTCAGACCTCTTCGTATTTGCGCGATATGTTCAAATTACATCATGATTTCATTCGATTATTTCTTGCAACGCGCGCGATTGCGCATTGCGGGATGGATCGATTTTCACGCAGGATCGTTCGGAGGGATTCCGGAAAGGCCCGCAGGCAGGGGGCTGGCATGTGGCTTGCTTCAATCCGCATCGGAAAACGCGCCAATCACGTCTAACCCAATGGAAACGCCGCCATGACCAGTTTTCAAGGACACGCCCGCCGCCTCGTTTTTCTCGGCATGATTCTCGTCCCCGTCATTCCCACCCTGGTCATCGTCCTTTTGGGGGATTTCACCGCGGGCCGCATTTTCCGGCAGACGGCGCAAAGCCAGATGCGGCGGATCGCCTGGGATCACGCCGCCATCATCGACGCCTTTTTAAAGGAACGGCTGAACGACCTGCGTTCCACCCTGGTCTTCGTCGGTGCCGGCGCGCTCGCCCGGCCCGGCGGGATCGAATCCACCCTGGCGGAACTGAAAAAGCTCGACGCCTCCTTCCAGGACCTGGGGCTCATCGCAAAGGACGGAACCCAGGTCGCCTACGCCGGGCCTTTCGATCTGCTCGGCAAGCGTTATGAGGACAGCCCCTGGTTCAAGGAGGCGCTCTCCCAGGGCTCGTACATCAGCGACGTGTACCGGGGACACCGCCATCAGCCGCATTTCACGGCGGCCGTCACCGATGGGCGCGGCAACGTGCTTCGGGCCACCATCGACTCCGGCGCCTTCGGCAGGCTGGTGGAATCCGTGCGTCTGGGCGAGCGCGGCCAGGCCTACGTCATCGACGAGCAGGGCGTTTTGCAGACCCGGGCGCGAAACGGGCTCAACCTTCTCGATCGCGATCCGGACGCGGCCCTGTATCCGTTCGACGCCGGAAAGACCGTGAGCGCGGCCATTGAAACCGGTCAGGGCAAGGAACTGTGCGCGGCGGCCCCCCTCAACCAGGGCCGCTGGCGCTTGGTCGTTCGCCAGCCCCTTGAGGACGCCCTGGGCGGTCTGGCCTCCATCCGGTTGTACGCGGCGGGCCTTCTGGCCCTGGGCGGTCTTCTGGTCATTCCCACCGCCTGGCTGCTCAGCAGGAAGATCGGGGCCATGCTGGCGGCGGCCGAGCGGGAAAAGCGCGAACTGGAAGGCCATCTCACCCGGGCGGCCAGACTGGCCGAACTCGGCACCATGACAGCCGGATTCGCCCACGAGATCAACAACCCCCTCCAGGTCATGAGCTCGGAGATTTCCCTGCTGGAGATCGTCCTGGACGAGGGCTGCCTCGGACGCGATGACGTTCCGGAGGAGGAAAAGCGGGACGTCCGCACGGGCATCGAGCAATTGCGCATCCAGATCGGCCGTTGCGCGAAGATCACCCAGGCCATTTTGAAGTTCGGGCGGCGCGGGGACGCCCATGAGGAAACCATAGGCCTGGACGGCTACCTGACCGAATTGACCGACATGGTCCGCCGCAAGGCCGAGGTCAACGGCATCGCCTTCGAGGTGACGGTGGAGCCCGGCGGCCTCACCGTGCGCGCCGATCCCGGCAAGTTGCAGCAGATTCTGCTCAATCTGCTCAACAACGCCATCTACGCCATCGTGGACCGCCACGGCTCCGAGGGCGGGCGGTTGCGCCTGACGGCCTTTGAGGAACGTCCGGGGGTGACGGGCCTGGCCGTACGCGACAACGGCGCGGGTATGACTCCGGAAATCCTGTCCAAGATCTTCACCCCGTTTTTCACCACCAAGCCCGGGGACAAGGGCACGGGCCTGGGGCTTCCCATGTGCTACGGCCTGGCCGAGGCCATGGGCGGTTCCATCAGCGTGGCCAGCGCCCCGGGCGAGGGAACGGAGTTCGTGGTCAAGCTGCCTTCCGGCAAGGACGCCTAGCGGCGCTCCTTGAATCGCATGCCGCAGCCGTAGCATGGGAAAAGCGTCCTCTTTTCAAGGGGAATCGCCATAGCCGGATCCGCTCGCGCGGCGGCCTCGCCATGGGCGCGGGCGAAGGATGCGGATGCTTGCCGAGGCGGCGCGCTTGCCGCGAACGGCAAGCCGGGCGTCTTCCAGACCGTCGCCTGCGCGCGGCGTTCCTCTCTCTGCCTGGCCTTCCCGCGCCCCCGGAGCCGACTCTCCGGGAAAGGCGCGGCGACGGCCGGCGCCGTCCTGAAAAGGGGGGTAGGCGCCGCCTACCCCGTACCGGGTACGTCTTCCCAGACCGCGCCAGGCGCCGCCATCCGGTCCGGGACCGGTCCCGGGTTCCCGCCCTTTTCGCAAGGCCGCGCGCGGGGGGCCAGCGCTTCCCCCGGCGCTTCCCCTGTGCGCGGACCGGGCGTCGCCTTCTCGAGGAAAGCTCATGCTTTTTCGAGGGGCGTCGGCTCGTCTCATGCGCTTTCCCGGAAACCCGGCGGCGTTTGTACGAGAGGCCGCGCTCGCTGATCATACGGCAGGGACAACGGTCCTGACGCCCTGTCTTTCCGGGCATGCGGTCCTTGCCGGGGTGGAGCGGGGGCATGCTGAAAAGGACCGGGAGGTTCCCCTGGCGCGGGCCTAGCCGGGGCGCGCTCGTCTTCACCCGCGCGGCCTACGCTCCGGGGCCGCGGCCCCAACGCGGGGGGCGCGGTTCGCCTGAAAGCCGTGTTCCAACGAAACCGCCGCATGGGCCCTCCCTCCTTTTCCGTCGCCTGTGCGTATCTTCCCTGCCGGGGCGGGGAGGCCGTTTCCCGGCGTCCTGGCGATGTCCGCCTCAATGCCGGGCGACGGTCAAAAAGAACGCTGGGGGCGTGAAAGGACGAAAGCCCAAGGGCCGCCGGGCCTCGCCCCAGGTCCATCGCGCGGCGGTCTTTTCACGCCGTCCCGGCCTCGTCCTCCCGGCTGACCGGCGCCGGGATTTCCGTCGCTGCGTTTTCGTCCTTCCGTTTCGCGTTCGAGGAATCGAACGCCGCTTTGCGCGAAATTTTGCGCGATAATTCCGGGTGAATTCCAATCGACGCATTGTATTATACATAATAAATTCAGCGTATTATTGTGTGGCATAACCCTTGCTAAAAGAGCATCCCGTGGGCGGCCGGAAATCGATTGTTTTGCGAGAAAACGAAGGGTTGGAAAGGAAAAGAGATACGGTGAACAGAAGCGGAAGAAAAATCATGCTGGTGGACGACGAGGAACGGTTGCTCGTGACCACGCGCATGCTTTTCGAAAAACTCGGGGTGCAGACCCTGACCGCCGGCGACGGCGAGACCGCGCTTCGGCTGTTGGACGCATGCGAGACGGACGTCGTGTTCCTGGACGTGAAGATGCCCGGCATGGACGGGCTCAAGACCCTGGCCGAGATCAAGCGCCGCCACCCCCTGGTGGAGGTGGTCATGATCACCGGCGCCGCCAGCATGGACGACGTGGTCGAAGGGCTCAGGCTCGGGGCCCTGGATTACCTGGTCAAGCCCGCCAGCGTGAAAGAGCTTTTGTCCAAGGCTGAAAAGGCCTTCGAAAAGCGCCTGGAGAAAGAGGAAAAGATCCGTTCCGCGCTGTGCGGACGCGGAAGCGAAGCGGAATGAACGTGGAGAAGGAGGTTCCCATGACGGGGAAAATCAAGGTGTTGATGGTCGATGATGAAGAGCGGTTTCGCACCACCACGGCCAAAATCCTGGATCGGAAGGGGTTCGAGACGATTCTGGCGGAAAGCGGCGAACAGGCGTTGGAAAAACTGTCCGAGAAACCCCAGGTCATCGTGCTCGACATCCGCATGAAGGGGATGAACGGCCATGAGACCCTGAAAAAGATAAAAGAAATCGACGCCCAGGTGCCGGTGATCATGTTGACCGGCCATGGGGATCAGGACAGCGCCAAGAAGTGCCTGGAAATAGGCGCGTTCGACTACCTGAGCAAGCCCGCGGACAGCGACGTGCTGTACGCCAAGATCAAAGAGGCCGTGGCCCATGTGAAAAGCCCGGTCAAGAGCGGTGAAAAGGCCGTCGAGGACCTCATGATCCCCTTGCGGGACTACGCGGTCATCTCGCCCACGACCACGGTGAAAAAGGCCATCGAGGCTCTGCGCGAGGCCAGTTCAAGCTTCGAGGCCACGGACCGCCTCATGCAGACCGGTCACCGTTCCGTGCTCATCATGGAAAACGGCGAGGTCGCCGGCATGACCGACATGCCGGAATTCCTGAACGCCGTGCGTCCGGCCTACCTGTCCAGCAGCGTGTACCGCAGCCAGGCGGCGGGCACCACCTGGCAGTTCTCCCGCATTTTCTGGAGCGGTCTGTTCACGGCCCGGCTCAAGGAAATCGCCGGACAGCCCATCGCGAACTTCATGTCCGATCCTCCTCCCCGCATCGGCGCGGACTCCAACCTCATGGAGGCGGCCGACCTCATGCGCGAGGAGAACGCCCGGCGGCTGTTGGTGGAGAAGGACGAGCGGATCGTGGGCGTATTGCGCGAGCAGGAGCTCTTCTTCGAGATGGTTTCCATCCTGACCAGGATATAGCCCGCCGGCGCGCGCGGCTTCAATACAACGAGAAAGGGGACGTTTGCCATGGCGGAAAAAGCGAAAGCCACGGGATACGACAAGTTCGTAAACTGGAAGTTGATGATCATCCCGGTCATCCTGTTTTGTCTGGTTTTGGCCCTCCCAGCGCCGAAATCCATGCAGGAAGTCGGGGTCCAATACGAGGTCGGCACGCAGGCCGTGGTCAATATGCTGACCACGGAACTGTTTCAAAAAGGACCTTCGGATGTGGAGCAGTGGCAGCTCGACGCCGCGAAGATCATGGAACAGAACATGCGCATGGGCGCGCTCAAGAAAGCGCGCTTCCTGAAGCGCGATCTCAAGTGGGCAAAGAAATACAAGATCACGTCCGACAAGAAGAATTTTGAGCGGGCTTACAACTGGATCAAGGACAACCTGGACGACGAGGCCTACCTGGCGCTCATGAAGCGGGCCTTCGATCTGCGCATGACGCAGCTGCAATACGATGGCCTGACCGATTCCCAGAAAAAGCTGGCGGATACCGGCACCTGGAATATCAAGGTGGCCATCGCCATGATGGTCTTCGTGGTCTTCTGCTTCATGACCGAATGCATGCCGCTTCCGGGCGTGGCCTTCATGGTGGGCATGATCCTGGTCTTCTCCGGCGTGGTCAAGACCGACGTCATCACCCAGATGTACTGGTCGGACGCGGCCTGGTTTATCATGGGCTCGCTCATGTTCGCCGCCGCCTTCGTCAAGACCGGCGTGGACAAGCGGCTGTGCCTCATGATGTTCAAGAAGCTGGCCGCGCCCAACGTCAAATGGATCACCCTCATCTTCTTCCTGATCATCACCCCGCTTGCGGCGTTCATTTCCGACCACGCCCTGGCGGCCATGTTCCTGCCCATCGGCATGCTGCTCTATCAGAACAGCCTGACCGACGACATCCCCGAGGACAAGGAGCTCGGCAAGCTCCTCATGATCGCCATCGCCATGGCCTGTAACATCGGCGGTCCCGGCGCCCCCTCGGGCGGCGCGCGCAACGTCATCATGATCGCCTACCTGAACGACATGTTCGGCTTCGACATCGGCTACTTCCAGTGGGTCACCTACTGCTTCCCGTTCATCCTGGTCATGATCCCGATCACCTGGGTCGTGTGCAACATGCGCTTCAAGCCGAAGATCACCTCCCTGGCGCCGTCCATGGCCCACCTGGAAAAGGAAATCGGCAAGATGGGCAAGTGGAATTCCAAGCAGATCTGGGCCGTGGTCATCTTCGCCATCATGGTCTTCGGATGGTTCACGGAAAAGGCCTTCTACTCCATGGGCATCTACCCCGTGCGGCTTGGCATCGGCACCATCGCCGTGGCCGGCGCCATGGCCTATCTGCTTACTGGCGTGGTCAACTGGCGCGACTACCAGGAACGCGTGGATTGGGGCGTGGTCTGGCTGTACGCGGGCGCCATCTGCTTCGGCCGGGTGCTCGACGAGTCCGGCGGCGCCTACTGGCTGGCCCGTAGCGTGGTCAACGCCCTGGCGCCGTTCGGCATGGATCATGGGCTGCCGCTCATGCTCACCTCCAATGGCCTGACCGCGCTTATCACGAACCTCATGGCGGACGGCCCCGCGGCCGCCGCGGTCGGTCCCATCACCTTGAACATGGCCAGTCTGGTGCATCCCGGCACCACCTACCTGCCGTTCATGGCCATGGGCACCGCCATCGCCTCGTCCTTCGCCTACTGCCTCATCATCGGCACCCCGCCCAACGCCATCGTGTACGCCAGCGGCTATCTCGAGCCCAAGGACTACCTGCGCGCGGGCATTCCCCTGTGGATCATCGCCAACATCGTGCTCATCGCGCTGACGGCCGTCTACTGGGGATTCAGAGGATTCGGCGATCTGCCGGGATTCTGACCTGGCCTAACCCCCTAACCCCCGCGCCCGCCAGGCTCCCTCCGGGCGGGCGCGGGCAATGAAGGAACCACCATGCCTCAGACCGCCGAAAAAAAGATGTTCAAGTTCGAGAACGGCAAGATCTATTTCACCAAGCGCACGGAGCGGCTGTTCTTTTTCGTCATGTCCCTTGTGGTCATGGCCATACTGGGCCTCAGCAAGATGGGGGTGATGTAATGGAAGAGACGATCACGGCCGCCGCTGGCTCCGATCCGGCCGAATCGAAGGAACAAAGCCGTGACAACGGCTATTTCCAGGCCGTAACCTCCCTTATCCGCAACCCCTCCAGGTATTTCGCCGAGACCGGGGTCGCGGGACTCAAGGCTCCCTTCCGGGTTCTGCTCATTTCGGCCGCGTTTCACGCCGCCGTGAGTTTCACCTACGTCTACGGCCGCTCCATCCCCCTGACCCTGATCCTTCTGGCCAATTCCCTGGCCATTCCCTTCGCCATGGCCGGGCTGGCCTGGATGCTTCAGATCATGGTCATGGGTCGCGAGGCCTCCTTCTCCAAAAGCTTCGCGGCCTTCGCCTACGCCTCGGCGGCCACGCTCATCTTCTCTTGGATTCCGGCCATGGGCTTTCTCACCGAACCCTGGCGCCTGGGCATCGCGGCCGCCGGTTTCGCCAAAGGAGCGAATCTTGGCTGGAAGCGCGGTATCATTCTGACCGTGTTGAGCGTGCTGCTCTTTCTCATGTTTCTTTGGTCCGCACTGCCTCTTCTCTTGAAGGTGAAGGCGCTTGTCATGTAGCGGGAAGATGAAGGCGGCGGGGCGCGTCCGCGCCCGCGCCGTGAAGCCGGGGCCGCCGGGACGGCCGGGCGGGAGGAAGAGAAACAAGGCGGCGGGGCGCGTTCTCCCTTGGCGGGATGCGGGACGCGCCGCCGGGAGCCGCGAAAACACGACGAGAAGGCGTACATGCGGGACGTATCACGCGCGAAGATTTCACGCCTGCTCTATGATCCGCAGGATTATCAGCTTCTTGGGATCGTGGACGAGGTGCTTGCCCGGGGCAGGCGCGCCGGATTCAAACGGCTGCTGGCCCCATACCTGCATCCCCACGGCATAAAGGAGCTGGCCGCTCCGAGCGGGCTGCGCATGGCCTACGCCGCCGCCCACCTGTTGGGCTCCCTGGAGCGCGGCAAGGCCAAGGACCGTCTGGAGGCCCTGCGCTCCCTGCGCGACGAGGCCATCGTGGCCCCGCAAAGCGGTTTTCGCCGCAACGCCGCCCGGGTCCTGGTCCAGATCATGAAGGATTTGGTGCGGGCCCAGGGCGACGACCAGGCCCGCCTGCGCCTGGCCCATGATTTCCGGATGGCCGCCCTGGGCGCGAGGCGGTTCATCCGGGCCCAGCTCGCCAAGCGTCATCTCTACGAAATGCCCGAGCAGTGGAACCAGATCGCCTTCGACGATCATGTCCACGACGCCAACACCAAAGGCCGCAAATCGCCCACCCATCTCATCATGGACGCCTGGATCAAGGGCATCCGCGAATTGACCGTGGTGTATTACAATTACATCCGGCCCGAGGCGGCGGTGGAGCTTTTGGAAGCCGCCGCCATCATGGAGATCAAGGTCCTGCCCGGCGTGGAGCTGTGCGCCGTGCGGGGCGGCCGGTTCGTGCATTTCGTCTGGACGCCGCGCGGGTTGAGAAACGCCAGGGATTTCATGGATTTTCTCCATAAGCCCCAGGTGGCCGCCTTCATGGAGCTCGGCCGGGAGGTTTCCCGCCATCGCCGCCGGTACGTGCTCGACGTCCTGCGGGCCTACAACGAACGCCACCGCCTGGACATGGCCGAAACCTTCGGCGTGGCGCCCGAGGTCATCGGCGAGGAGGAGTTTCTGGAGTTCGTGGGCGCGGGGCAGCCCTCCCTGCTGCATCTGGGACGGCTCATCCGGGACAAGGTCGTCCCCCATCTGCGGGAGCGGCTGGCCGCGGCTCCGCCGGACAGCGAGGAGCAACGGCGGGCGCGGGAGCTTATGACCGAGGCGGACGCCGAATACTTCCTGGAACGCCACCTGGCCGGGCGGCGCAATCCGCATCTTCGCGATCCCGGCGTCCCCGGCCCGCCCGGGGAGTCGCCCGAACTGCTCACCCTTTCGCCCAGGGAGCTGACCGAACGTCTGAGCCGGCTGCATTTCAAGAACTGGATCACCCTGAATCTTGAGGACGTGAGCGTCGAGGACGTCATTTGCCTGCTCCATGAATGCCGGGGCGCCATCACCCATCTCGAGGTCTTCAACCTGAAGGGCTTCGAGGAGGGCAGGCTGACGGGTCTTTCGGAAATCCTTGAGCTGCGCGGCATCATCAATTCCGGCAACGCGGTGCTGCTCAAGAAATACATCCGGGGCGTGCTGGACCGGGTGAAGGCCAGCGAGGGCGGGGCGGCTCCGGCCGAGGGGCGCGCCTGCCGCAGCAGAACGGCCTGCCTCGAGGCCGTGCTGGACGACATCGCCATCTTCCAGGGCTTCTACCGCGACCGGGAGCTGGGCGCGCGCATGGGCACGGATTCCACCGGAGGCTCCAGGCGCAGGCACGGCATGGGGCTGGCGGTGGACGGCTCCCTGCCTTTTCGGGCGGGCAGGAGTCTTCGGATGCGCAAGGACGTCCAGGGCGCTCTGCCTTTATATTTGGAAGCCCTTCCCGGAGTCTCCTACGCCAGCCGGGAAACCGCTCCCAGAATCCTGGAGGACGCCTACGCCGTGCTGCGCGGATTCAATATCCTGCGCCGGGCCGGATACGAGCGCCGGGAATTCTGGACCCGGGGCGCCTTGCGTGCGGCCGGGCCCGGAGAGGGAAACGTGCACGCCCTGGGCGGATTGGCCCCTCCCGGCGGCGCCCGGGCGAACAAGCCGGACGCCTCCCTGTCCTGGCGCTACATGGACAGCCGCCTGAAGAACGTTCTCAAGGTCGTGGCCGGATTCATTCCCGCCGCCCTGTCCTTCGCCCTGACCAAGGACTGGTGGCTTCTGGCCTGGTTCGGACCGGTCATCTGGTTCGGGATCACCGGGGTGCGCAACATCATCCAGTCGGTCCTGGGCTGCGGCGGGCTGCGGCGCTCGCCGCTGCTCAAATGGAACGACCTGGTCAGCTGGAGCCGCTTGTGCGACTCCCTGTTCTACACCGGGTTTTCCGTGCCGCTTCTGGATTATTTCTGCAAATCCCTGCTCCTGGATCAGGGATTCGGGATCAACACGGCCACCAGTCCGGTCCTTCTTTACGCCATCATGGCCCTGGTCAACGGCCTGTATATCTCCACCCACAATATCGTTCGCGGCCTGCCCAAGAAGGCGGCCGCCGGGAATTTTTTCCGCAGCCTCCTGTCCATCCCCCTGGCCCTGGCCTTCAACGCCGCGGTGGGCTGGATGATCGGCCTGTGGGGTGAAGGCATGGACATTCTGGCCATCGACGCGGTCCTGCAGAAATGGGCGGCCATCATTTCCAAGCTGGCCTCGGACTGCGTGGCCGGGGTGATCGAGGGGCTGGCCGACCGGGGCAAATTCGTGAACCTGCGGCGTCTGGACGTGAAGGACAAGCTGTCCCGGCTCTACGGGGTCTACGCCACCCTGGAAATGCTCTATCCCAAGGACGACGTGGCGGAGCTTCTGACCGCGCCCGAGGCCTTTATCGAGACCATCGCTTCGGAGAAAATGGACCTGGAACGGATCGTCATCGTCAATGCACTGGATTTCATGTATTTCTGGATGCGACAGCCGCGCGGCCGCACGGTCATGCGCCAGGCGCTCAAGGCCATGAGCCAGGACGAACGCCGGGCCTTTCTGGCTTCCCAGTGCGTACTCACCCGGGAGCGGGAAATCAGCCTGCTCTTCATCGACGGGCTGGTGGGCAAGAATTTCGCTCCGGCCCTGGCTTTCTATCTGGACAACGCCCGGCGCTACCTGGACGGGGTCCAGGAGCATGCCTGCCGCGTGGAGCGCGCGAACTGACGGACGGCCGGGAGTTTCGGTCCAAGCGGGAGGCGTCATAAGCCCGGCCGCCCCATGCTCCAGTCCGGGGGCCTTCCCGGGCTGCGCCGTTCCTGATGGCGGACAGGGGGCGCCCGGCGGGTCAAGCCGGAGACGTCCCGTAACATCTCCACAATTTCACGAAAATGGCCCTTGAGGCGAAGAGAAGGGATGTCCGCGCGGGATCCTTGCGCCGCTATCCGCGCGGGTTTTGTCCTGAAGAGCCAGAGGAACGGGCGGCCGCGAGGGATGGCGGACGCAGGAATGAACCGGATATCCGGGCGTCTTCGTATTGCGGCTTCCGGTTCGTTGGAAATCCGCCGCTGCGCTCTCCAGGATGCCCTTGGCCGCTTGGCGGGAATGACCGGGAGCGGGACAGCCGTGACGGCCGGCCGGGGGATCGCCGGACGCCGCGGACAGCCGGGCTGGATCAAGAGAAAGAATGGGGGCGATTGTGGCGGTTTTGTGTTATTCATGGGACAAGGCGGGTTTTTTTGTGGCCCGGCTGCGAATGCGAGGAAAGGCGTGATGCGATTTCTTGATGCATTCCGCGTGGAAAGGGGGTGAATGCGCCGGAATGGGTAGGTTGCCAATTTCCCCTTTGATGCGTATTCAATATAAAACCTGGGGATAGACTTTTTAACGTGAAAAGCCGGTCCCGCGAGCTTGGAGTATGTCGAGAATGACGAGAGGTTTTCGGGCACGCGCCGTATATAAAGGACGTGGGAGGACGGGTCTTGGCATCCGGCGCGGGATGGCTCCATCTTCATGGAGCGGAACGTGATACGGTTGGGCTTGATTGGGACATGGCGGCGGCATGACGGATAGTTTGCAGTATTATATGCCATATCTCCTGGTATGGTTGAAGATTTTTCTGATCGTTCTCGGGTGCGTCTTTTTGATGAGCGGCCTGGATGAACTGTTCATCGACGTGATTTTTATCTTTCGCAAGCTCTACCGGAAGTTCGTCATCCTCACCTTGCGCGGCATCTCCCCCCTGACCGAGGAACAGCTCCTGGAAAAGCCGGAGCAGACCGTGGCCATCATGATTCCCTGCTGGGACGAATCCGCGGTCATCCGGATGATGCTCGACAATACCATCCGGACCCTCAATTACTCGAATTTCCATATTTTCGTGGGCTGTTACCCCAATGACGCGGCCACCCAGCGCGAGGTGGAGCTGGCCCGCGAGGTCTACGACAACGTGCATCGGGTGGTCTGCCCCAAGGACGGCCCCACCAACAAGGCCGACTGCCTGAACTGGGTCTACGAGGGCATCAAGCTCTTCGAGAAGGAACACGGCATGCGGTTCGAGATCTTCGTGATGAACGATTCCGAGGATCTCGTGCACCCGCTCTATCTGAAGCTGTTCAATCTGCTCATTCCGCGCAAGGACATGGTGCAGCTGCCGGTCTTCCCCATTCCCCCGCGCTGGTACCAGTTCACCTGCGGGCATTACGTGGATGAATTCGCGGAAAACCACGCCCGGGACATGGTGGCCCGGGAAACGCTGGCCAAGAACGTCCCCTCGGCCGGCGTGGGCAGCGGCTACAGCCGCAAGGCCCTGGATATCCTGGCCGCGGATTCCAACAATCAGCTTTTCAACATCAATTCCCTGACCGAGGATTATGATTTCGGCCTGCGCATGCGCAAATACGGGCTGTCCTCCATCTTCGTGCGTCAGTCCATCCTCCGGCAAACCTCCAAGAAGGGCTTTTTCACCGGGAAAAGGCGGCCAAAGACCAAGCGGGAATACATCGTCATCCGCGAGTTCTTTCCCAGGAGCTTCAAAGCGGCGGTCAGGCAGAAGTCCCGCTGGGTGACGGGCATCGCCCTGCAGGGCTGGGCCTATCTCGGCTGGCAGGGAGGCTTCTGGACGCGCTACATGCTCTACCGGGACCGCAAGGCCCTGGTCACCAACCAGGTCAACCTGCTCGGCAACATGGTCGTGCCCATCGTCGGGGCGCTTTGGCTGTACCAGAAGTTTTTTCCGGACGCCTACCACTATCCGCCCATCGTGGAACCGGGCACGGCCACCTGGTTTCTGCTTCAGGCCAACCTGGTCTTTTTTCTCTGGAGGATCATGTGGCGGGCCTTCTACGTGGCCAGGATCTACGGACCCTTTCAGGGATTTTTGTCCGCTCCGCGGCTGATCTGGGGAAACATCATCAATTTCTGCGCCACGATGCGCGCCCTGAAGCTCTACGCGCGCTATCTCATGACCGGGAAGATCATCGCCTGGGACAAGACGGACCACGTCTATCCCTCGGAAAGCGAGCTGCGCGACTACCGCCGCCGCCTGGGCGACCTGCTTCTGGACAAGCGTTTCGTCACGGTCAATCAGCTCGATGAGGCGCTGGCCCTGCAAAAAACCTCGAAAAAGCCCCTGGGGATCGTGCTCAAGGAAATGGGCGTCATCAAGGACGATCAGCTCCTGCAGGCCCTCGGCGCGCAGTATCGCCTGCAAACCCGGGACATCGACCCCTACGCCATTTCCCTGGCGACTATCGCGCTCATTCCCAGGGAAGCGGCCCTGGAATTCGGGATATTCCCGCTGGAGCTCTTGGCCAACGGCAATCTGGCCCTGGGCGTGAGCGTTCCGCCTCCACGGGAGATCGTTTCCAAGATCGAGGAACGTCTGGGCCGGTCGGTGGAGCTTGTGCTCGTGGCCCAAAGCGATCTGGATTTCGCCATCCGCCGGGGCTACGAGCGGCTGGAGCGCGCCGGGGAGGACGCGTCGGCCCCCGAACCGCCTGGGCTCGGCAACATTCTGGTGTCCCAGGGCGCCATCAGCGAGAAGGACCTGAAAGAGGCGCTCAAGCGCCAACGCCAGGGCTACTCCAGGCTCGGCGACCTTATCGTCCGGGAAAACCTCATCACCTATGAGGATATGCGCAAGATCGAGCAGCGGTACGCCGCGGAAAAGCGGCAAGGCGAACAGTTCGGCGCCTTTTTGCTGCGCAAGGGGCTCATCGACGAGGGGCAGCTGGAACGCATGCTGCAGATGCAGGCCAGGGCCTGCCCGCCGCTGGGGCAGATTCTGGTGGATATGGGGCTCGCCGCCAGGGAAGCCATTGATCGCGCCCTGCGCGCTTCCGGGGCGTCCCTGCGCATGACGGCCGAGGGACATGCCCGTTCCGTATGATTCATTAATAAATGTAAAGAAGTTCAGTTGAAATACGAAACGGCGCGCCGCATCCCGGCGCGCCGTTGTTTTTTTCTTGCGGGAATTGTTGACTTTTTCGAAAGGCAAAAAAATGGCACGCCTTGTGCTTTTAAGGAGGTGGGCGCCCAGGCCGTGAATGTGCGGCATGGCGGCAGGGTTCACTGGAGAAGACATGAACGCGAAACGATCGATACGGACGATTCTGGCGCTCGGCGCATTGCTGTGGGCCGGGTATTTCGGGTATCGTCAAGTCTTCTCCCCCGATGTCTCCCCCCCGGCGCAACGCCCGGCCGCGCAACTAAAGGATGTTCCGTGCCCGGAGCGCGAGGCCTATCCCCTGACCTCGGACAACGCGGCCAGCAAAAGCTGGTTCGACCGGGAGCTGCTCCGGTTCCAGTCCTATCCCCTCCTGGACAAGGCCTACCGCTATCTCAAGGAGGAAAACTACGGCGCCGCGGACGAGGAATTCAAACAATACCTGGACCTGAAGCCGAACGATCTGGAGGCCAGGCTGGCCTATTCGGCCGCTCTGTACGCCCAGAAACGCTACCAGGAGGCCCTGGATCAGGCGAGCATCGTTCTCGGCAAGGACGTGTGCAGCGCCAAGGCGTTCCTCTACGCGGGGCTGTGCCGCAAGGCCCTGGGCGAGCTGGAGGAAGCCCTGGCCAATTTCCGGGCGGCCGCGGACCTTATGAAGGAGGACAACGCGGACCGCCGGCTTGCCATCCTGTCCCAGGCCGACATCCTGACCCAGCTCGGCCGTCCCGGGGAAGCGCTGCCCCTCTTCGAGGGAATGCCTCCCAGCGCGGCCAGCGAATTCATCAAGGGGCTGACCTACCTTGCCCTCAAGGACTATGGAAAGGCCCAGGGCGCCTTCAAAAGCTCGCTGGACTATTCCGGCACCGACCAGGAAAAGATGCGCGCCCTGCGCGCCCTGTCCGAAACCGCCCGCAAGGAGGGCCGGTACCAGGACGCCATCGCCTGGCTGCGCCAGACCATGCCGCTGGCCGGGGACGATCCCGAGCCGTTCCGGGCGATCGGCCAGCTGGCCTATGCGGAAAAGGATTACGCCCTGGCCGGGGAAATGGCCCGCAAGGCCCTGTCTCTTTCGAACGCCACGGACGACAAGAAATTTCTGGCCAACGTCCTGGTCATGCAGAAGGACTTCGAGGGCGCGGCCGGGATTGTGGCCGGGCTTGTGACCGAGGCCCCGGACGACGCGGCCAAAAGCGCCCTGACCGTGAAGCTCGGCGACGTCTACGCCGCCTGGGGCAAGGATCAGGAGGCCGTGAACGCCTACCGCCAGGCCGTGGATTACGACGACACGGCCGAGGCGCTCTTGCGTCTGGGCCGGGGGCTGGAACGCCTGAACCAGGATCAGGAGGCTCTCGACGCTTTTGAGCAGGCCGTTTCCAAGGACGAGAGTCCCGAGATCAAGCTTTCCCTGGCCGCGCTGTACGCGCGGACCGGGGATTCCGCCCGGGCCGAGGAGATGACCCGCAAGGCCCTGGACCAGCTGCCCCAGGGGCCGGACCGGCTGCGCGGCCTGCGCATGCTGGGATCCTTGCTGAGCGCCCAGGGCGACGACCAGGCCGCCTTGAACATGTTCGAGCAGGCCCTGGCCTTGAGCCCGGACGATCCCGAACTGCTTGCCTCCATCGGCCGCACGGATATGCGCCTGGGACGCTACGACGACGCGATCGCGCGTTTTCGCGCCTGCCTGGCGCAAAAGGCCGATCCCGAGATCCGGCTTGCGCTGGCCGAGGCCTACGACAAGGCGGACAAGCCCGAGGACGCCCTCGTGACCCTGGAAGCGGCGCTCAAGGACGCGCCCACGGGGCCGGGCAGGGCTGCGGTTCTCGAGCGCATGGCCAACCTCAATTTCAGGATGGGCCGGTACAAGGACGCCGGAGGGCTGTTCCTCGCGTCCTACGAAGCCGGGAGCGCCCCGGATTCCCTGGTCCAGGCCGGACGGGCCTACGCCGCCGCCAAGGATTATGGCGAGGCGGTCAAGGCCTTCAACCGGTACCTTGCCCTGGACGAGCCGCCGAACGGCAAGGCCGAGGTCCTGCATTCCCTGGGCTATGTCCAGTCGGCCCAGGGCCGGTACAATGAGGCCGCCGCAAGCTTCCAGCAGGCTCTTTCCCTGGGGGCGGAGCTGCCCGCGGAAAAGCTTGCGGCCATCCGCATCGGGTTGGCCGAGGCCTACATGAAGACCGGCCGGGCCGCCGAGGCCGTCAAGGTCCTCAAGGCCATCGCCCTTGGCGGCCTGCCGCCCGCCGGACAGGCGCCGGCGCTCATGACCCTGGGCCAGGCCTACGCGGCCCTGGGCGATTACCCCGCCTCCCGGGACGCCTTCGCCAAGGCGGCCGGGCTTTCCGGCCTGTCAGGGGCCATGCGGGCGGAGATTTTCGAAAGCCTGGGCTACGCCGCCCTGTCCTGCAAGGATCTGGAAATGGCCGAGGCGGCCTTCAGGCAGGCCCTGGCCTCCGGGAGCCGCCGGGTCTACCGCATCCGCTACGCCCTGGGGAACGCGCTCTATCAGCTGGACCGCTACCGCGAGGCCCTGGAGCAGATCCAGGCCTCCCTCGCCGGAGAGGACATCCCCGCCGCCAAGGTGATCATGGCGCTGTGCTGGGACAAGCTCGGCAAGCCCGGCCTGGCCGTTCATTTCCTGGAACAGGCCCTTGCGGCCCAGACGGCGCTGTTGCCCAACGAACGCCGCCTGGCCCGCATGACCCTGGGCTATCTGTACGCGAACGAATACCGCTACGCCGAGGCCGTAAGCTACCTGCGCGAGGCCATGCGCGCTGAGAACGACCCGGCCGCCGAGGTCCGGCTGGCCAGGCTCGAGCGTTTGAGCGGCGATCCGGGCCGCGCCCTGGAGCGGCTTCTGGCCGTATCCCCGGATTCGCTCAACGAGGACATGCGCGCCTTTCGCCTGGACGAGCTGTCCGGGGACTACGACCTCAAGGACGACTACGAGCAGGCGGTCACGGCCATGGAGGAGGCCATCGTCCTGGCCCCCACGGCCGAACGCTATTTCCGTCTGGGCAAGCTCCACGCGGACCGCAAGAAATACGATCCGGCCATCGTCGCCTTCAGGAAGGCCGTGGATCTGGCGGACGAGAACCGCTATCTGACCGCCCTGGGCTACGCGCTCAACGACGCGGGCAAGCGGGCCGACGCGGCCGAGGCCTTCGAAACCGTGCTTGCCCGCGACGAGGACTACCTGAATCTCTGGCAGGACCTCGGCTACATCTACATGCGCGAGTGCGAGAACAAGAAGGCCATCGACCGCTTCAAGAAGGCCATCGACAACAAGCCGCTGTATCCCGTGGACAACAAGGAACAGGCCGAACAGCTCGAAAAGGACAACTACCGCCTGCGCAAGGAAGTGACCGCCCTGTCCACCAACCTGACCGCCACGGCCTACCTGACCTACGTGGCGGGCAAGGCCGGTCCTCCCGGGGGCGCGGGCGGCGAGGGCGCGGACGTCATCCGCTCCAACAGCGGCGTGGAGGTCAACTACATTCCCCCGGTCATCGGCTTCCGCGACAACCGCATCTTCCAGCTGGTGGGCCGGATCAACTGGAACCTGAAAAAGGATTCCCTGGAGTTCGATCCGGAAACCTACCAGGGCGCCTTCGGCGTGCGCTACAAGCCCTTCAAGGAATACAATCTGCACGTGGGCCTGGAACGGCTGTTCAAGATCGGCTCCCAGTCCGAGGAGAACTGGCTCTTCCGGGTTCTCGGCTCCTGGACCGACGGCTACGAGGTCAAGCCCGGGGAGCCCTGGTGGAACTACTCCTTCGCCTACGGAGAGTACGACTACTATATCGATAATCCCTCGCGAAGCATGTTCTACGGGGAGCTGCGCCAGGGCGTGACCTTCAACTACGGCGACCGGTTCCTGGTCACGCCCCATCTGGTGGCCGACGCCCGGGCCTGGGTCCCTGACCGCGATCATTCCTCCTTTTTCGAAGGCGGGGTGGGGCTGTCCCTGAAATACCTCTTCAACGAACCCGCATACGAGGTCTACCGTTCGTATTTCGAACTGCTCATGCATTACAAGCTCGGCTTGCTCTACAACAGAACGGCAAAGGACGGGGATCAGGACATCAACGCCCTGTTCATTACGGGCATACTGCATTTCTAGGCGGAATCATGCTGCGAAAAGCTTGTCTGGCCCTGGCGGCCCTTATGACCTTCCTGACGGCGCCGGGTCTCGTCCCGCCCGTCTCCGGCGGGCAAAAGCCGCGCCTGACCGCCACCTTCTTCCAGCCGCTGTTCGGGCACGAGGAGCGCGCGGCCGGGGATTGGCAGGGCCTTTTCAGCGCGCTCGCGAGCCTTGGGATCAAGGAATGCATCGTGCAATGGACGCTCTTCGACAAGCGGCCCTTCTACGATTCCAAGGCCTTCACGGAAAAGCCCGCCGCCGTCCTGGAAGGCCTCTTGGCCGCGGCGGACGCTTCCGGGGTGGCCATCACCCTGGGACTGGTCCATGACTCGAACTACTGGCAAAAGATCGATCGCGATCCCAAGCTGGTCCGGGTCTACCTTCGCAGGCTCCTGCTGGACTCCATGAAGCTCGCGGGGGAGCTGGCCGAAATCGCCAGAAAGCACGAAAGCGTAACGGGCTGGTACATTCCCCAGGAGATCGACGACAAGACCTGGCTCGACCCGGACGCCCAAAAAGCCCTGATCGAATACCTCGCGGACATGACCAAGGGGCTGCGCAAGGCGGCGCCCGCGTTCACGGTCTCGGTCTCCGGCTTCACCAACGCCTTCGCCGATCCGGTCACCTGCGGCGCCTTTTTCGGAACGGTCGCCCGGGAGGGGGGGCTCGACCGCATCCTTTTCCAGGACGGCGTCGGCGTGGGCAAGATGGAACTCGGCTACGCCGGAATCTACCTGGACGCCGTTTCGAAGGCGGTGCGGGAAACGGGCGCGGCCTTCACCCCGGTGGTGGAGACCTTTGTCCAGACCGGGGGCGAGCCCATCGACGACGGTGAATTCAAGGCCGAACCCGCGCCCTTGTCCCGGATCGAGGCCCAGCTCGGCCTGGCGCAAAAAAGCCAGCCCTCGGGCATCGCCGCCTTCAGCGTCCCGGAATACATGACGCCCTTCGGCGGTCCCAAGGCCGCCGCCCTGTTCGAGGCCTACAAAGCTTATCTTTCCCGCTAGTCCGGCCGGGCCGCCCAAACGCCTCGTCCCGGCAACGCCGTTTCGCTTTCCCGGGACGCGGCGCCGCTTGCCCGGACGGACGGGCCGTTACGCCAGGACGATCTCCTCCAGGCTTTTGCGTTTGCGCGGTACGGCCGCCTCCTCCGAGGGCCTGCCCACGGCCAGCAGGCAGACCACCCGAAGCCCGGGCGCGAGCTCCAGGCGCTTCTTGATGGCCTGTTCGTCGAACATGCCCACCCAGCAGGTCCCAAGGCCCATTTCCACGGCCCGAAGCATCATGAACGAGACCGCGAGGCCCGTGTTCATGGCGCAGGCCCCGAATTTGGCCAGCTCGGGATCGCGCTCCGCCCGGGCGACGTAGGTCTCGATCCCGTCCATGGTCTCGCCGGTGATGATCTTGTTCTCCTTGTAGAAAAAGGCCGCCGCCTGGGAATCGCGCACATAGCCCGAAAGGTCGGCGCAACAGACGATCACGGCCGGAGCCTTGGCCAGCCAGGATTGGGACCGGGTGGCTTCGGAGGTCCCGAGAAAGGACAGGGTTTCGGGGTCGGTCACGGCCTTGAAGCGCCAGGGCTGGGAGTTGAGGCTGGAGGGGGCAAGGCGCGCGGCTTCGAACAGGCTTTGCAACTCCTCCCGGGAGACCGGGCCGGCGGCGAAGGACCGGACGCTGCGCCTTGCTTCGATGGCCTGGGAAACGCTTATGGTCATGGCGAGACTCCTTGATATGTTGTGGTTTGTCGTTGTGTTGCGGTATTTTCGAACGGCGAAGGAACCGGCGCGGGACGCGCCGCCTTGCCGAGTATGGCAAAACTTCGTACCATCCGGCAACCTGCCCTGACGGGCGCCTGCAACCCGCCACAAAGAAAGGAAAAAATATGGAAAAGCCCAAAGTTTGCGTCACCCGGCGCATCCCCGAGGCCGGTCTCTCCCTGCTCGCCGCCCGTTGCGAGGTCTGGGTGAACCCGCACGACAGGCCGCTGACCCGCGAGGAGCTTCTCCTTCAGGCGGCGAACGCGGAGGGGATGATCGGTCTTCTGTCGGACCGCATCGACGGGGAATTTTTCGACGCGGCCAAAAAACTCAAGGGCTATGCCAACTACGCCGTGGGCTACGACAATATCGACCTGCCCGAGGCCACCCGCCGGGGCGTGCCCGTCTCCAACACGCCGGACGTGCTGACCCGGGCCACGGCGGAGCTCGCCTGGGCGCTCCTGTTCGCCGTGGCCCGCCGGGTGGTCGAGGGGGACGCCATCATGCGCGGCGGCGCCTGGGCCGGTTGGGGGCCGCTGCAGTTCATCGGCGCGGAAGTCTCCGGGGCCACGCTTGGGATCGTGGGAGCCGGGCGCATCGGAACGGCCATGGCGCTCATGTCCCGGGGATTCGGCATGCGCGTGCTGTATACGACCGCCAGCGGCCGGGCGAACGAAGTCCTGGACAGGGAGCTCGGGGCCAGGGCGGTTTCCTTCGAGGAACTGGCCGCCCAGTCCGATTTCATCAGCATCCACGCGCCGCTGACCCCGGCCGCCCGGCATCTGTTCGACGCCCGGGTCTTCTCCATGATGAAACCCACGGCCTTCCTCATCAACACCGGCCGGGGACCGGTCATCGACGAGGCCGCCCTGGTCGAGGCCCTGCGCGCGGGCCGCATCGCCGGGGCCGGGCTCGACGTGTACGAATTCGAGCCGAAGACGGCCGAAGGCCTGGCGCAGTGCGGCAACGCCGTGCTGGCGCCGCATATCGGCTCGGCCACCCGCCAGGCCCGGGACGGCATGGCCAGGCTCGCGGCCGAGAACCTGCTGGCCATGCTCGAGGACCGCCGCCCGCCCACGTGTCTCAACCCCGAGGTCCTGCCCGCGGTTTCCGGGGCCCCCTCATGATCGCGGGAACGGAGGAGGGCGCCGCCTTGCGGGCCCAGGCCGAGGCCATTTTCCGGGCCGGGCTCGCCCGGGTGGACCCGCTGGCGATGATGGACCGGGTCCTGACCCTGGACGGAGACAGGCTCACGGTGAAGGCCAACGGGCTGACGGCCTCCTATGATCTTTCCCGCTACAGGCGCATCCTGGTCCTGGGGGCGGGCAAGGCCTCGGCCCGCATGGGGCTCGGGCTGGAACGGCTTCTGGGGGGCCGGATCGCGGACGGCTTCATCGTGGTCAAGGACGGCGGACTGGAGGCGCTCTCGCGCATCGAGACCGCCGAAGCCTCCCATCCCGAACCCGACGCCAGGAGCGAGGCCGCCGCCCGGCGCATCCTGGCCCTGGCCCAGGCGGCCGGTCCCGAAGATCTCGTGGTCGCGCTCATTTCCGGCGGAGCCTCGAGCCTCATGGCCGCCCCGAGGGAACTGCCCGGCCATCCTTTGACGCTTGCGGACAAGCAGGCCGTCACCCGGCTTCTTCTGGCCTGCGGCGCGCCCATCCAGGACATCAACGCCGTGCGCAAGCGGCTGTCCGCGGTCAAGGGCGGAAGGCTGGCCCGGGCCATCGCCCCGGCCGCCTGTCTCTCGCTCATTCTTTCCGACGTGACGGGCGACGACGTGGGGGTCATCGGCAGCGGCCCCACGGCCCGAAACGCGGCCAGCGCGGCGGACGCCCTGACCGTTCTCGCCCGCTACGGGCTGGCGGACGAGGTCCCGGCCGCGAAGGGACTGCTTCAGGCCGAATGCGCCATGGACCGGGCGGACGGCGTCTTCCCGGACAAGGTCGCCAACCTGGTCATCGGCTCCAACCGGCTGTGCCTCACGGCCGCCGCCCAAAAAGCCCTGGAGCTTGGCTGGAATCCCCTGATCCTGACCTCCCGGCTTACCGGCGAGGCCCGGGAAATGGGCGGGCTCATGCTGTCCCTGTGTCTGGACTGCGCCGAAAACGGCCTGCCCCTGGCCGCGCCCGCCTGCATCCTGGCGGGCGGCGAAACCACGGTCACCCTGCGCGGAACCGGGCTCGGCGGCCGCAACCAGGAGATGGCCCTGGCCTATCTGGCCGGTCTCGACCGGATGGACGCCGCAAGCCTTTCCCCGGGCGCCCGGCGGGCCGTCTATCTCCAGGCCGGAACCGACGGGGACGACGGGCCCACCGGCGCGGCCGGGGCCTTCGCCGGGCTGGATATCCTCCTGCGCGCCCGCAAGCTCGGGCTCGATCCGGCGCGTTTTCTGGCGGGCAACGATTCCAACGCCTTTTTCAAGGCCGTGGACGGCCTTCTGGTCACCGGCCCCACCAGGACCAACGTGTGCGACGCCGGGGTCCTGCTCATCCCCGGAGCGGAGTGAGGTTTTTACGGCCAGGGATTTGACTGGGCCGTTTGCGCGCTTATTCCTTATCTTTGGAATACGCCGGGGCCTGGCGCGGGGCCGGGCCGGGAACTTTTGAACCCAACGCAGGGTGAGCAAAGAAGGAGCCATGCGCCTTGTGAGCGACGCGAATCTCGGGATGCTGGAGCTGACGCTTTCCTGGGAACACGCGGACATGAAATGCCGGGAGCGCTACCTGGCGAGAAAAGTGAACTTCTGGCGGGACGTCTTCCCCAAGGGCCTGCGCGAGGCGCTTGACGGGCGCGGGCCAGGGGAAAGCGCGACCATGACCTACGCCCCGGGCGAGGCCTTGCCCGGGAAGAACCCCCGAAACGCCGTCCACGCGCGCAAGGACCGGGCCGAACCCCTGCGCGTGGCCGGACGGACCGTTCCCTATCGTCTGGGCGGCTTCTATCCGCGCGGCCGTTTCGGCGGCGCCGGGTTTTTCCCGGGGGACGCAAGACCCGCCCGCATCGTGGAGGAGGACGCCCGGGGCTACCTGCTCGACTGCGACCATCCCCTGGCCGGGAAGGGCTTTTCCCTGACCGCCGAAATCCTGGAGCTGGCCCCCAAGGCGTCGGACACGGGCGGCAGGCTCTACGACTGGCTGGAGGAGATCGCAACCTATGGTCCGGGCATGCAGGCCCCTCTTGCGCCGGAGCATGCGCGCCTGGGACCGGAGGGCTACCGGCGTCTGGACGCCTCGCAGGACGCCTTCTTCTACGCCGCCCCAAGGCTTGTCGCCCACATCGACCGGCGGGCGGACGATATCCTCACCGGCCTGTACGCCGGACATCTGCGGCCGGGCATGCGGGTTCTCGACCTCATGAGCGGTCCCCATTCCCATCTTCCCGCTGATATGGATCTTGCGGTCGCGGGAATCGGCATGAACGCCGAAGAAATGCGACGCAACCCGGCGCTTTCGGCCCATCTGGAACACGACCTCAATGCAAATCCGGCCTTGCCCTTTCCGGACGGCGCCTTCGATGCCGTATTGTGCAGCCTGTCCGTGGAATATCTGCTCGATCCCGTCGCGGTCTTCGCGGAATGCGCCCGGGTTCTCGAACCGGGCGGGGTCATGCTGACCTCGTTTTCCAACCGCTGGTTTCCGGAGAAATGCGTGACGGGCTGGATGGATCTGCACGAGTTCGAGCGGCTGGGGCTGGTTGCGGAACATTACCGGCGCGCGGGCGCCTTCGGGGAGCTTGAAACCGTGAGCGCGCGCAACTGGTTCAGGCCGCTCGACGATCCGCACATCCGGCAAACCCTGACCAGCGATCCCGTCTACATGGTCAAGGCGGTAAAGACCGCCGGGGGCGGCGGACAAGGGCGGGATCGCGGGCTCGACCAACAATAACGGACCCGGCGCGCGGGAATCCACGCGCCGGGCCTGGCGTTTATCGCGGCTCGCGTCCGGCCCGGGACCGAGACCGCCGCACGCGCGGCGGGAGGGCGGCTTTTGGCGGCCACAGGACGCCCGCCCTTTGCAATCCCAGAACACGGAGCTTGGTAGGGATTATGGGCGGGAGGGCCTGCAGGCTCTCAGAGGAGCATGCGGCGGTCTCATGGAACAGCGTTTTCTTGAAAACCAGCGGCCTGATCTTCAAGGCCGCGACGCTAGGGCGCCACGGACACCTTGACCTGGCTCGGGGAAATGGTGGCGCCCTCGGCGTTGGGGCATTCGCCGTTGTGCTTGGTCAGGCTGTCCAGAAACACGGCCGGGGCGCCGTCCATGAAGACCATCTCGCTGCCCATGGTGAAGCCCATGGGGCCCATGACCTCCTCGGACACCACGCCCATCTCGATTCCGGCATCGTCTCCCTGGGAGCTCATGATCTGGGTGCGCAGGGTCAGGGCCTTGGCGCCGCAGATGAAAACGCTCTTGGAACAGGTGGCGACGTCGGCCTCGATCATGGTCGCCTCGTTGGGGTAGGGGATGGGAACCGGCTCCCCGAGAGGCGGCATGGGGGTCTTGCAGACATCCGGGAAGGCCACGGCCTGGCCTTTTTCATTGGTCATGGCGAACATGGCGTCCTCCTAGCCCAGATGGATTTTGGCGGCGTCCACGCGCACGTCCTCGTCCGCCCGGATGAGGGCGTCCCGGGACTCCAGGCGCAGGGATTTTTCCACGGTCACCCGCATCCGGCCCACGTGGGCGGTCTCGGAATCTTCCACCGCGCGCCAGGACCGGCCGATGCGCTGCCTGAGCCTGCCCACGGATTCCTCCAGGGCGCCGAGGACCCGGGTGGCCGCGCTGAAGGCTGTCTTCAGGATTTCCCCCGTGAGCGTCAGGCGTTTGGCCGTTATCGAAGCGTTTTCGGCGGCCAGCGTCATTTCCGGGGCGTCCAGAGCCAGGCGCGTCCCGGACTCGATCCGCACCCCGTCCTCGTCCAGGCGCAGGGCGCCCCGGCCGTCCGTGAGCGTCAGGCCCTCGGCCAGGCCCACGGTTCCCGGATCCTGGGAGGCTCGCTCCAGCACGGCCAGGATGTAGCACGGCCCTTCGGCGGATTCGGCCAAAAGCACGCGGTCCCCGGCTTCCGGGGCGAGCAGGCATGCGGCGGCGCGCTGGGTAAGACGCAGGCCCTCCCCGGTGGCCGCCAGGAAGCCGTCTCTGGCCGGTCCGGCCACGGTGGCGAAACGCAGGCGCGGCGCCTGGTCCGTTTCATGATCTTGGTGCGGCATGGCGTTCATGCGCGTCTCCTTACTGGTTAAACGAGGCCCTTGGGACGCCAGTTCTCGGCTTCGGCCAGGTCCTTGTCCTGGCCGCGCGCGCCCAGAAGGGCGGCGTCCGTCCAATCCGTCCCCTGGGCGCGGATCATATGGAGCCTTGCCATGTGAAAGTCCGAGCGCGAGGCCATGGCGCCTGTGAGCGTCGCGTGGGAAAAGTCCGCGAAGCGGAAATTCACGTCCGTCAGTCTGGCGCCCGTCGCCTCGGCCTGGCGGAAAAAGGCCCGCTCGAACCGGCCGCCGGACAGATCGGCCCCGGCGAGGGCGGCCTGGTTAAAATCCGCGCCGGTGAAATCCCCGGCCAATGTGACCCGGGACAGGTCGGCCCCCCGGAAAACGGCGTGGTTCGAGGCCGCGTTTTCGAACCGGGCGTCCGTGAGCTTCGCCCCGGTGAAGCATGCCTGGGCCGTGCGGCAGGCGGCAAAGCGGGCCTGGGTCAGGTCCGCGCCGTCGAGGAAGGTCAAGAACAGCTCGCAGTCCTCGAAAAACGCGCCAGGCAGGGCGGCTCCCGTCAGGTGGGCCTTGCTGAAATTGACCGTGTGGAAATGCGCCCCGTCCAGGCGCAGACCGGGAAACAGCGCGCCCGAGGCGTCCGCCCCCGTGAGGTCCGAGCCCGCGATGTCCGCCCCGGTCAGGTTGGCGTGGCGAAACAGCGTTCCCCGGCAGGCGCAGGAACACAGCCTGGCGTCGCGCAGGTCGGCCCGGGTGAACGTCGCGTCGGACAGATTCGCGCCGCAAAGGTTCGCGCCCTCAAAAAGGCACTCCGAGACGTCCGCACCCTTGAAGGAGGCCGTGGACAGGTCCGCGCCGGTAAAATCCGTTTCGCGGCAGACGGTCCCGGCGAAATTGGCGCCCTTGAGTCTGGCCCCGGCGAAACGGATCTGGCGGAGGGCCTTGCCGGAAAAATCGAGTTCCTCCAGGTCCAGCCCGCTCAGGTCGAGCGTCTCCAGGGCGGGGCTGTCCTTCAGCGATGCGCGCAGGCTGTTGGGGTCCAGGCCCATGTCAGATCCTTTCCGGGCTCCATCCGGCCAGGATGGTGCGTTTGAGGTTGGCGCCCTCCAGCCGGGCGCTGCGCATGGCCGCCTGGTAGAAATCCACGCTGAAGCAGTTGGCGTCGCGAAGATCGCAGTTGTAAAGCTTGGCCCGGCGCAGGGAGGCCTTGAAGAAATTGACCTCGCGCAGGCCGGCTCCGTCCAGGTCCGCTCCGTCCAGACAGGCTTTCTTTGCGCTGGCGCCGTTTAAGACGGCGCGCATGAGCAGGCATTGGGTCAGGATCGCGCCGTCGAGGCAGGCGTGGGCGAGGATGGCGTCCGCGGCCTGGCTTTTCATGATGACCGCTTCCTCAAGACGGGCGCCGGTGAAGTCGGCCTGCCGGAAATCGCCGTCCCCCGCGCATTTCGCGCCACGAAGATCGGCGTTTTTGAACGAGGCGCCCATGGCCTTGGCCTGATGCAGACCGATCGACGGCGCATGGGCCTCCTGGAACGAGGCCTTTTCCAGACCGGCGCCGCTAAAATCCGCGCCGCTCAGGGCGGCTTTCACGAATGAGGCGCCCGCGGCCCGGGCGCCGGTGAAGTCCGCCTTCTCCCCGGCGCAGCCGTCGAAGCGGCAGCCCGCCAGGCTCGCTTGCGTGAACACGGTCCTGGACAGGACGGCTTGCGCGAAGACGGCCCCGTCGCAATGGGCCTCGCACAGGTCGGTCTGGGCGAGGTTGGCGCCGGTGAAATCGGCGCATGGGGCGAAGAGACCGCCCGCCATGGCCCCGGAGAGGTCGGCCCCGGCCGCGTTCACGCTCTCGGCCCGGGCGCCGGTCAGGTCCGCGCCGGTCAGGTTGGCGCCGGACAGGTCCGCGCGGGAAAGATTCGCCGCCGCGAGAACGGCGCCGCTCAAGCGGGCGCCCGCGAGGTTGGCGCGGGAGAGATCCAGGCCCGTCAGATCGAGTCCGGTCAAATCCTCCCCGGCCGCGTGGCGGGAGAGAACCGCGTCCCTGGTCAGGGCGGAATCGGGGGCGGCGGGCGGTGAGTCGGGCTCCGGGGGCTGCGGGGGTTCTGGCTGGACCGGGGCATGGCGCTGGCGTTCGACCTCGAAATCCGCGAGCAGCCGGGCCAGGGCGTCACGCATGGCCTCGGTCTGGCCGGGATGCAGGCCGTCCGTCTTGTCCAGGGCGTCGAGCAGGCTTTGGCAGGAAAGGCCCAGGGCGTCGGGCGCCGGGGCCGGGGCGGGCTCTCCCGGGAGGAGCCCCAGCTCGTGCAGTTGGCGCTCCATGATCCGGATGACCTGGCACAGGGCGGCCTCGGCGGTCTCCAGGGCGGCCGAATCGCAGGTTCCGGCCGATCCGGCGGGGCGCGGCGCCGTCCCGGCCGCCGTCTGGCCGCCGGTCGCCGTCAGGGAAGCGGGCTCCGCGCGCGGGGTCTCGGAGGTTTTGGGCGCGGCGTAGGCCGGAGGGGCGCTCAGATAGGCCGTGGGCGGGATTTCCGAGGCGTATTCCGGGTCGTAGAACGAAAGGGGCCGTTGCGGCTCGTCCATGGGCTCCACGAAGGCCAACACGGCCGCGATGTCCGAACAGCGCTCGTCCATGACCGAGGTGAAGCCGCGCCAGACGCACAGGCCGCGCTTGCTGTCCGGAAAGAGCCAGACCGTGTCCAGGTTGGCCGGGATGTCGCTGACGATGAGGCGGCCCATGGCCCGGCGCCGGACGATCAGGCGGGCGCGCAGCCGGGGCAGGCGCGAGCGCAACAGGGGCTCGGACGGATGCATGTTGCGGATTTCGATCTCCTCGCCCCCCAGGAAATAGCCGTTGAGCCACTGGTCCGGCGTGGCCTGGTTGAGGTTGTCCAGGTCGAAATCGTCCGGCGCGAAGGGCCAGGTCTCCACCCGCCAGCGCTCGTTGAAGGTCCCGCAGGTCCTGTAATCCACCAGACAGGGCGGACGCCGGGGCAGAAAGCAGGCGGGCGGGGGCGCGTCCGAGGGCGAGGCCATGAGCGCGCCGGGATATTCCACGTTGGGCATGGGCCGGATGCGCTCGCCCAGCCGGTTTTCCACAAGATCCATGCCCTTGCCCCGAAGATTTCTCGGGTCGCTCGGCCCGCCGAAGGCGTTCACCCAGGTAAGCGGCATGACGGCGAAGGGTTCGGGACCCTTGACGCCCAGGGCGGTGAAATACCGGTCTCCGAATACGTTCAGCCGTTTTTCCACCGGCCCCACCCGGACGCTGACCGGACAGGCGGGCGCCGGGGTTCCGCCCGGGACATAGCAGGCGCCGGCGACCAGGAACTCCCCGCGCTCCTTGCAAAAGCCGATGTCGGTCTGCCGGGCGCCCAGGGCCTTGTCCAGCTCCATCCAGGCCTCGGCCTCGGGCAGGAGGGCGTCGGGGCCGCCGAAGTCGAAGGCCGCCATGGCCCGCAGATGCATCAGGCGCTGCCGGTGATAGAACGTGGTGCGCGAGAGCAGGGAGATGCGGTGGTCTTTGATGCGTTTCATGCGCGCGCCGCCTATTCGCCGAGTTTGATGACGTCGCCCCGGATGCTGGTCTGTTTCGCGTTGAAGGTCAGAAACGTCGTTTTTATTCCGACCGCCGTGGGGTAGATGTCGCACTCCGTTTTCCCGGATTGCAGCGTTATGTTGGCGGAATCCCCGGCCCGGGCGATCTTGAACGGCGTGGTCCCGCAACTTACGCTGCATTCGGCGGGATTGACCGTCAGCTGCATGGGATTGGGATCGGTCCCCTTGGCGGCGATCTCGATTTTGGCGGCGTCCACGCTCCCGGTCATGTTCACGCTCGCGCCTGGCGCGGTGATGGCGATGGTTTCGCCCTTGGTGAACTTCATGGAAGCCGTGTTGGCGGCGAGCTTGTTCTCGATCTGAATGTAGTTGTAGTCCGGCGTGGCCCGGGGCTGGGTCATCTTGAAGGAGTTGGAGCTTGTGGACGCCTTCGTGTCGTCGCGTACGGTAAACTGGACGGTCGCGTTGGGAAAATCCACCGTATTGTTGGCGTACCCCGTTATCCCGTGTTCGTCCAAGGTGATCTGACCCGCCTTGTCCGCCTCTTCG
The DNA here is from genome assembly GCA_937934715.1 of uncultured Desulfovibrionaceae bacterium. Classification (GTDB taxonomy): domain Bacteria; phylum Desulfobacterota; class Desulfovibrionia; order Desulfovibrionales; family Desulfovibrionaceae; genus CALGYO01. Next base: position 22,510 of record CALGYO010000055.1, on the reverse strand, counting down.
AGCTTATCCCCCGCTTCGTTGATATCCTTGGAAAGCTTGATTCCAAGCGCCACGGCCGCCGCCGCTTCCAGGGAGGTGACGCTGATCTCCCAGGGCTTGGACAGCCCCTGGCCGCAGTGGTTCTGCAGCCCCATGGCCAGGGCCGCCGTGACGTTGGCCGCCACCAGGGCCGCCCAGATCTTTTGCAGGGATTGGAGCGATTCTTTGAACGCCGAATTCGTCCCGCCGGAGAGATTGAGGGAGGTGAAGGAGGCGATGGTCCTTTCTTCGTGGATTTCCACGGCTTCAGAGCCGATTTCCGCCTTGCCGCCGAAATTCCAGGCCACCTCCGATCCCACCACGCATCCGGCCTTGGCGCCTGCGGAGATTTCGAAAGACGCGCCGCAGGCGAACTCCCCTTTCTGGCCGATCACCACTTCGTTGCTGGATCCCATGGTCACTTCCGTGCTGGCGTCGGTGGAAAAGCGCAGATACTGCCCGTCCGTGGTTTCGGCGATGCCCTGCTTGCCGTTGCTGGTCGTGCCCAGGGAAACGGAGGAATTGGCCACGGGCGAGGAGAGGCACATGCATTCCTTGCCTTTCTCGTCTCCCCAGAGCGTCTGGTTGTTCGCGGCGGTCTTGATGACGCTGTAGGGCTCTTCCTGGTTGTTGATCATGTTCCGGTTCTCGGCGTTGTGCACCGAGCCGGAAATGAGGGGCCGGTCCGGGTTGCCGTCGATGAACGACAAAAGAACCTCTGTTCCCTTGTGCAATGGGAAGTGCATTCCGTAATACGGACCGGCATACGGCTCGGCCAGGCGGAGAAAAGCCGAGGCCTTGCCCGGCGGATGCTGGGCCAGGTCCCAGGGCAGGATCACCTTGTAGCGGCCGTATTCGTCGAGCTGGGCGTATTCGCCGGAGCCGGAGGCGTCGATGAAGGCGCTGATCACCCCGTGGAAGCGCCGCATCCTGGCCCGGCGCGCGGGGCGGAACTGCCGGTTGGAGGGCAGGGCGGTGAAGACGTTGCGGTAGGAGTCCTCGGCCTCGCCCGGGTAGAGCCGGTCCGTCAGCCCGGCGGCCTGGGGCAGGTTCTGGCGGCCCTGGTGCCTGACGCTGGTCAGGAGGAACGTGGCGTTGACCTCGTCCATGGGATGCCCCTGTACGCTCATATAAAAGCCGGACCGGAAAAGCGGGACCGTGCTTTCGCCATGGGCCAGGGTTTCCTCGCACAGGCGTTCCTCGGCCCGGATCTTGGCCAGGGCTTCGCCCTGCTGGGCGGTCAGGTAGTGATCGCCGTAATGGTAGGCCTCGCCCATGCCTTCCTCGAAGACGGAAGTCTTGGCCTCCAGATTGGTCGAGGGGTGCATGTAGTTGTAATCCTTGAGCGTCATGCTCTCGGGAATGATGCTGGATTCAAGCTCCATGTCGAAAATCTTGAGATTGCGCTCCGAAACGTCCAGGTTTGATTGTAAAAGGTATTGGAACTTTTTTTCGGAGACGGGCGTATGCGCGATTTTCGTGTCCGTGATGATGAGCTTCTCGCCGGACTTCGAACTCTCGAAAAAATAGTAGATGCCGAGCTTCTCCATCCAGCGGGAAATGAAGTTGAGGAAGGTCTCGTTGAACTGGCAGACGTATTCCTCCTGCGGGTAGCTTGTCTGGAGCCGGAACTCCGTCTCCTTGACCCCGCATTGGTGGAGCGTGGATTCGATGATTTGCGGGATGGTCTGGTCGAGAAAGACCTGGGAATGCTGGGACAGGCCCAGGATGGCCAGCTTGGGGCCGATGACGCAGCGGTAGAAGGCGACCCCTTCCAGGGAGCGGATGCGCTTGAAGGAGAAGATCATGGCGTGGAAGCTGTTGCTTCCGGTGGCCGCTTCGATGGTGAAGACGGCGCCCTTTCCCCGGGCCTTGGAGGGGCTCACGGCCGCGTCCATGCTCATAAGGGTCAGGGTGAAGGAATAGGGCTTGCTGATTCCTTCCTCGCCCGAGAAATCCACCACCTGGAACGCGTCGTCGGGGAAGCCGGAAATACAGAGGGAGCAGGCGATGCTCTGGACCTGGTTCATGGTCGCTCCTTGGCGCTTGTCGGGGCGTTGCCCGGCGTGGATCCACTGGGCCGGGAGAAGCCGTTGGGCGCGGCGCGGGCGCTCCCGGCCGGGAAAACCCGGGGAGGGTCAGTTCCCGGGAAGCTCGAAATTCGGCTGACCGGCGGAGCTCAAGGTCATCTCCACCGCGAATTCGTCCATGCTTTCCGGCGTGGACACGGGGGCCACGTAGGCCTTGTTCGTGAGCATGACGCCGATGATGCGCATCTTGTCGCCGGTCAGTTCGGTTTTCACGCCTTTGAAGATCTTGTTGGGCGGCACGCTGACCTTGCCGTCGAACGCGGCGAACTGGCCGTAGAGCTCAAGGACCATGGACGGCGGGCTGGTGGTGGTCAGAAGCTCCACCCGGGCCGCCGGGGCCGACGTGAAGCCCTTGAGGATGGCCCCGTTTGCCGTGGGAACCACGGACAGGCTGGTGATGCGGATGGGGCCGGGGGCTGGGGCTTTTTTGGGAGCCGGGCGTTTTTCGGTCTTTTTGCGGACCTCGGGCGCGGGTTTTTCGCGCTCTCCCGGGATGAGCACGGAATCCGTCCGCTCCACGTCCTTTTCCTCGAGTCCGGAAATGACGGCGTTGAGCGCCGGGGCCGGGGAGAGCACGTAGTCCCGCTCTGCCTCGGTCAGGCCTTCGGACGTCCTGGGGCCGTCGGCGAAAGCGGGTTCGGACCCGGCGTCCAGGGGCTGGGAGGGCGGGGTCAGGGCGGCGTTGTCATGGGAGGGCCGCCAGGGGTTCATGAACCACAGGGGCTTGGTCCGGTCGATCAGCCTGGCGTCCTGCGGCGCGATATTGAACTGACCGGCGATGAGCAGGCCGAGGTACAATATGGCGGCCAGCTCCAGGAACACGATGGATTTTTTAACCATTGTCCCCTCCCTTTTCCGGCGCGGTCTCTTGTCCGGGCTTTTTGTCCAAGCCTTTCTGAAGCGAACGCTCCTTGACCCCGGGTTTTTTCTCCGGCGTTTTTCCGGCCACGGCCAGATCGCGCACCAGGATGTCGTAGAGCCTCGCCTTGTCCCGCAGGTTGACCTTGACCGATTCGAAGGCGGTTCCCTTGCTCATCTCGTTGCGGATGAATTCCCCGTTGTAGAAGAACCGGACCAGGCCCTTCTCCTTTATCACCTTGTACTCGTTGAAGTCGAGAGAGTTGTCCCACGGACGGTAATCCGTGGCCGTGGTCCAGGACATCATGTCCGGTCCGCTCCGGGAGATGAAGAACCGGCTGTGCCAGACGTATTCGTCGTCCCGGGTCAGGTTGATGGTATAGACCTCCTTGACGCCGTTTTTGTAGTTCACGGTGAAAAGGAAGAAGCGGCTGGTGTAGCCCGGGCGTTCGCTCAGGGCGAAGGCGTTCTTGATGAGGATGTCCACGGAGAAATCCTCGCCCGCCTCGGCCGGGAAGATGACGTTGGAGCCCTGGGGCGAGGTGGAGGCGGCGTATTTGCCTTCCTCGTCGCTTAACACGATGAGATTCTGGCCGAATTTGCCGATGGGCGTGCCCGGGCTCATGCGGGAAAGATCGATGCTGGTCACCCCGGGCTTGTGTTCGATCTCCTTGGCCGGGAAGGGCTGGCCGTCCATGGCCTCGCTGGCCACCAGGGAGGCCCGGTCGTTGGGGACGCCCGGGATGTCGCTGTCCGGCAGCTTGGTCAGGGACAGGCCGTAGATGAGGGTCTGGGCGCTCAGATTGGTGGAGAAATCCCTAAGCGGCAGGCTCGGGTCCAGGGGCGAGATGCAGGCCAGCTCCCCGTCGTATTCGAATCGCAGGGACCCGGCCTCCTTGGTCACCGTGAGCGCGGTCACGGCGTCGGGCATGTCCTCTTTCCAGCGCATGGGCTTTTCGGCGCAGTACATGTCCGGGGCGAGCTTGGGGCCGCCCAGGGAGAAGGTGACCATGGGCGGCTCGGCCTCGCCCTGGGTGATGCTCGCGGTGAGTTTGCGCCGGGCGCTGGCCCCCAGGCGCAGGGACAGGAGGTCGGCCTTGACAGAGCCCCCCTCGTGGATGGGGAAATTGAAGTCGATCTTGGCTTCCAGCTTGAAATTCTTGAAATTCTTTCCAGGGAAAAAAGCCTCGGAGGCGTTCACGCCGTTGAGGCCGATCGAGCGGCGCCCATCGCGGGCCGGGATGACGGCCAGATCCTTGCCGAACTGGTTGAGCGGCATGCCGATGTCCACGTGCTGGATGTTGAGGTCGTAGCGAACCTGTTCCGGGGCCTTGCCCGCCGCGTCCGCGCCGTCCGCGCCCCCGGCTTTGGCCCCTTCCGGCCCCTTTGGCGCCTGGTCCTCGGAAAAGGCCAGGGCCGGGTCCCCGGCCAGATTCTGGGCCGCGGCCTCTTCCGGGGAAATCGCGTCCTCCTCGGGTCCGTTCCCGGCGGCGCCTGGCGCCGGAGCCGCCGGGGCGGCGGCCGGAGCGGCTTGCGTCGTTTTCGCCTCGGCTTCTTCCTTGTTCAGGGTGGGGGCGGCGGCCTGTTTTTTTGGGGCGGGGCTTGCCGGAGCGGGAGACGGGGCCGCTTTCGCGGGCGCTGTGGGGCTCGGGGGGGAGGCCTTGGGCGGAAAGGGGGCCTGGGCCTTGGCGGACGCTTCCGCCAGGGTCCGTTCCGAAACGGCCGCATCAGGGGCGCCGCCCGCCGCCTGTTCGCCCTCGGCGCCCGGCTCGCCCGGCCCGCCCAGTTCGCCTGGCCCGCCCAGTTCGCCCGGTCCGCCCAACTCGTTAGGGTTGGGGGCTTCCCCGGTCCGGGCCGCGTCCGCGTCTCCCCCCTGGGGTTTTCCCGAACCGAACCAGCCCGACACATAGTCGTACGCCCGGCTGAGCCAGCCGCTTCCCCGGGATTTGGACGCGGGCATGGAGTGGGGCGAGGCGGCGGTTACCGGCAGGACCGGTCCCTGGGACGAAGCCGGTTCACCGGTTTCTCCCAGCGATTGCTTTGCGCCCGCATCCTCTTCGGCCGCGACGCTTGCGTCCGGGAGCGCGCCGGAGGGGGCGTTTCCCGCCGGAGGGGATTCGCCCAAAGAGGCCGCCGCGCCGGCGTCCTCCTCGGCGCGTATGGCCGCCTGCTCCTGCTCCGGGGTCATGGCCGGGGCGCCGCTTGCGGTCTCGCCCGGCGTAACATTCTTTTCGGCCGCCGCGTCTTTTTTCTTGCCGGACGTGAAGGCCTGGGTCACGGATTGCCAGCCTTTTTCCAGGCTGGCGCAGCCCGCAAGGGGGAGAATCAGCAGGGCGGCCAGGGCCAGGGCGGCCAAAGAGACGGCGAGCGATTGTTTTCCCGGCCGTTTGGGGGCTGCAAAAAAGCGGGGACGGCTTTTTTTGTGGTGCAAGATTTTCGTTGGAGCGTTACGCAAAGCTTAAGCCCAAAGGTTATCCCCTTCGCGCCCGTCCGGGCGGGGCGCAGCCGCCTCTGCGCCGGAAGGGGAGGCCCGTCCGCAAAGGAGCGCAAGCTGTCTCACAGGATGCGCAAACTATGAAGGAGGTCCCTATGTTTGTCAATGAAGCGGCATATCTGGCCGCGCTGGTCGCGCCGTTCGGTCCAGCGGCGGGACCAGACGGGGTTTCTTTCGCCGAGGCGCGGACCCTGGACGATCTGGACCAGGCCGCGGACAAGCTTGCCGGGACCTTCGCCGTGGCCATGCCCGAGGGCGTCTGGCCGCGCATGACCGTTTCCGTTCCCGTTTCGCGCCTTGCGGACTTCAAGCCCGCCAACGTGGCCAAAAACTGCCCCGAGCTGGCCGCTGTCCTTCGCGCGGCGGCCTTTGTGGACGAGGCGCCCGGCAAAGGGCTGACCCTGGCGGACATGGCCAGGGCGCTGGGCGAGGATTTCGGGCCCCTGCCCCTGGATTTTTCCCTGCCCGCCGGAAGCGGTCCGGAGGCCTCGCCCGCAGCGCCGTCCGCTGCGAAGGACGCGGGCCCGTCCGCCGGAGCCATAGACGCCATCCTCGACATGGTGGCGGCGCCCGGGGCGGCGCCCGCGCCGAGCTCCCTGTCGGGACTGGCCGCCTCCTGGAAACGGGGTCTTTTGGCCCTGGCGGGGGAGATCCTGGCCGCCGTTTTCGCGGATCCGGATTTCCGGGCCGCCGAGACCGCCTGGAGGGGCGCCCGCTTCATCCTGCAAAACGCGGACAGGGATTCGCCCTTCGGCCTGTCGCTCGTTTGCGCCGAACGGGACGGCCTCGTGGACGCGCTGACCGCCGTGGTCCGGCGTTTCGGGGAGACCCCGCCCGGGATGCTCCTGGTGGACGCCTTTCTCGACGCGGCCCCGGCCCGCATGGCCGTGTGGGAAGTCCTGGCCGAGACGGCGCAGACCCTGGTTGCGCCATGCGGGGCCGCACTGTCGCCGTCCTTCTTCCATCTCAAGGACTGGAGCGAAGCGAGCCGCATCGGCTATCCGTCCACGGCGATCGCCGATCCCTCCTTCGCCAAATGGCGCAAGCTCGCGGCCGCTCCCGAGGGCGCCATGCTGGCCGCGCTGTTCAACCGCATGGCCCTGCGGCCCGCCTATGGCCCGGAGAATCCCGCCAGACCCGTTCCCTTCTCCGAGTCCGAGCCTTTGTGGGCGTCTCCGGTCTACGCCCTGGGCGCGGCCGTGGCCCGGAGTTTTCGCGTGAACGGCTGGCCCCATCTTTTCGGCGTGGGCGGGGGGGTGATTCTCGACGATCTGGCCGTGACCGTGCGGGGAGGACGCGCGGCCTGCGTGGAGGTCCTGTTGTCGGACGACCAGCTGCTCGACTTCGGCAAGGCGGGGTTCATGCCGCTTGGGAGCAAGTCCGGCGGGGATGCGGCCTTTTTCCGCCGTCCCGTGGCGGTTGACGGCTCCACCTTCGCCATGGGGCTTTTTCTCAGCAGGGTCCTGGGCTTTTTCTTCGCCAGCCGGGCGGACGAGCGGCTTCAGGACGCGGCGGAAAAAGGGAATCTGGACAAACTGGCCGGACTTTTGGAAATGCGCTTCAACCTGTTTTTCGAACACACGGGCCACGCCGCCCCGGGGGAGCTTTCCATCGAGGCCGAAGCGGCGGCGCCCGGCCAAGGCGCCGGGGAGGGCGGGGAACGTCCTGGCGTCAGGCTGGCGATACGCTTCAGGCCGACGCCGTCGTTGGGGCTCGGGACCCAGTCCATCGCCTTTTCCTTCCTCTGGTAGGGCGAACGCCGCGAAAGCCGGGAGGACGGGGCTTTTGGCCTGGGACCGCCCGGAAAGGTCCGGCTGCGGCGTTCAGGACAAAAAACGCCTCGCGGAGCGCGCTTGGCGAGGCGTTGGTTGTTTCGCGCCGTGGGGCCGAACCTGCGCGGCGGCCTGAAAACAAGGTCCTTGCCCGCTCGCCGCGCTCTGGAATGGGCGCCCTGGCTTGTCATGCGGCGCCGCGCCCTGGCCCGTACGGCGCGTCCGGGACAACGCCGCCGTCTTTTCAGGAAGAATACGTACAGGAACCACGTATCCTCGAAAAAAGGATGCGCCTTCTTCGAGGACGCGCCCCTAGATCAGGCTCAGGGAATAGAGCTCCGGCTCCTCCCCCTGGGGCAACTCGCCGAAAAGGAGGGCCGAGGGCGCGGCCGTGACCTTGACGAAATAGGAATCCGCGCTCGTGACCGGGTTGGACAGGCCCCAAGCCAGGTATTCGCGTTCCCCGGCCGTGAGCTTCATGCCTTTGAACGGGTACTGCAAGGTGGAGCGTTCGGGGATTTTCCCTTCCGGCCCCACTCCGTGGGCGGCGATGTCCGCGCCGTTTACGCCGAATAGCGCCCCGGTCCAGGCATGGTCCCCGGCCGGCCCGGCCTCGAACCACAGCCCCAGGCCGGGCAAGGGGTAGAGCTTCAGGCGGTAGTCCGCAGGCTCGGGCTTCCAGGGGATGTTGGCCTTGGCGGCGAGCTTGGCGCCGAGGGAGGCCTGGGAAACGCGTTCCGCGCCCTTGAGCGCCGCCGGAAGATCTCCAGGATCGGCCTCGCCGGGAAAGGGGGAGATGATGGTGGGAAAGCCGTGGCCGCGCTGCCCGGCCACCAGAAGGGCCAGCAGGGACAGCCCCTTGCGTATGCTTTCCTTGGCGAAATCCTCGGCCGCGCCGGTGATGAGCCAGACGGCCGTATCCGGGTTCAAGAGATTCTCCGCCGGGCCGGACCAGGCCATCTTCTCCAGATCGTCCACCCAGAAATGGCCGTTGGTGGCCAGGCCGTAATTGTGGATCGTGGCGAAAAGGGCGGAGGCCTTTTTCTCGTCCTTGGTCAGCGAGGTGATCCAGATGGTCTTTGACATGGGCGATCCTTGCTGGCCGCGCCTCGCGGCGCGATCGGGTTCAAGCGGGCGCATTCCGGGGCCGGGGCGGCGCCGGGACGCGGCCGGGAGCATTGCCGGAAACGATAAGCCGTATCAGGGCGAGGCGCAACGTCAGCCCAGGGCCAGAACCGTGGCCTGGCTGGGGCAGACGCAGTCCCCGGGACAGTTGGGCATTTCGCCCATGGCGTTTTGCCCGGTGACGCTGGTCAGGCGCTGGGCCGGGACGCCTTCGATCATGATGGTGACGCAGCCCACGATGTAGGTGGTTCCGCCGGAAATGTCCTCGTCGATGAGTCCGAGCTCGATGCCGAGCTCGTCGCCCACGGAGACCAGCCCCTCGGACATCTGGTTGATGGTGGGCATGGCGTCGGTGAGCACGTTGTAGGCGGCCGGGGCCGTGGTGGCCGACATGGCGATGTTGGGGTAGGGAATGGGAACCGGTTCCCCCACCGGCGGCATGGGCGTCTTGCACACGTCGGGAAAGCCCATATCCATTCCCGCTCCCAGGGTCAGCATGAACATGACCGTCCTCCTTTTTTGGTCCGGGCCGTCCCGGACCGGCCTCGTTATCCCAGATGCACTTCTCCGGCGTCGATCTTGATCAGATCCTCGGCGATGTGCGCGGCGTTTTTCGCATGCATGGTCAGCTGGTCCTCCACCAGATAGCGGGCGCTGCCCGCCTGGACCTCCTCGTGCTCCCTGGTCAGACGGACGGCGTTGTCCGCGCGCAGGGTGAACCGGGAGAAGATCTGCTCGGCCGTCCTGGCCACGACCGAAAGGGTCTTGGCCTTGACCGAGGCCGCCCTGGCCAGAAGGGAGGCCTTTTCAAAGGCGGCCTCGCCCCGTCTGCCCGCCAGGGTCATGGTTTCGGCGCAGCTCAGGCCGGCGTTTCGCACGGCGTCCAGCGTCAGGTCCCCGCCGGATTTGATGGCGAGATCGCCGGGGTAGGCGATGACCCCGGGCGCCTCCTCGTCCCGGCGCAGCACGCACAGGATGAAGGCCTGGCCCGAATGATCGTCAGAGGCCAGTACCAGGTCGCCCCGGCGCGGCTCCAGCAGGCAGCCCGCGGCCCGGGCCGCCCGGAATTCTCCGGAATCCGAGGTCAGAAGGTAGACGCCGTCAAGACATCCCCTGACCGCGCAGTAGGTCAGGATCGGGCAGGCCGGTTCGAGGGTTTTCGCGGCGTTTGGCATGATCGTGTCCCTTTTTTCGTCTACGCGGGCGGGGTCCAGGTCTCGGCCTCTTCCAGGTCGGGATCGTGTCCGCGCAGCTTGACGGTTTTGGCCTCGTCCCAGAACGTGTTCTCGTCCAGAACCCCGTGCAGCTTGGCCATGGTGAGGTCCGCGCCGGAGAAATCGGCGAAGGTCAGGTCCGCCCGGGTGAAATCGGCGTAGGACAGACCGGCGTTTTTGAAAATCGTACCCCGGCAGCCCGCCTGAGGGAATCCGGCGGATTTGAGCCTGGCGCCGGTGAACACGGTTCCGGCCAGGTCGGCCTGGCCGAAAAAGGACTGTTCCAGGTCGGCGCCTGTGAAATCGGTCTTTTGCAGGGACGCTTCGAGAAACATGGCGTTTTTCACCGAGGCGTTCACGAATTTGGCCCGGTTGAGCTTGGCTTTCCTGAAATTGCACATGCCCGCGTTTGCGCCGCTGAAATCCGCGTCCGAAAGGTCGCATTCGTCGGCAAGGACCGTGGAAAAAGCGGCCCCGCGAAAATCCTTCTGGCGCAGGTCGCATTTGCGCAGCACGCATTTGAAGAAGGAGGCCCCGGCGAAGCGCGCGGACGTGAGGTCCGTCTCCAGGATGACCATGCGCACGAGGTCCGCGCCGGAAAAGTCGGTCCGGGCGAGCGTGGCCCATTGCAGGAGGAGCTTTTCCACCTTGGCCTTGGTGAAATCGGCCTGGGTCAGGTTCGAGCGCTGCATGATGGCCCATCTGACGGCTGTCTCGGAGAAATTCGCCTGGGTCAGGTCGGCCTTGGAGAAATTGGTCATGAAGATGACGGCTCCGCGAAAATCCGCGCCCGAGAGGTCCACCCCGCGAAGATCGAGCTTCGTCAGGTCCGTGCCCGCGAACTTCGCGCCGCGCATGGCGCAGTCCTTGAATCCGGTTTTTTGGATGTTGGCGCCGGAAAGGTCCGCGCCCGAGAGGTCCGCTCCCCAGAAGCGGCCGCCGGTGAGGTCCGCGCCGGACAGGTTCACCCCGGAGAAATCCCCGGACAGGGTCTTGTTGGCGGCGATATCCGCCAGAACGTCGTCCCGTTTCATTTGAGCGCGTCCGTGTTCCCGTAAAGCGGGGTTCGTTTGAGGTTGGCGCCCGTGAAAATCGTCTCGCCCACCACGCAATGCAAGAAGTCCACCCCGTAGAGATTGGAATGGCCGAGGTCGGCGCCGGTCAGCCGGGACTTGCGCAGGGAGCCGAGAAAGAGATTCAGCCCGAACATGTCCGCCCCGGCCAGATCGGTCTTGATGATGGAAGCGCGCCTGGCCGAGACCCGGTTGAGGATGACCCCCTTGGCGTCGCACAGCTCGATCATGGCGTGGTCGAGGCGGGCGCCTCTGAAATCCGAGCTCGAGATGTCCGATTCGCGCAGGCAGGCCTCGATGAGGTCGGCCTTCCTGAAATTCGTCCCCGCCATCGCGCACTGCTTGCCCATGCGGAATTTGCGCATGTCCGCTTCCGTGAACAGGACCCCCGCGCCCGTCACGCCCGAGAAGGTGACGGATTCAAGGCCCGCCTTCGTGAAATCCGTCCGGTCCATGGTCAGGTTCCGGAAGACGGTCTTGTGCAGGCTGGCGCCGGCGAAATCCGTCTTGGACATGTCCGAGCCCTCGAACAGGGTGAGGGTCATGGAGGCGTCCGCGAACCGGGTCTTGCGCAGCTTGGCCTTGGAGAGGACGGCCATGGCGAGCTTGGCCCCCGAGAGGTCGGCCTTGGTCAGATCGGCCTCCCGCAGGGCGGTCTGGCGCAACACGGCTTCGCACAGGTTGGCCTTGCGCAGGTTGGCGCCCATGAAAAGACTCATGGTCAGGTTGGCGTTGTGGAGGGAGGCCTTTGAGAAATTGGCCTTGGGGGCGATGGCCTTGGAAAGGTTGGCCCCGTCCAGCACGGAGCAGGAGAAATCCGTATTCTTGAGGATGGCTTCGGACAGGTCGATGCCCGAAAGATCCAGCTCGGACAGGTTGAGTCCGGTCAGGTTGCGTTTCGCGAAGGACAGTCCGAGCTTATAGCGCTCCAGCACCTCGGTCCGGGTCATGACCCTCGCCAGGTCCGGATCGATGCCCGCCGCGCGCATGTCGTCGAGCGACATGCCCGGGATGGTCTTTTCGGCGATCTTGGCCTTGGCCTTGGCGAAGGTCTCCTTGGAAGCGGCGATCTTGGCCATGCCTTCGTGGAACTTCGTCTCGGCCCGTTCCATGGTCGCCTTGGTCTTCTGGATGGTCTCGGCGAATTTGGCCTCGAGTTCCGGGGTCAGGGCGCCCATGGCGGCGTGGCGGTCGCGCTCGGCGATGAGCTTGCCCACGGGGTCCCCCATGCGTTCGGCCGGGGACTTGCCGGAATCCCCGGCCGCCTTGGCCAGCGTCTCCTGCAAGGTCGTTCCGTGCTTGGCCATGTCCGCCGCCGCCTGCTCCTCGATCCGTTTCTTCATGGCCGTGAGCTCGGCTTTGAGCGGTTCGGCCTGGGCCTTTCTGGCGTCCATGGCCGAAGAGGCGGCCCCGGCCATGTCGAGCTTGGGAAAGACGAGGGGCGGGATGGGCGAGCCGGACGGCTTCTCCCCGGGCTTGGGGAGCCCCGGCTCGATGGCGTGCCTGGCCGCGAAGGCGCCGGGCAGGGCCTCCATGATGATGGTGCGGATGTCCGCTCCGGCGGCCCGGGATTCGAACACCGTGCGCCCCTTGGGCAGGATGACCGGGACGGCCTTGGGGTAGGCGGCCTTCCAGGAACCCCACAGTTCTCCGGAAAGAGAGGTTCCCTGGGGCAGGATCACGGCCAGGGCCGTGGCGTTCGCCAGGGCCTTGGCCGCCTCGGGTCCGGGCTTGGCCTTGGGATCCGGCAGGACGCAGACGCCGCAGGCGTCCCCGATTTCCTCTTCCAGAAAAAGGGCCTGCAGTTCATCGGCCGTCTGGACGCAATTCCCGTCCGGGGCGCCGGGATCGGGCGGCGGCAGGTACAAAAGCGACTGATCCGATCCGGGAACCTGAAGGTCGCCCTCATAGGCGATGAAATCGCCTTGCGCCGCGGCCGGGCGGATGAGCAGCCTGGTCAGCGACGGCCCCTTGAAACGGGGGAAGACCAGACCGGCGGGCAGGAGAACGGACGGGGCGGGCGCGCCGTCCGGGGCCTTGGGCAGGCCCCAGGCCTCGCCCGGCTCCCGCTTGTCCTCCGGGTTGAGCCCGAGCCAGGCCCGCCGGGCCAGCGGGTCCGTGATCCCCAGGCGCCGGAGCTTCTCCCTGGCCTCGGGCGAGGCTTCCAGGTTGCGGCGGCAGGCGACCACGAAGGGAAAGCCCGCGTCGTGGAAGGGGACGCCGGTCTCCTCCTTGTCCGGGAAGCGGTAGCCGAGGTCGAGCCCCTGCTCCTTGAAGGCGCTTATGTCCGCGCCCCGGGCGGCGAAAGCCTCCGGCCCCGGCGCCTTGTCCATGAAGGCGTTGGCCCGGGAGATGATGTCCGCCTTTTTGGCGTTCGCCTTGGCGAGGGCTTTGCCCACGTTGGCGGCCACGTCCTTGCTCCTGGCCAGGGCCTGTCGCACGGTCTCGCGCATGGCGTCGAACCGGCCCAGGTCGATTTCCGCCAGATGGCCGAACTTGCCGTGCAGATCCCTGGCCACGGCTTCGAGCTTGTCCAGCGTGGCCATGTTCGCGGAGGCGATCTCCTCGGCCTTGGCGGCCATCTCCTCCGGGGTCACGGGCATGGCGGGGGCGCCGTTTATGGCCCTGTCGCGGATCGCGGCCAGGGTCTTGGGCGAGTTTTTCACCATCTTGACGGCCCCGGCCATCTTCTTCCCGGCCTCCTTGAAAGGCGTCATGTCCACGGGAACGGCCCGGCTTGCGGCCTTGCGCTGTTTTTCGGCGTATTCCTCGATGGTTCCCGGCCGCTCGTCCGGCCTTTCCCAGGCCAGGTACGCCCGGATCAGGTCCCGGCATTCGTCGTCCCGGTTTTCGATGGACCCCCGGTAGACGAGGGCCCCGCGCAGGATGCCCGGAAAGAACCAGACCGTTTCCAGCCTGGCCGGGACCTCCACGAAACGTTCCCTGAACGTGGCCGGATCGCCGTACAGGGCGTAATTGTCGAACAGGGTCAGGAACATCCGGGCTCGAAGCCCGGGCAGACGCCCGGCGATGAGCGGCATGTCCGGGTGCATGTTCTCGATCTCGAAGGATTCGTTCCCCTTGAAAAAGCCGGGGAGCCACTGGTCCTTCTGGGCGCGGTTGAACAGCCTGAAATCCGTGTCCTCGGGCAGTCCGGGCCAGCGTTCCGCCTTCCAGCGCTGGTCGTAGGTCCCGTTGTAGGCGGCCCGCTGTGCCCAGGTGATGTCCAGGGGGCCGAATCCGGCGGGCTCCGGCCGGTCGTCCGGGGCGCCGATCATGCGGCCGGGCCGCTCCAGGTTGGGCAGGGGCGTGGCTTGGCGTCCGTCGGGCAGGCGCACGGGCGCCATGCCCTTGCCCTTGGGATTCTGGGGGAAATCCGGGCCGCCGAAGGCGTTGTCAAAGCGGATGGGCATGGACGAGAAGGGCCTGGGCTCGCTGATGGAGCCGTCCGGCAGCCAGAAGCGCTCGCCGAACGCGTTAATGGTCTTTTCCACGTTCCCGATCAGGATGCGCGCGGCCAGGGCCTTGCGGGTCTCTCCACGCGGGGCGTAGGCCGCGCCCGCGGCCAGAACCTCGCCCTGGATCTTGGGCATGCCCTCGTCCAGGATGGGCGGATCGCCGAGGACCCCGGGCACGGCCTTCCACATGTCCTGTTCGGTGAGCGGCGCGTCCGGGGCGGTCAGGTCGATAAAGGCCATGGCCGCTAGGCTCACGTACCGTTTCCCAGCCGCGCCGTAGGGCTTGAAGGAAAAGGCCAGGTCGCGCGTCTTGGTAATTTTCATCGCCTTAATCCAGTTGCTGAAAAGCGGTAATAATGGAATGCATTTCGCATAGTTCCGTATGCATGGTGTGCAGGCGCTGCTTTTGGACGCCCGCCTCGGTCTCGTTTGTGGCGAGCAGGGTTTTTTGCTGGGTCAGGGTTTGCTTCTGGCCGTCCAGGGTGGTGTTCGCCTGGCCGAGTTCCTGCTTGGCCTGGATGAGGGCGCGCCGCTCTCCGGCCAGACGGCTCACCTCCTGGCGCAGGGCCGTATGCTGCTCAGTCAGGGTGTTGACGTTCCCTTCGAGCGCGGTCCTCATGTCGTCGAGCTGCTGCCTGGTCCCGGTGATCGTGTCCCGCTGTCCCGTCAGGGTGTTCCGCATCTGTTCGATCTTGTCCACGTTGGCCCGGACTTTTTTGAGCTCCCCGGCCAGCATGACGCATTCGTCGTCCAGGGCCACCTGTTCGCCGATCTGGCGCTCGCGTACGGCCCGCATGATCAGGGTCTTGAGGTTGATCTGCACGGATTTGGTCAGGCCCAGGAGCTTGTGGAACCCTTCCACGGTCAGGGATTCGCCCAGGACCGACTGGTGGAAATTGCCGATGTACTCCCATTCCACCGTGCCGATGATCATCTCGTTGTAGAGTCCGGCCCTGACCAGCATGGTTCCGTTGGTGTTGAGCTTCCAGCCGAGTTGATCGTCGGCGCGCTCCGAGGCCGGGTCGTTGGGATGGCCGCAGCGCGCCCAGCTGTTGGAGGTGGGGCTTTGCATGAGCACGCGCTCGGAGCCCTGCTTGTTTTCGATGTGCAGCTTGTTGCCGCCGCCGGTGGTCAGCATGCACATGGTGTTGTTTTCGTTGGACACCAGGCTCTTGTGCTCGGGATTGGGCGCGGCCGCCTGGATGACCGGCCGGTCGGGGTCGCCGTCCATGAAGGTCAGAAGGACCTCGCAGCCCTTGTGCAGGGGGAAGTGAACGCCCATGTCCGAACCGCCGTAGGGCTGGCGCATGCGCACGTAGGACGAGGCCTTGCCGTCCTTGCGGCCGGAAAGGTCGAAGGGCAGGATGATCTTGTAGCGGCCCTGGCTGTCCAGCTCGGCGTATTCTCCGGACTGGGCCGCGTCCACCTTGGCGTTCATCACGCCGTAGAAGCGGGGTTTTTCCGCCGTGCGCCTGGCCCGGTACTGGACGTTGGCCGGGATGGCCGTGAACGTGTTGCGGTAATAGGGCATGTCCGGGGCGCCCGCCAGGGAAATCCCCAGGGCCTGGGCCAGATAGGCCTCCTGGCCGCCCTCGTGGCGCGCCTCGACGGTCAGGTAGGACTGGTTCATGGAATCGCGGAAATGGCCGGTCAGGCGCATGAGATAACCCGAGCGCACGTGGGGGACGCTGCTTAAGCCCTCGTAGAGGTTTTCCCGGCAGGCCAGCTCCTCGGCCCGGACCTTGGCCAGGGCGCCGGCCTCGGATTCGGTGAAGACGTGTTCCCCGAAAATCCGCCGCTCCCCCCGGCCCCTGGGGCTGACCTCGGCCTGGCCGTGGAGTCTGGCCGAAGGGGTCCGGTAATTGTAGTCGTTTACCGAGGCCGTTTGGGGGACCTGGCCGCGAATCCGGGCCAGGCGCTTGACCGCCTGCTCGCCCACCGGCCAGTCCAGCCCCGAGGGCGGCAGGTATTTGAGGGGTTCGTCCGTCATGGACTGGTGGGCGGCGCGCGAGTCGGTGATGATGAGCTTTTCCCCGGCCGGATGCTGTTCGAAATAATAGTACAGCCCGTCGCGCTCCATCCAGCGGGAGATGAAATTGAAATGGGTCTCCTTGTACTGGCAGACGTATTCCCGGGCCGGGTAGGATTTCTGGAGCTTGAAGGCGAAGTCCCTGTCCTCCGTCAGCCCCCCGTCCGTGAGCGCGTCGGTCAGAAACCCCTGGATGTTCTTGTCGAGGAAGATCTGGTTGTGCCGGGTCAGCGTCAGCCGCCACAGCCTGGGGACCAGGACCACCCGGTAGAACACGAAATTCTGAAAGGCGTTGCGCATTTCGAACAGGGCCGGAACGCCGTGAAAGGGCAGATCCCCATCCTTGCGCCGCATGGTGAAGACGCAGGCGCTTTGGGCCAGGGTTGCGAGATCCAGATCCTTTTTTGAGGACAGGAGGCTGATGTCGAACCGGTAGGGCCTGGAGAGCCCTTCCACGCCGCTTACGCGGACCACCTCGAAGGCGTCTTCGGACGCGCCCTGGGAGGAGAAGGCGTAGGTTCTTTCATAGCGTTCCGGCATGGCGGCCCTCCTACATGACCAGGTCGAAACCGCAGATGTGCGACATCTCGGCGGCCTCCGTGGTGACGCTGGTGAAGGCCTGGGTGCGTTCCTCGGCCAGGGTGGTGTTCGTTTCGATGAGTTCGTCCACCTGCGTGGACAGCTCGGTCACCTGCGTGTGCAGGGCGATCTTGGATTCGGCCATCTCCTGGACCTCGCCGGCCAGGGTGGAATTGATCTGTATGAGGTCGGTCTTCTGCTGGGCGAGTTTGGAGACGGCGCCGCTCAAGCGGGTCTTCTGCTGGGCGAGCCGGGTGACCTGCCCCTCCAGGCGCTGGCAGTCGCCGCTTAGGCGGTCCATTTCCTGGCGCAGCGTGTTCACCTCCCCGTCGAGGGTGGTGATCCTGCCCCGGGCGGCGATGAGTTCGTCGGCCAGAAGGGTCTTGTTGGCCGCAATCTGCTGTTCCGAGCCGTTTAAGCGGTCCGCCACGAAGCCGACCTCGGATTCGCTGCCGGTGACCTTGAATTTGTGACCGGTGAGGTTTTGCACCAGGCCAGCGTCCAGGGTGGACTCGGTGATGAGGTAGCTTTCCTGGAGCACGCCCAGGATGGTCTCCATGTAGCCGATCATGTAGGTGGAAAGATTGGCGCCGCACATGACGCTCAAGGCGTCGGGCGTCTTGATGGTGATGCCGGTCTCGCCCTCGTTCGTGTCCTTCTCGTACCAGGAAGGGGGATCGTTGGGGGTCCCGATGCGCATGAAGGCGTTCACGGATTTCGCCTGGACCAGGGCGCGCTCGGACCCTTCCTTGTCCTCGAAATACAGCTGGTTCTTTCCCGACGTCTCAAGGTTGGTCCGGGTCTGGTTTTCGCTCGTGACCACGCTTTTGTTGTCCGGGTTGGGGGCCGCGCCCAGGATGACCGGCCGGTCGGGATCGCCGTCCTCGCAGGCGTACAGGACCTCGCAGCCCTTGTGCAGGGGAAAATGCATGCCGTGGCCGTCCCCGCCGTAGGGCTGGGCCATGCGGGTCCATTTGGAGGCCTTGCCGTCCTTGCGGCCGGAGAGGTCGTAGGCCGTGATGATCTTGTAGCGGCCCTGGCCGTCCACCTCGGGGTATTGTCCTCCCCCCTCGCCGTCGATTTTCGCGTTCATGAGCCCTTCCATGCGCGGCCAGGGGGTGACGCGCGCGGGCCGGAACTGGACGGAGGAGGGGATGGCCGTGAAGGCGTTGCGGTAGAAGGTCTCGGGCGCCCCGTCCGGCTTGTGGGAAAGCCCCAGGCCAGCCGTGAGAAAGCCGAACTGGCGTCCCTCGTGGCGCGCGGAGACGATCAGGTATTCCCGGTTGACGGCGTCCTGGAAATGGTTGGTCAGGCGCATGAGATAGCCTGGGCTCACGCCCGCAAAGGCGGAGGCGCCCTCGCAGACCTCCCGGCGGCACAGGAATTCCTCGGCCCGGATTCCGGCCAGGGCCTTGCCTTCGTTCACCGAGCGGAAATGGTCGCCATACAGGCGCATGGTCCCTACGCCGTCGCTGGCCACGGGCGCCTCAGCCCGAAGCTCCGCCGAGGGGGTTTCATAGTAATAGTCCAGAAGCATGACGCTCTTCGGGACAGGCGAGAAGCGCTGGACGAAATCGAACACGCCTTCCCGGTCCTCATCTTCCACCAGCCCCGAGGGCGTCTCGTAGCGCAGTTCGCTTGCGCCCTTCAGGGGCTGATGGGCGCTTTTGGAGTCCGTGATCACCATCTTGGGGCCGCTTTCCGGCTGCTCGAAGAAAAAGTACAGGCCGTCGCGCTCCATCCAGCGGCTGGCGAAGGCGAAATCCGTCTCCCGGTACTGGGTGACGAAGGGCCGGGAGGGCCCGGACCCGGTCAGCCGGAATTCGAAATCCACCCCCTGGACCAGCCCGGCGGCCTGGAAGGTCCCGGTCACGCATTCCACGGGCGTTTTATCGAGAAAGATGCGGGCGTTTTCGACCAGGGCCGCCAGATGGGCCTTGGGAACGAGGGAGGCGCGGTAGAAGGCCAGGTCGTCCGTCTTGCCGGTCAGGGCGAAGGCGCTGACCACGCCGCCGCGGACATGGCGCCCCAGCTTGCCGTTGATGGTCAGAACGGCCGGAGCGCCGATGACCTCGTCCAGGTCCAGGTCGTCGCGCCGGGAGGCCAGGACCAGATCGAAGGCGTAGAGTTCGGAAAGGGCTTCCGTTCCCGTGAAGGAGACGACTTCCAGGGCGTCCTGGGGGAGCGCCTTGGATGCGAAGGCGAATCGCCGCTCGGTGTTTCGGGCCATGTCCGCTCCTTTGGGGCTACTCCCTGGAATACAGGCTGCACATGGCCATGAAGTCGGCCATTGCGTCCACCTTGTTCGAACAGACGAGCATGCGTTCCTGGCAGGTGGAGGTCCCCTGGGTCAGGGCGGCGGTCTTGTCCACGGCGGTCTGGATGTCCTCCTGGGCCATGACGTTGCGCTGCCCCGCAAGATGCTGCTGTTCCTGGCAGGTCCGCACGTGGTCCTGATAGGCCGCGGTGTTCTGTCCGGACAGTTCGTTGGCGGTCTGGGAGGCGTCGAAGACCTGGCCCGTGGCCTGGGAGCGCTGGCCCGAGGTCTGCAAACGGTTCTGGCTCACCCGCAGCTGTTCGCCGATGGTCTCCTGGTGGGACAGGGCCGTATCCGTGACGGCCTGCCCCGCGCGCACGTCGGCCACGGTCATCTGCTGGTTGGTTCCGTGCAGGACCGTGCGTTCCGGGTGGATGCGCATGCGCACGGCCTCAAGCGCCTCGTGAAAGGATTCCGCCTCCAGAAGATAGGCCAGGTAGATGGACAGCGTGAGATTGAAGCTGATCTCAACGGCGAGAACCACCATTTCGCTGTACCAGCCGAGATTGAGCAGCACGGTTTCGCCGAACACGGTCAGGAATTCGTTCTTGCAGCTGATGTCGATCCAGTGGTTTTCCGGGGCGTACAGGACGATGCCGTCCTCGCTGAAATACTCCTTGGCGTAGTCCTCCAGGCTCCCCAGGGTGGCGGGGTCGTTGTGGGCGCCGATGCGCATGTAGTCCCCGGTCTTGGAGGAGAGCAGGATGCGCTGGGAGGCTTCCTTGTCCTCGAAATGCAGCTTGTTTCCCCCGGCGGTGGTCAGGCGGCACTGGGTCTGGGTCTCGTTGTTCACCGGACTTTTGGCGCCGGGATTGGGCGCGGCGGCCAGGATGACCGGCCGGTCCGGGTCGCCGTCCACATAGCCCAGGGCGATTTCCGCGTCCTTGTGCAGGGGGCAGTGCAGGCCGAAGCCCGAGCCGCCGTAGGGCTGCATCATGCGCACCGCGTGGGAGGCCTTGCCCGGCGCGAGACCCTGCTGGTCGAAAAAGAGCCGGACCTTGTAGCGGCCCTGGTCGTCCAGCTCCGCGTAGCGGCCGCTGCCCGCCGCGTCCACCTTCGCGTCCATGACCCCGGCGATGGCCGCCCGGCGTTTTCGGGGCGGCCGGTACTGGGCTCCGGCCTTGATGGCGGTGAAGACGTTCTCGTAATGCAGGCGCCGCTCCCCCTGGACCGTTTCGCCGAAACCGGCCGTCCCGGCCATGGCGGCGTAGCCCTTGTGCCCCACGGAAACAGCCAGATATCGCCCGTTGAGCGAGCTGTTGAAGTGCCTGGTCAGGTTGAAGAGAAAGCCCGGGCGCAGGGCCGGGACGAAGCTTGCGCCCGAGGCCGTGAGCGCTTCGGCCGCGAAGGCCTCGCCCCGGATTTTCGCCAGCTTTTTGCCTTCGTCCGGGGTCCTGTAGTGGTCCCCGTAGAAATAGGTCTCCCCGGCGCCCTTGATGGACAGGCTTTCCTTGACCGTGAGATCCAGATTGGGCTTGCGGTAATCGTAGTCCTTGAGGGTCACGGCGGAGGGGGTCAGGGTCCGGCGCAGGCTGAAATCGTGGACCGTCCTGGCGAAATGCGAGGCTTCCAGGCCGGACGTCCTGGCATAAACCAGCTCTTCGGCTCCCTCGGCCAGATCGTGGGCGATTTTGGTATCGGTTATGACCAGCGTTTCGCCGGACGAATCGTGCTCGAAATAGTAATACATTCCGTAGCGTCTCAGCCAGCGGTCGAAAAAATCGTACAGGCTTTCGCCGTATTGGCACACGAAATCCCGTCTGGGCGGGTCGCCTTGCAGCCTGAAGGAGAAAGCCTCCGGAGAGAGCCCGCCTTCTTCGAGAACGCGTTGCAGGATGGTCTTGACGTCCTGGTTCACGAAGACCTGGTTGGCCTGGGCCAGGGTCAGGCGCCAGAGCCTGGGCCGCAGGACGGCCCGGTAGAAATACAGGCCCCCGGCCTCGTGGAGTTCGGCGAAGGACTCGAGGACGCCGCTGCGGGTCACGTCCCCTGCCGGGCCTGCCGGGCCTGCCGCGCCGGACGCGCCGGGCGAGCCGGGCGCCATGGAGAGCGTCAGCCCGGCCTGGGCGTCCATGATCGCGTCGACGTCCAAATCCTTTTCGCGCGAGGCCAGATCCACCGTGAAGGCGTACAGTTCGCTTAGGGCTTCCCGGCCCTCGAAGGAGACCACGGAGAAGGTCTCCCTGGGCAAGGCGTGGGAGACGAAGCGGAAACGAAGATCAGCGAAGCTTTGATCCACGGCGTCTCCCTTGGCCTCTCCCGCCGTCCCGAAGGCGGGGAACGGGACGGCGGGACGGGGCGATTGTCGCGTCCGTTATCGAACGCCCCGATATTTCATGCGAAAATGATACATATTCCAAGAGGGGCTCCTTCACAATCCCGAGCTCCCGCCATCTAGGCGTCCGCCGCCGTGAATCCCACCTCGAACTCTCCGGCCTCGTTCACGGACAGCGAGCATGCCTTGGGCGTTTCGCCCTTGGTCATGCTTTCCAGGATGGTCTGGGAGAGCCTGGGCAGGACGTTGCCGTCCAGAATGGTCTGGATGTTGCGCGCGCCGGTTTCCACGTCCACGCACCGGGCGGCGATGGTCTCGGGAACCTTGTCGTCGTAGACGAGCCGCATCTTGTTGTTGGCCATGAGGGTGGCGGCCAGTTTGTCGAGCTTGAGCCGGGCGATCCGGGTCATGGCGTCCGGGGACAGGCTCACGTACGGGATGACGCGCATGCGGGCCAGAAGGGCCGGCTTGAAATGCTGGGACAGGATGGGGCGGATGGCCGCCTCCACGGCTTCCTGGGGCGCCTCGGCCCCGTCCTTGGTCATCTCCTGGATCACGTCCGAGGCCAGGTTGCTGGTCAGCATGATGATGGTGTTCTTGAAATTGATCTCCTTGCCCTCGCCGTCGGACAGAACGCCCTTGTCGAAGACCTGGTAGAACAGCTCCATCACGTTGATATGGGCTTTTTCCGCCTCGTCCAGAAGAACCACGCTGTAGGGTTTCTGACGCACGGCTTCGGTGAGCCTGCCGCCTTCGCCGTAGCCCACGTAGCCCGGGGGCGAGCCGATGAGCCGGCTGACCGTGTGGCTTTCCTTGAATTCGCTCATGTTGATGCTGACGCAGTTCTTTTCGCCGCCGAAAAGCAGGTCCGCCAGGGTGAGGGCGGATTCGGTCTTGCCCACGCCGCTCGGGCCCACCAGCAGGAAGACGCCCTGGGGCTGGTTGGGGTCCTTGATGCCGGATTTGGCCGCCTTGATCTCCTTGGCGATGAGCGCGAGCGCCTGGTCCTGGCCCTTGATGCGCTCTTTGAGCCGGTCCTCCAGGTCGAGCACGGTTTGGGTCTGGGCGCGCATGAGCTTGCCGAGCGGGATGCCGGTCCAGTCCGAGACCACCTGGGAGACCACATCCGGGTTGACCTCGATGGAAAGCAGCGCGCCCTCCAGATCGGAAGAGCACACGTCTGAACTCCAGTCACGGCTACATCTCGT
>CALGYO010000054.1 GCA_937934715.1 uncultured Desulfovibrionaceae bacterium | reverse complement strand
GCCTAATCGACGCCCGCCAGGGGCGGCGGTGTCAGGTGATAACCATCACTGTACACACAGCAGACCATAAGTTATGAAGAAAACTTCTCGTCTGTTACCATATCACCAACAACTTGCAAGATACCTGTTTGCGGGATAGGAAGATTTGCAGCATGGATTTCATATTTGATCTCGGCAAGCTCCCCTTGGGATATAAGAGGACATAGGTATACATCCTCACATTCTATTTTCAAGTTATGATTGTGCATTAGTCCTTCATCAATTTCAATGAAAATACTGTTGTTTTTGATTCCAAACCTACGTCGTTGATGTATATTCTGATTTAAAGGAGGTGTATAAGTTTTAGGGAGAATTACGTTATTTTTATGACCAAATTGTTTCTCATGCCAAGTAATGATTGGATTGTCGACTCCATTTTCAAGGTCTTTTGCTTTTTTTATGATCTCAATGATATCATCAGGAATGCATTTATAGTCAAAAGAAAGTTTTATTAAATCCTTATGGTTGAGGAATTGTATTTTATTATTTGATTCAATGTAGAGGATTATTTGTGAAGCAGGGGACGTTCCTTTGTTGAATAAGGTGATGCTCCCACAAAATGGCTGAATACCTTGTTTCAATCTTATTTTAGCAATTGTAGAATTTGCAAATTCAAACGATCTAAGATATAGATTGTATAACTGACAAAACTTGCTAAAATCATTAGAAATCATTTGCATAGCAGCGTCAATTTTGTTTTTGAAATCTAAAACTTTTGAAGTTTTGTATGGGAAGAATATGCTCCCATCTGGGTATGTATCTTTGATTGAATCAAGCTTGTCTTTATTATTCAGCACAAGTGCAATATCTTTGTCAGAAATAACCAATTTTCTTAGGTTATTAATAGTATCTTCTTTAGCAAGAACTTTGTAAGAATTAACTCGGAGTACGTTATCGGAGCTCTTAATATTTGTGTTAATAGAAATACTTAAATACGGATGTTTTTGTTGCAGCTGTTGGCTATTACCCATTTTTAAGATTTCATCAGGGGTTGCTTCTCCACAAGATGAACCGCGTCGTATATAGACAACGTTGCGTTTCAACTTTCCAAAATCTTTTGTTAAATAAAACGGCCTTTCTTGGAGAGGGATGTGAATGATTGCTACTTTTTCTCCTCGCAATACTTGGTTTGTTATGGAGAATGATATTGGTTTTTGCGTTTTTTCATTAATAAATTGCTGTATATGTGCATCATCTAAATAATGATTCACACCTGTAATAATATTCATACCACCTTTTATTTCTTTGGCTCCAACAAATATGTAAGAATCACATCGTCTCCAAGCATTGCTAAAAGATAAAATATCTTTCAGCAATTCGCTTTTTTCATCATCTGTTGATTTTACGAATTTGTATTGCTGTGACTTTGTATCAAACGTAACATCTTCCTCTTCATACAACAAAGATTCAAGAAAAGAGTCTTCGTAAAGCATGGTATGCTCCGTTAACTTTGTTGTGAGTGATTGACGATTATATACAGAGAAGAGTAAACAAGTAACCTAGTTGTTACTCTATAACATTTTACAGTATTATTCAATGTTGAATTACGTGGTTATTGCCTTCGCTCCGCAATATCCGTACAATCGGCAAATAATCTAGCCAGTTGCGGAGAGATGCCATGGCCAAGCCCTACCTCGACATGGACCTGATCGCCTTCCAACGCCGGTTCGGAAATGAAAAGGCCTGCCGGAAACGCCTGCTTGAACTGCGCTGGCCCGAGGGCTTCCGTTGTCCTCGTTGTGGGTGCCATAAAGCCTATCACCTTGATAATCGTTCGTTGTATCAGTGCGTTGATTGCAAGTTCCAGACTTCGCTTACCGCTGGAACGGTCATGCATCACACAAGGACGTCGCTTGTGAAGTGGTTCTGGGCCATCTACCTGGTCGCAACGGACAAGTGTGGCCTCTCGGCCCTGGCCCTGTCTCGAAAAATCGATATCGGCCTCAAGTGCGCGTGGACCATGCTGCACAAGATTCGCAAGGCCATGGAAGCGAGAGACGCTGGATACCAGCTCGCTGGCTTGATCCAGGTCGATGACGCCTTCTTCAGTGGCGGAGTCAAGAAGGGCGGCGACAAGCGAGGGCGCGGAACAAGCAAAGTTCCTGTCCTCGTCATGGCCGCAACGAAGGATGAAGCGATCACCTTCGCGAAAATGGAAGTGCTCGAAAACGTTGATGGTGATCACATCAAGGCCGTGCTGCAAAAACGGGTGGCTGACAGCCAGTCTATCAAAACCGATGGGCTGCCCGCCTTCAATGTCGCCAAGCAGATCGGCCATGAACACATCCCGGTCGTGGTCTATCCCAAGCAGGGCGATCCCGACTATGACGTCCTCAAGTGGGTTAATATCATGGTCTCCAACGCAAAGGCGTTTATTCTCGGCACGTACCATGGGGTCATGGGAAAGCATCTTCAGAAATACCTCGATGAATTCTGCTACCGATTCAACCGCCGTTTTTGGCCTGGGCAGGGCTTCGACCGCCTCTTGAGAGCCTGTTCCTGTGCCGCCCCAGTCACCTATGCGGAGTTAAGGGGATAGCCACGTAATACTATGAGCGTTTGCTTAAATAGATATAAGTATAGCATAAATGGTTTAAGGGTGATACATCTAAAGGTGAGCGTTGCTAGTGAGAAAACTTAGTATATATTATTTGAACGTATTTCTTCTCTATGCTTCTCCATTCATATTCTTTTGTTTTTCAATTTATACTATTGATGAATTTATTACATCGTTGATATCTGTATTCTTTGTATGGATATCCAGTGCATATTGCTTGAGGTATACGGCGATTCATCGCTGGCTGATAATAAAGCATTGTATTTTGTCTGTATTGCTTGCAATTATCTTGTTAAATCCATTAACAATTACAGTTATTGCTTGGAAAGTTCATGGATTTGCTCCGTAGAAGAAAGATTTGCGGCGAAAACGCTACAGCACGGCTCCACGTTTCTCCCCAAAAACGTCACCCGCCTGTAAAGAGCCATCGCGATCATTTGCGGCCGCCGGGGGCTGACGCAGGGGGCGTGTTCGGGGGCCTTGCGGCTTGACGGAAATCGCCTTTTGTGAGAACCCGACCGGCTTACTATATATTATGGATTCGCATTGATCTCGATCAATGCCAGGACGCCGCCTTTGGGCTAGCATGCCCCAAGAAAGCAAGGAGAGTATCGTTATGACCTATTCGCTGAATTGCCCGTATTGCGAGGAAGATCACGCCGTGAACCACCCCGGCGGCTATGCGCCCATCTATGTGGATTGCGCCGCCTGCGACAACCGTTTCATCATGGAACCGGCCCGCCAGGGCGTAGCCGTCTTCAAAATCGAAGACGCTCCGTGCTGCTCGGACCCCGAATGCCGCGAACTCGAATACGGCGCTTCCGGGAACGATTAATCGCAGGAACGGTTTCCTGCGGGAAGCGACGCGCCGCATGCGGTCCGCATGCCCGGAGCGTCTTGCAGGCGAAAATGAACGCCTCGCGACGCCTGACCGGATGGCGCAAGACCCGTACCCAGCGATTTCGTTCAACCACGCCATAATGCAAAGAGGCCGCCCGATGCTCGGGCGGCCTCTGTTTTTCCGACGCCGTTCCCGGGGCGCTAGAGCGCCCGCGCAAGGGCCGAGACGTCGTCTTCCATAAGCAGGCCGAGGTTGCGCTTGATCTTCTCCACCGGCCAGTCCCACCACCTGATTTCCAGAAGCGCCTCCCGCTCGCCATCCGAAAAGCGCTTCCCGATCGTCTTCGCCGGAACGCCCGCCACGACCTCGTAGGGCCTGACGTCGCGCGTCACGATGGCCCGGGCGCCGATCCGCGCGCCGTCGCCGATGGTCACGCCCCCCATGACCAGGGCCTCGTAACCGATCCACACGTCGTTTCCGATGACGATGTCGCCCTTGTTGTCCCAGCTGGCGTCGATGGGGAGCGTATGCCCCCACAGCTCGCCGAAGATGGCGAAGGGATAGTTGGCGCAGGCGTCCTTCTTGTGGTTCCCGCCGCTGAACAGGAATTTCGCCCCATGGGCGATGGAACAGAACCTGCCGATGATCAGTTTGTCGTTGTTGACGGGGTAGTGGTATAAAACGTTTTTCTTCTCGAATGTCAGCGGGTCGTCGAAATCGTGGTAGTAGGCGTACTCGCCCACGACGATGTTGTCTTTCGTCACCGCTTCCCTGAGGTTGCAGGTATGGTTGTCCCCGGATCTTGGGAATAGCGCGATGTCCATGGTTCTTCCTTTGCGTTTGTGGGGCGCGGGCCAATACGCGGCCTGGCCTCGCTATGATAACGAGCGCAAAATACGTACTTCTTCGCTGCCCAAGGCGCGCAGAACGGCCACGCGTAGCGAGGCCTGCGGCGCATGCCTCGGGAACGGGCCGTGAAGCCTTTTCCGCTCCCGGTACGATGGACCCGGGGCGGCCGCAACGCGTACGATGCGCGGGTTGCTACGCAAACAAAGGGGAGAGCCGACATCGGCACAGTTTCACTGCGTCATCCTTCCGGGAAATCGTGGTTGTTCCTGGCGTCGCGGGAAAGCGCCTCTCCCCGGACGCGGGCGCGCCTGGTCCACGAAACCCCGGCGCGCCCGATTCTCCTGCCGCATGAGGACGCTACAACAGTTCGTCCAGTTCCTTGATCAACCGCTCCACATCCTCCTTGGCGGTATAGTGGACCAGGGAGAAACGCAACACCCCTCGCTCCGGGTCGATCCCGAGGGCCGTGAGCGGGCGGACGGAATAGAAATGTCCCGCGCCGCACAGGATGCCCCGCTCCCCGAGCAGCCCGGCGAGTTCCCAGGGCGTTCTGCCTTCCGGAACGGCCGATATGGTGGGGTTGCGCCGGGCGATGTCCGCCGGACCGATCAGACGCAGGGCCTTTTTCCCGGCGATGTAATCGAGCAGGGCGGCCATGGCCGGCTGTTCGCCTTCCTTCAGCAGCGCGCGGACCGCCTCGGCTTTGTGTCCGTCAGACGCGCCCGGGTCCCCGCCATGATGCGCGAAAAGCGCATCGAAATAGTCGGAAACGCCCTTGACCGAAGCGATTTGCGCATGATCGGGCCCGGCGGGCATGAGCCGCTTCACCCGCACGCCCTCATGGAAAAAATGCCCCTGGTTGGCGAGGCATTCAGCCATATCCGGGGCGATGACCATCACGCCCTGGTGGGGGCCGTAGACCTTGTAGAGGGAGAACAGGTAGATGTCCGCCCCAAGCGCCCGGGCGTCCGGCAGGCCGTGCCCGGCGTAAGACACTCCGTCCACCACCGTGCGGACCCCGCGCTCCCTGGCCGCCCTGCAGATGTCCGCCACGGGGTTGATCTCCCCCAGGATGTTCGAGCAGTGGGGAAAGGCCAGAAGCCTGGTCTTTGCGGTGAAAAGCGCCTCAAGAGCCGCTGGATCGAGGGAGCCGGTCGCCGGATCGATCCGCCACTCCTTCACCGCGATCCCCTCGCGCGTAAGCCGCCGCCAGCAGCCGCTGTTGGCCTCGTGGTCCTGGTCGGTCACGATGATTTCGTCTCCCGGTTGCAGCCAGCCGAGAACGGCCCGGGAGAGCACGGCGCTGTTCTGGGAGGTGGAAGGGCCGAAATAGACTTCCTCCGGGCTCACGTTGAGCCACCGGGCCAGGGACGGATAGGCCTCGTCCATCATGGCTCCGGCCTTCATGGAGACCGGGTTCGGGTAGTAGGGCTGGACCTTGCACTCGCGGTAATAGGTCTCAAGCCGGTCCATGACCTGGCGGCACATGAAGGAGCCGCCCGCGTTTTCCATGAAGACCGCGTCCTTGAGGTCCGGTTCCGCGAATGCCGGGAACTGGTCGCGTACGAATGTCATATCCAGATGGGTCATGGGGCCGCTCCTCATGCGTTGGGATCGATGATGGTGATGCCGATGCTGGAGAAATTGTCCATGTCCATGAGGGCGCCGGGCGCCTCGGCCAGGGGAATGGTCTTGCCCACCAGGCGCCGGGGGTCGAGCCTGCCGGAATGGATCATGGCCCACATGGCGTCGTAGCGGTGGGCCTGGATGCCGTGGCTGCCGTAGATTTCCAGCTCGTGGGCCACCACCTGGGCCATGGGGATTTTAGGGGCCGCGTGTTCGCCCAGGGTGAGCCCCACCTGGACGTGGCGGCCGCGCTTGCGCAGGTTGGCGATGGAATTGAAGCAGGTCTGCGGGTGTCCCAGAGCGTCGATGGACACGTGGGCGCCGCCGCCGGTGATCTCCTTGACCGCCTGGACCGGGTCTGCGGTTTTCGCGGCGTTGACCGTGGCTGCGGCGCCGAGCCGCTTGGCCAGTTCCAGCTTGTCCTGGCCGATGTCCACGCCCACCACGTTGGCGCCAAGGGCCGTGGCGATCATGATGACCGAAAGCCCCACGCCCCCGCAGCCGTGCACGGCCACCCATTCGCCCCCCGCGACCCTGGCCTGGTCGACCACGGCCCGGAAAGCGGTGACGAAGCGGCAGCCCAGGCTGGCCGCCGTGGCGAAGTCGAGGGCGCCGGGCAGGCGGACCAGGTTGATGTCCGCGTACTTGATGGCCACGTATTCGGCGAACGAGCCCCAGTGGGTGAAGCCGGGCTGGAACTGATGGTCGCAGACCTGCTGGTTGCCGGAGGCGCATTGGGGGCAGGTTCCGCAGCCGCAGACAAAGGGGACGGTGATCCGGTCTCCCTTTTTCCACGTGGTCACGTTCTTGCCGGTTTCCACGATCTCCCCCGCGAACTCATGTCCGGGGACATGGGGCAGAACGATGTCGGGATCGTGCCCCACCCAGCCGTGCCAGTCGCTGCGGCACAGCCCTGTGGCCATGACCTTCACCACCACCCCGTCCGCGTCCGCCGCCGGGTCCGGAAGGTCCGTGACCACGGGCGGCTGGTTGAAGGCCTCGTAATAGACCGCTTTCATATCCGCTCCTTGGGTTCCGGCTCGAAAGGCCGGGCTTCATTTCCGCCCGTCATCATACGCGTAAAGGGCTTGAATTGTCCTTGATTTCAGCACGAAATTTACGCAGAGATGTGAAGGAATCTTCGAAAATATCCGGTAAAATCGAAAGGAATCATGCATGGACGATCTTGATGAGAAAGATATGGGCATTTTAAGCCTTTTGCAGGAGGACGGGCGCATGGCCAACGCCAAGCTGGCCGAGCGCCTGGGCATAAGCGAGGCCTCCTGCTGGCGCAGGCTGCAACGGCTGCGGGAGAAGGGGATCATCGAGGGCGTGCGGGCCATCCTGAACCGGAGGGCGCTGGGGTTCGGGGTGCTCTCCTTTGTGCAGTTAAGCTGCAACCAGCACTCCGAGGAGGCCACCCGGGAGCTTGAGCGGATCGTGCGGGAGAATCCCAATATCCTGTCCTGCCACAACACAACGGGGGACGACGATTTCCTGCTCCAGGTGGTGGCCAGGGATCTGGACGACTACAGCCGGTTCGTGGAAACGGCGCTCCGGAAAATCCCGGGCGCCATAAACATCCGCTCGAACATCTCCCTGCGGGAGGTCAAGGCCTCGAGCCGGTTGCCCATAGACCATGATCCGAAGGAGCGGGGCGGCGCGTGAGACGCAGGCGGGGGGGCGGAGAAAAGCGCCATGCCCGTCATGACGAACCAGGGGCGGCCGGGGAGCTTTGGGGGAAGGGCGCTTTTCCGGGGATTCACGCGTGGAGGTTGTTCGCGGGGGCGGTTTGGGATAGGTTGGGGGCAAGAGCCGGGAAACTCTTTCGATCGCGCCCATATTGGGGAGAAAAATGCCCGCCTGCCACTCGACTCTTCGCGTTTCCGGACGCCGTCTTGCCTTTGCCGCCGGCCTTATCCTTCTGTTGTGCGGGGCCTCCTGGGCCGGGGATGAGCGCGCCCTTCTGATCAGCTCCTACCATCCTGGATTCCCGACGTTCTTCCAGCAGATCAATGGCATCGACTCGGTTCTGGCCCCGGCCGGCGTTTCGCTGGACGTGGAGTTCATGGACAGCAAACGGTTTTTCGAGAAGCAGGACGTCGACGCGTTTTACGGAATGCTCAAGAGAAAGCTCGAGCGTTCCCTGCCGTACGGCGTCGTGATCACGGCGGATGACAACGCCCTGCGTTTCGTCATGGAAAGGAAGAATGAGCTCTTTCCCGGCGTTCCAGTCGTTTTTTGCGGCGTGAACAACCAGGAGCTTGCCCATTCGTTGAGCGGGAGCGATTCCTTCACCGGGGTCATCGAGGCCATCTCCATGAAGGAGACCCTGGACGCCTTGTGGCGGCTGCTCCCCGGAGCGACGGTTTACGCCCTGGCGGATTCCACCCTGAGCGGCCAGGGAGACCTCGATACCTTCAAGAAATACCGGGATGAGCATCCGGGCAAGAACCTCGAGGTCCTGTCCCTTGAAAACCTGACCTGGGAAGAGCTGGGCCGCAGGCTCGAAGCCATCCCGCCGAAGGACGCCATCCTCCTGCTTTCCGCCTACCGCGACGCGCATGGCGTCCCCAAGTCGTTCGACGAAAGCCTGTCGCTTCTTCTCGCCCACGCCAGGGCGCCCGTTTTCCATCTCTGGGAGCATGGCCTCGGCCAGGGCCTGATCGGGGGCAAGATCATCTCCCAGTACGAGCAGGGCAGGCTGGCGGGAGGGCTCGCCCTCGACATCCTGCGCGGAAAGGCGGCGCGGGACCTGCCCGTGATCGAAGGCGACAAGGCGAACGCCTTCGTTTTCGACCACAATGTTCTTGAGCGGTTCAACCTGGACGAGGCCGATCTTCCCGAGGGCGCCCGGATCCTCAACAGCCCGGAAACCCTTTGGAGGCGGTACAGGACGGAACTGGCGGCCATCCTCGCCTTCTTGCTGGTCCTTGGCGTCTCCTGCGCCGTTCTTTTCGCCTATACTCTCCGGCTGCGCAATGCCCGGGCGCTGTTGCGCAAGGCCAACCTGCGTCTCGTCGAGGCCCAGGAAGTGGGCGGCATCGGCGACTGGGACTGGGATCCGGTTTCGAACGCGGTCACCTGGTCGGAGAATCTCTACCGCATCCTCGGCCTGGATCCTTCCAAGCCCCCTCCGGATTACCGGGGGCAACTGGCCCTCTACCACCCCGAAAGCGCCGCGCGGCTCGAGGCCGCCGTCGCCCGCTCCCTCGAGCGGAAGGACCCCTACGAAGTGGAACTGGCCCGGACCATGCCTGACGGCCGGGCGATCCATGTCCTGGCTCGGGGCAAGGTCGAAACCGATGCATCCGGAGCGGTCGCCCGGCTCTACGGCTCGGTGCTCGACATCACGAGCCGCAAGATCGCGGCGAGCGAACTCGAGGCGGGCGAAAGGCGCTATCGCCAGGTTGTGGAATCCATCCAGGAGACCTTGGCCGTCATGCGCGCCGACGGAACCATCCTCTTCGCCAACGCCAGGGCGGCGTCGAACCTCACCGGGACGAACGATCCGGAAGCGATCATCGGCAAGAACATCCGGGCGTTTCTTCCCGAGGATGAAGCCCGGGCGCTTATGGAGGAATTGTCCCGCGTCATCGGGAGCGACGCGCCCCTGATCAGGGAACAGAAGGTCGAAACTCCCCAGGGCGCCAAGTGGTTCCTCAATTCCCTGACGCCCACCGTCTATGGCGCGGACAGGGAAAAATGCGCGCTTTCCCTCTCCCTGGACATCACGGAAAAGATGCGCCTGATCAGCCACCTCGAGCAGTACGAACGCGCCATCGAGTCCACGCGCGACATGACCGCCCAGGTGGACGCGAACCATATCTACGTGATGGCCAACAAAGCCTATCTCGACTGGGTGGGCAAATCCCGCGACGAGGTCGTCGGCGCCTCCATTGAGCGGATTCAGAGCGCGGCGTATGGGCGGATTCGGCCCCTGCTTGAGCGCGCCCTGTCCGGCGGACGGATCGATTTCTGCGTCGTGGAGGACCACCCTGTTCTGGGACGGCGCTACCTCGACGCCTCCTACTTCCCTGTGGACGACGAGGGAGGAGGGCGAAAGGTCGTCGCGGTGATCAGGGACATCACCGGTCAAAAGGAAGCCGGCGACGCATACAGGCAGAGCGAGGAACGCTTCCGCCTGGCCTTCGAGCAGACGGCGGTGGGCATGTGCCTCAACAACCTCGACGGGGAGTTCATACGGGTGAACGAGGCGCTTTGCGCCATGACCGGTTATTCGGCCGACGAGCTCCTCGGCATGCGCTTCGCCGGCATCACGCACCCGGACGACAGGGACGAGGAGGCGCGTCTTGCGCGGGGCGTTCTCGAGGGCAAGAGCGATACGTACAGCCAGGAAAAGCGCTGCCTGAAAAAAAACGGCGAGACGGCGTTCGTCTCCGTGACGGCTTCGGCGCTGCGGAGCGAATCGGGGCGCGTCCAGTGTTTCATCATCGCCATCCTCGACGTCACGGACCAGAAACGGTCCCTTCTCGAGCGCGATCGCCACACGAAGCATTTGCAGGACATTCTTGACGCCACCACGGACGGCATCTGGGAATGGGATCTCGTGTCCGGCGAACTTTCCTTCAGCCCCAATTATTACGCCATGCTCGGCTTCGCCCCGGGGGATTTCGCCCCCTCCTACCAGTCCTGGCTCGACCTGACGCACCCCGAGGACCGGGACGCCGTCAGGGAGGCCGCCGAGTCCTGGCTGGCGACCATGGAGGGGGTCTACGAAGGAACCTTCCGCCTGCGCGCCAAGGAGGGCGGCTACCGCTGGATAGAATCCAGAGCCAAGGTCGTCGAGCGGGACGAGGCGGGCGCGGCCGTGCGCATTATCGGCAACCACGCGGACGTGACGGAGCGGAAGCGGGCGCAACAGGAACTCGCCCTGGCCCACAAGCGCCTTTCCTTCCATATCGAGAATTCCCCGCTTGGGGTCATCGAATGGGAAAAAGGAACCCACATCAAGATGTGGTCCAGGCGGGCGGAAAGCATTTTCGGCTGGAAGGCGGAAGAGGTGGTGGGCAAGAACTGGGCGGACTTCGCCTTCATCTGCCCCGAAGACCTGGCGCAGACCGGCGAACAGATCGCCCGGCTTTTCGACGGCCGGGACGCCTTCAATACCGTCAAGAACCGCAATTACAGAAAAGACGGATCGGTCGTGCACTGCCAATGGTACAACTCCCCCCTGAGAGATGGGCGGGGGGACATGATTTCCATCCTTTCACAGGTCGCCGACGTGACGGAGCTCAAGGAATTCGAGCGGAATCTGCTTGCGGCCAAGGAACAGGCCGAAGCGGCCAACAAGGCCAAGTCCGATTTTCTGGCCAATATGAGCCATGAAATCCGTACGCCCCTCAACGGCATCATCGGCATGCTCCAGCTGTTGGAGATGACCTCGCAATCCGGCGAGCAGAGCGAATATCTGCTTATCGCCATGCAGGCCGCGAGCCGCCTGACCCGCCTGCTTTCCGACATCCTCGACATCTCCCGCATCGAGGCCAACCGTTTGAATCTTTTGGACGAGCCTTTCGAGCTCGCCCAGGTCGTGGAGAACGCCTGCGGGCTGTTCGAGGCGACGGCGAGGCAAAGCGGGGTTTCCTTTTATTATGCCGTATCGCCGGATACCCCCAGCCGGGTCGTGGGCGATCCCATCCGCCTGACACAGGTGCTCAACAACCTCCTGGGGAACGCCTTCAAGTTCACCAGGCAGGGCTCGGTGCATGTGGACGTTTCCCCCCTGCCGGGCCGGACGCCGGACAAGGTGAACGTCCAGCTTATGGTTTCCGACACCGGCATCGGCATCCCCAAGGACAAGATGGGCGCGCTTTTCAAGCCTTTTTCCCAGGTAAGCGAGGGGTACAGAAGAGAATACCAGGGCGCCGGGCTCGGGTTGTCCATTTGCAAGCAACTGGTGGACCGGATGGGCGGGACCATCGTCATGTCGAGCGAACCGGGAGCCGGGACCACCGTCCACGTCATGATCCCCTTTGCGAGATTCGCGGCTGGCGACGGGCCGCGCGATGACGAAAGCCGCGCGGTCTCACAGGGCGGCGCGCTGCGCGTGCTCATCGCCGAGGATGACGCGGTCAACAGGCTGAGCGCCGCGAAACTCCTGGAATCCGCCGGTCATGCCGTGCGCGTGGCCGGCAATGGGGAGGAGGCCCTGTCCCTGGCCAGGGAAATGGATTTCGACGTCATCCTCATGGATGTGCAGATGCCGGTCATGGACGGCCTGGAAGCGACCCGGACCATTCGGGAGGGGGGAGCCGGGGAGACGAAGAGAGGCATCCCCATCGTGGCCATGACGGCCTACGCCATGCCCGGGGACAAGGACGCGTTTCTCAAGGCCGGCATGGACGCCTATGTGGCGAAGCCCGTGAACCTGCGCGCGTTGCAGGACATCATCGAAACGGCGGCGGGCGCAGGTTCTTCCCGGACGGCGGCGCATTCTCAGAATTGAAACGCCGTCCGGGACGTCGCGCCGCCCCTCCCTTTTCCCGCGAGACGCGGTTGGCAGGTTTCCCGAAGAAGAGGGAACTCCGGCCCGCAGCCATTCCCCCGGTCCTTTCCCCCCGGGTCTACGGGCGCGCCTCCTCCTCGGCCGCATGCCGGATTTCCGCCTCCGGGCGTTTTCCCAGGGCGAGAAAGAGCCGTTTCCTCTGGGGGATCCCCCTCCCCGTCATGAAAAGGTAGGAGGCGATGGAGAGGAGAATGACCGCGCCGCCCGCCAGGGTCGGGACGGGCGGGCGCTCCATGAAAAACAGATAGGCCCAGATGGGCGCCAGAACCACGCTGACCAGGGTCAGGGCGGCCATCTCGGCGGCCGGGATGTAGCGCGAGGACAAGGCGTTCAGCGTCCGGCCGAGGGGGGCGGAGAAAAGCCCCATGCCCGCCATGACCAGCCAGGTGGAAAGGCCGTAGCTTCCGGGCGAGGCCGGAATGAACATGACCAGCGCGATGAAAAACCCCCCCAGCCCCACTACGGCGAACCGGCTCATGGCCTTGTAGCGTCTCCACAGCGCGCCGTTTACGCCCAGGCACAGGACCGCGATCATGGCGAAGCCGTCGCCCAGCAGTCCGCCGCCGCCCAGGGCTCCGCGCGTCACGATGAAAATTCCCGTCATGACCCCTGCGATGGCCAGCCACAGCGCCTTGGAGGTTTTCTCCCGGAGGATGATCCAGGAGGCCAGGGCGGTGAAGACAGGCCTGGCGCTTATGATGAAAACCGCGTCGGCCACGGTGGTATGCTTGAAGCTGAGCACCATGGACGAGGCGCTGCCCACGATGAGAAGGGCCGAGATCACGAGCGGCCAGCCGCTCTCATAGAGCGTTCGGGCAAGGCCCCGGGAGTCCGTGAGCATGATGGCGGCGGCCATGGAAAACGCGGAGAAAAGCCCGAACAAAAAGGCCGTGTCCACGCCGCCCACGCCCGAAAACCGGATGAACACGGAATCGAAGCTGAGCAGGAAGCCGCCGGTCAACGCGGCCAGCCGGCCCTTGAACCTGGCGTCATCGGGCATCGCCGCGCGTATCGATGAACAATTCATGGTTTACTCCTTTGGATTAAAATCATACTCTTCGGTATGAAAAATGAGTCCTTTTCCCCTGGTTGTCAATAAAATCATACTGACAAGTATGATTTGTCTTTGGAGGAACGGCGGGCCATGAAGAAAATGGAATTGAAAAAGGAACAAAAGCGAGAGGATATCCTGACGGCGGCCCTGGAGGTCTTTTTCTCCGACGGCTATCTCGGCGCCGGGATGGACAAGATCGCCCAGCGGGCCGGGGTCACGAAACAAAC
Source organism: uncultured Desulfovibrionaceae bacterium (assembly GCA_937934715.1). Classification (GTDB taxonomy): domain Bacteria; phylum Desulfobacterota; class Desulfovibrionia; order Desulfovibrionales; family Desulfovibrionaceae; genus CALGYO01. Next base: position 1,487 of record CALGYO010000054.1, on the reverse strand, counting down.
GGTCTACCGGTATTTCGACTCCAAGGAGGTTCTGCTTCAGGCCGCGCTCGAGGCGCGCCGGGACAGGACGGGGCGCCTGTTCTTGGAGGAGCTCAAGGGGGAGGACCCGGTCGCGGCCCTGACCGCCTTTGCCATCGGTTTTTTGGAACTGCACATGTCCCGGGAGCATTTGGCGGGCATTCGCCTGATGATCGCCGAAGGACCGCGCGCGCCGGAAATGACCCGGGCTTTTTTCGCCGTGGGGCCGGAGAGGACGGAAAGCCGTTTGCGGGAATTCATCGCGGCCCGGTTCACGGTGGACGATCCGGAATACGCGGTCAGGATGCTCGTCAGCACGCTCTTATCCCTGCGCATGAACGCGCTTGTGGGCCTGTGCCCGGTTCCGCCCCGGGAAGAGCGCGAACGCCACGCCAGGCGCTGCGTGGCCGTCTGCGTCAGGGGATTGGAGAAAAAGTGAACATAGGCAGCTGATTTGAGAAAAAGTTAGTCGATGTTACTTATTATGTGATAACGTTTTTGATGTTTGCTTGCCGCAGTCGTTTTATTACATATATTGACACTTCTATATAATTTGGAGTATCTATTGTATAGCAGATGGGTGCTGTAGGCCGGATAGGGCGCTGTATCATAACATACTACAACAAAGTGAGATTGGAAGGTGAATAAAGATGGTTGCGAGGAAAGCTGCCCGATTTGTCTCGGGATTAAAAAATGTGATGTCTTGTTTGTTAAGAAAATAATCTATGGCGATGCAGAAGAAAGTGAGGATGGTTGGAAAAAATACTTTGTCTTACAGTGCAGAGGATGCCAAGAAATATTCTATATGACGGAAGAGTGGGTTCCATATATGTATGATATCGGAGAGAATTACACTAATAAAAAATACTTCCCTCCAATCCCCAAAGTGCAACAGATTGTCGAAAATAAGTATTTGAGGAAGGAATCATGCAAGCCTATTCGCTCCTTGTACATCGAAATAATTAAAGCTCTAAATTACGGGTTCTCGCAGCTTGCGATAATAGGAATCAGAACGTTAATTGATAGGATTGCTATGGATATTGCTGTTTCAGGTACAGATGGATCCTTTTCAAAAAATATCCGCAAATTACAAGAGATGAACCATATCTCAAAGTCTCAATTGACTACTCTTGAAACTGTCCTTGATGCTGGTAATAGTGTTGTTCATAGGAATAACGCTATGAAAATGCGACAAGTTATTTATTCGTTTGATATAGTTCAGCATTTAATGCAGCAACTGTATGTTAATGTGGAACGTGTTGTAGAGATAAAGAAAAGTATACCTCCGAGAACTTCGGTAAAAGCTAAATAGTAGGGCTAGCTATTGATGTGTTCTATGTGTGATTAGTGTATGTGTGCTTAGTATTGTTTTGTTATAGTAGATAATAGGTGGCGCAGTTATTCATTCCTCATTATGTACAGTGATGGTTATCACCTGACACCGCCGCCCCTGGCGGGCGTCGATTAGG
>CALGYO010000053.1 GCA_937934715.1 uncultured Desulfovibrionaceae bacterium | reverse complement strand
AAGGCGGCGCGCACGAAGCGCGAGGGCGGGGTGATGTCGCCGGGAAGGCCGAGCAGTCCCGCGCCGTTGCCCAGAGGATTCACCTCGAGCCCGCCGATCTTCGTCGCCTTGGCCTGCTCCGGCGTCAGGTTGACGTAGTTGCCGAGATTGACCAGGTGCCAGTCGAAGGTGGGGGAATTCGTGAAAACGCCCACGGGATTGTCATGCAGGACGAGCTTGCCTCCCACGGGCTCCGCGACCAGACTGTCGCCCGAAGCGTCCACCATCCAGAAATGCGCGGTGGGGATGGAGCCCAGTTCCTTGGAAAATTCCGCGACGATATCCATGTTCGCCAGCTTTTCCCGGGCCTCCTTGACCGTGGCGCATTGCCCAAGGATGAATTCTCCAAAATCCCATGGAGTTAAGGTCGAACCGGCTTTCTTGGGATCGAACGTCGCGTACTGGCTGAAGCCCGGGAACCAGAAAAGGCCTATCTGCAAGCCTTTCTCGTTCAAGCCGTCTATCACGTGAGGCAGTCCCAGGGCGTTCATGCCCACAAAGCCGTATTTGGCCGTAAAAGCGGCCCCCTGGACGCCGCCGGGCAGCTGGGGCTTGCTCTCGTGGCCGCGCGGAAAGATAAGCAGTTGCGATTTCAGCGGCGTGGCGAATTCCAGGGACCGGGCGTAGACCACGGCGCCGTCCGCCGCCTTGGTGAAAAGACCGGTGCAGGCCACGGCCGGGAGGGCGCAAATGGAGACGAAAGCGGCAAAAAAGACCGCAAGAGCGAACTGGCGAAACGGGAGAACGGGCATGAAGCCTCCTTTGCTAAGTGGTTACCGAAGCATTGCGCACCATACGATAATTGCGTCGACGGGCCAACACAAAACGGACGGTTTCGGGTCGTTGGCGCTTTGGCCGAAAAAAAGGGCGACGCGAACCATGCGCGCCGCCCTTTCAAGCGTGAAGAAAACGAACGGGCTATAAAACGTCCCAGACCGGTCCGGCCGGGGTGTCCTTGACCTCGACCCCCATGGCGGCCAATTCGTCACGGATGGCATCCGCCTGGGCGAAATTCTTGTCTTTTTTTGCGGTCAGCCGCTTTTCCATGAGGGCTTCCACCGCTCCCGCCTGGATGCCCTTGCGCCCGGCCCGGGAGCCGCGAAGCATGGCCAGGAATTCTCCGGGGTTGGCGGTGAAGGTCCCAAGAGTCTGGCCGTAGCTTACGATATCGTCGCGAATCCTGGCCAGAACGGCGGGCGCGTCCTTGCTCTTGCAGAGGGTCTTGTCCTCCATGATCCGTCCGGCCAGCCGGACCATGCCGAAGATATGGCCGATGGCGGCGGCGGTGTTGAGGTCGTCGTCCATGGAAGCCGTCCAGTCCTTCTCCAACCGGCCGAGTTCCTCGGTCAATTCGGCGGGAAGCGGGGTCCCGGACCATTTGGAGCGGTTCAGATGGGTTTCGATCTGGCCCAGGGCGGCGTAGATCCGGCGCAGGCCTTTTTCCGCCTCGTCCAAAGCCTGGTCGGAATAGTCGAGGGGGCTTCTGTAATGGGAGCTGACCAGGAAAAAGCGCAAAACCTCGGGCAGGTAGTTGGCGTAGATGTCCCGGATGGTGGTGAAGTTGCCGAGGGATTTGGACATTTTTTCGCTGTTGATCTGCACGAAGCCGTTGTGGACCCAGGTGCGGCAGAATTCGCCGGAAAGAGCGGCCTCGCTCTGGGCGATCTCGTTTTCGTGATGGGGGAAGATGAGGTCCTGGCCGCCGCCGTGGATGTCCAGCGGCAATTCGAGCAACCCCTCGCTCATGGCCGAGCACTCCAGGTGCCAGCCGGGCCGCCCCTTGCCCCAGGGGCTTTCCCAGAAGGGTTCGCCGGGCTTGGCCGCCTTCCACAGTGCGAAATCGAGCGGATCCTCCTTTTCCTCGCCAGGAGCCACCCGGGCGCCCGCGCGCAGGTCCTCGATGTCGCGGCCGGAGAGCTTGCCGTAGTCCGCGAAGGAGCGCACCCGGAAATAGACGTCTCCGGAAGGGGTGGCGTAGGCGTGGCCGTTTTCGATCAACCGTTCGGCCAGGGCGAGCATTTCGCCGATGAATCGGGTGGCCCGCGGTTCGAGGTCCGCCCGGACCACGCCGAGCTTGTCCATGTCCTCATAAAAGGCGGCGATGTATTTTTCCGCCACCTGTTCGGAGGAAAGCCCTTCCTCGTTGGCCCGGCGGATGATCTTGTCGTCCACGTCGGTGAAATTGCGGGCAAAGGTCACGGTGAGGCCCAGCCTGCGCAGATAGCGCACGAGCACGTCGAAGACCACGGCGGAACGGGCGTGGCCGATGTGGCACAGATCGTAGGCGGTGATGCCGCACACGTACATGGAAACCCGGCCGGGCCGAAGGGGTTCGAAGGCCTCTTTTTTCCGGGTCATGGTGTTGTATAAGAGCATGCTGGTTCTCCCTGCGTAAAGGTCCTCACTCCTTGCAAAACGTTCGGGGGAAGTCAAGGACGGCATGCCCGGGGAATGAATACGGCGAAACGCCGCCGGAGAGAACAAAAAAGGGAATCGCCCAAAAAGTCAGGGCGATTCCCAGCTTGCCGGGAAACGTCTTCTGATCAACCGCCGAAAGAGCCGGGGCTGACAACTTCGAGAGCCTTGGAGTAGTGTACGCGCACGGTTTGGAGCTTGTCGCCGATGTTCCGCTCCACTTCGGAAACGCTCGCCGGGCATTCGCGGTCGAATTGGGCGATGGCCGCGTCAAGCTCCCTGACCGTGGACTTCAAAAGCGCCACCGAATCCTTGAGCTTGTCTCGAAGCGTGGCGTCGGCCCCGTCGAACGCGGTGATGACGTCATAGAGGCGGGCCTTCCAGGCGTTGACTTCCATTTCGACGCCCTCGCAATACTTGGCGGCGACGAATTTCCTTCTTTCCTCGCTGGCGCATCCATCTATGGCCGAGCAACTGGGGCACGGTCCGGGATAATCCATATTAGCCATGACGTTCCTCCTTATGGTTTGCCCAAGTCTTTCCAGACTGTGTGGCAGGTGAATCCGATTGATTAGTCAGAATGATAATTATTCTCATAAAGGCGTAAAGGGGCCGTCTTTCGCTTTTCTTCCAGCCAGCTGTATTTTTTAATGAAAAAAGTACAAAGCGAGAGAGGAGTGGAAGGCAAGCTGGATTAAGGACTGGATCCTGTCCAGGAGACCGCTAAAAACGCTTGATGGCGAGGTGAGAAAGAAAACAAGGCCGCAGCGTAGGTTGCTACGCCGGGGCCTTGTTTGTTTGAAGCATATCCTGATCAGGACGCTTCAGGGGCATGAGCGCGAAATCGAAGCATCGCTCCGCATCCGGAATGTCTTGTGCTGGGTCAGCAGACCTTCATGCACACGGCGAGACCGCCCTGCGAGGTCTCCTTGTATTTGCAGGACAGGTCGCGTCCGGTGTCGGCCATGGCCTCGATGGTCACGTCCAGTCCCACCGCGTGGCGGGTGTGTTCCTCGCTGGAGGCGATCATGAAGGCGGTGTAGGCCTTGACCGCGCCCATGGCGTTGCGTTCGATGCAGGGGATCTGCACGAAACCCTGGACCGGATCGCAGGTCAGCCCCAGATGATGCTCCAGGGCGGTTTCGGCCGAATTCTCCATGACCCGCACGCCAAAACCGCAGGCGTGGGCCAAAAGGGCGGCGCCCATGGCCGAGGCCACGCCGATTTCAGCCTGGCAGCCGCCTTCCGCTCCCGCGATGGTGGCGTTCTGCTTGCAGAGAAAGCCCACGGCCGCAGCGGCCAGAAGCCCCTCGCGGATGTTCTGGTCAGGCAGCATGAGCCGCGTGCGCATGATTTTGACGATGGCCGGGATGACCCCGGAGGAACCGGAGGTGGGCGCCGTGACCACGATGTGTCCGGCGGCGTTCTCCTCGGCGGCCGCGAAGGCGTAGGCGGACAGGGTGACCAGGAAATTGTCCGCGATCCGGTCCTTTTGGACGGAGCGCCTGAGCAACTCGCCGCCCTTGCGCCACAGCTTGATGGGGCCGGGCAGTTGGCCTTCGGCGGCGAGCCCGGCTTCCACGGCGCTTTCCATGGCCGCGAGAATCTGGTCGATATTGGCGAAGATGCGCTGTTCGGAGAGGCCGGTGAGCGCCTTTTCATTGGCGAGCATGAGCCTGTGCAGGGAGATGTCGTTGTCGCGGATGAGCCGCTTCAAGTCCTCCATGGAATCGTAGGGGTAGGGGGGGACGCCGCGATCCGGCTGCGTCCATCCCTTCCATTGAATGAACCCGCCGCCCACGGAATAGTATTCCTTTTCGAAGACGGATTTCCCGTCGGCGTCCAGGAGATGGAAGACCAGGGTGTTGCTGTGGGGAAAATCATGGACCAGGGCGTCGAAAACAACGCTTTTGGCGGTAACCTCAAAAGTTTTTCCCGCGATTTGTATAGGGTAGGACGCTTCCTGGTCGGAAAAAAGGCCGTCCAGAAAATCGGAGGGACAGTCGTCCGGGCGTTTGCCGAGAAGTCCGGCTAAAAGGGCCCGGTCCGTGCCGTGCCCCTTGCCCGTGGCGCTCAGGCTGCCGAAAAGATGAACCGTAAGCCGCGCGGCCCTGTCCAGGTCGCCCGGAGGCAGGGCGGCGGCCGACCGGATGAAATCGTATCCGGCCCGCATGGGTCCCAGGGTGTGGGAACTCGACGGGCCCGGCCCGATCTTGAACAGTTCGAAAAGCGTCGTCGTAATGGGCATGGCGTTCTACTCCGGGTTGCGCGTTTGCGTTCCACAAAGCGTCTCGCGCGCCCCGGCGCCGAAGCGGACCGCCGGGTTCATGGGCGCGAAGCGGACCGTCGGGGCCAGGACGTGGACCTGAAACGGTTCGCAGTCAGCGCGTTTTGCCTGATTCCCAACAAATTGGGAATGATTTTTTGCCGATGCCCCGGCTGGAAGAAATCCAAAACGAATCGGGGCGTTCGCTCTTGTGAAACCCGTCAAAACGAGATAACCAAGGAAAATAAAAATTGAAATATGGCGCAAGCCAAGTTCGCGGGCTTTATTTCAGCGGATTGTAAGGAGAGCCATGAATTCTTTCGCGCGTTACCTGCTCTGTGTGGTCGTGTGCGCGGCCGGACCGTTGCTTTTCGGATGCGAGAAAAAACAGGAAGCCGCCGGTCCTCCTCC
>CALGYO010000052.1 GCA_937934715.1 uncultured Desulfovibrionaceae bacterium | reverse complement strand
CGGTTGCCCAGCGCCCGGGGGCCGTACTCCATGCGGCCCTGGAACCAGCCCACGGCCTTGCCCTCGGCCAGAAGGCCGCACACCTTCTCGCAAAGCGCGTCGAAGTCTTCGTAATGCGTATAGGGGGCGTTGCGCTTGGCGGCCACGCGCTTGACGTCGGCCAGACCGTATTCCGGTCCGAGATAGGATCCGGCCATGCGGTCCATGGCGTCTTTGGGCAAAGGCGCGCGCTCGGCCTGTTTCCAGATGTGCCGGGCGGCCAGGGCCGCGCCCAGGGCGCCCCCCGCGTCGCCCGCGGCGGGCTGGATCCAGACGTCCTTGAATATGCCGGAGCGCAAAAGCTTGCCGTTGGCCACGCAGTTGAGGGAAACGCCGCCCGCCATGGTCAGGTAGTCGCAGCCCGTAAGCTCCCTGGCCGTGACCGCCAGCTTCATGACCACGTCCTCGGTGATCTGCTGGATGGCCAGGGCCATGTCCATGTATTCCTGGGACAGGTCCGACTCGGGCTCGCGCTTTTTGACGCCGAAAAGCCGCTCCCATTTGTCGTTGCGGCACATGGTCAGCCCGGTGGCGTAGTTGAAGTACCCCATGTTGAGGAGCATGGAGCCGTCCGGGCGCACGTCGATGAGCTCGTCCAGGATTTTCGCCTTGAGTTCCTCCACCCGCGTGGACCCGTCGATGCCGTAGGGCGCGAGGCCCATGAGCTTGTACTCGCCGCTGTTGACCTTGAAGCCGCAGTAATAGGTGAAGGCGGAGTAGAGCAGGCCCAGGGAATGGGGGAAATCCAGTTCCCGCAGGAAGGTGATGTCCTTCCCCGACCCCTTGCCGATGGCCGTGGTGGCCCATTCGCCCACGCCGTCGATGGTCAGGATGGCGGCCTCGTCGTAGGGCGAGGGGTAGAAGGCGCTGGCCGCGTGGGACAGGTGGTGCTCGGGGAAGAGGATGCGCGGCCTGCCCGGTCCGATCTTGGCCAGCTCATCCCGAAGCATCTTCTTCATGAAGAGCTTTTCCTTGATCCAGACCGGGATGGCGGACAGGAAGCTGCGCAGCCCCGAGGGGGCGAAGCCGTGGTAGGTTTCCAGCAGGCGTTCGAACTTGAGGTAGGGCTTGTCGTAAAAAGCCATGGCCTCAAGATCGGACAGGCCGATTCCCGCCTCGGCCAGGACGTACTTGGCCGCGTTCGCCGGGAACGAGGGATCGTGCTTCTTGCGGGTGAAGCGCTCCTCATGGGCGGCGGCTACGATTTCACCGTCCCGCAAGAGCGCGGCCGCGCTATCGTGGTAATAGGCGGATATGCCCAGGATGTATTCCGGCATGACGCTCCCCGGCTAGAACAGGGTATAGATGAACGGCGCCACGGCGGAACCGCTGGTCAGCACCACGAGCACGCCGAAAAGGAGCAGGGTCAGGATGATGGGCAGGAGCCAGAATTTTTTTCTGACGCGCAAGAAGGCCCAAAGCTCACGAATGAATTCCATAGAACGTCCTTTGCCATGAAGGCGCGTTGACGAAACTGCTTTTGTTAGAACGGCTGCTCCACGTCGCTGGAATCAAAGGCGTGTTCGCGGACGCGAAAGACGGATTCCTGGCCCGATTTCCAGCAATTGACCCGCATGGGGTCCTTGCCGGTCATTTTGCGCAAAAGGCCCATGGGCGTGAGCACGAGAAAAAAGACGACGCTTAAAAGAACCTTGGACATGATCGTCCCGAGCGCGTGGGACAGGCCGAACCAGAGTTTGGCCAGGGGTTTGAAGACGCTCGGCTGGATCATGTTGATCAGCAGGATGAGCATGGCCAGGGGGACCAGCTTCGGCATTTTGCCGAACTGGGCGAAAAGCAGACAGATGAGGACCATGGCCATGCCCGTGTCCCGGGCCTGGGCCTTGGTGGCGGAAAGCCAGAACGAGGGTTTGCCGCCCCCGGCGTTCGATTTTTTCATAGGACGATTTCCTTGACTGTGGGCGCCGGAATACGGCGCGGCGGGATGAAACGTCGCTGTCTATCCCGCGAGGCGAAAGGCGTCAAGATGGCGCAAAAGTCCGGAAAAGGGCGCGGCCGCCGCGCCCCTGCCTTACATCTTCGGATTGTAGACCTGGAACACCTTGGACGCGCTCGCTCCGTCGGCCGTGCGTACCTCCAGGGTCCAGTCGCCGCTGACCATTTCCCATTCCTTCTCGAAGGTGTAGGTGCAATGGTATTCCTTGCCCACGTCCAGGGTGTCAGAGGTCTCGGACTTGAACTCCACCTCGTTTTTCTCCGGATTGATCATGCCGGGCGAGGAGGTGATGATGGTGGCCTGGACCTGGCCGCCCTCGGGCTTTAAGATCTTGAAACGAAAGCCGAACGTCTGCCCCAGTTCCTTGGGCACGGACGTGGTCTGGGTGGCCAGAACGCCGTTTTCATAGAGTCCGAAATCCACGATCTCGATGACCTTTTCCTCGGGCTTTTGCTGGTCGCCGCCAAGCCCCACGTATTTGAGCATGGAGCACGAGGCGAGCAGAAACGATGCGACGATAAGGACTGCCAGGGACTTCTTCACGATTTCCTCCTGCGAAGCGATGCGGATGCGAGACGTTGCGCCGCGTCTGCGGCTCTACGGGTTGCCGGGCGAACGCGCCCCGGATTCATGTCGCGGCCTTGGGCCTGCAAAAGGCGTGGCAGCAGCCGTTTTGCAAAAATTCGCTGTACGTGAAAAGAATGCGCCGTTCCCGCTCGGCCGCCTCCGCGCCAAGCGGCGGGCAGGGATGCTCGCCAGCCAGAGCGCCGAGATCGTCCCAGTACGGAATCCCCCGCATGCCGGACGCCAGAACCTTGCCTGAGGACGAAGCGGCAAGGATCGCGTCCTTGGTGTCCGTGACCAGGGCCAGCGGGGCGGGGCCGTTCTTGATCAGGCGGCAGGCGGCCACCGCCTCCCGGACGTAGGACCCGGGCTCGCCCGAACAAAAAAGGACGAGCATGACCGGCGTCCCCTGTTCGTCCGATACGGCCAGATCGACCATGCGGGTATAGTCCTGCCCGTCCACCGGGAAGCACACCCCGATCTTGGCCGCCAGCCGCTCGCGCGGATAGCCCCGTTCCTCCACCAGAAGCTTGGCCAGGGCCTGGCGAAACTCCTCGTAGGACGTTTCCTCGATCTCCTCGCCGGTCAGATAATCCCGTATGACGGCGCCCAGGCTTTCCTCGTGCATGTTCCCATCCGGCCGTAAGCGATTGCAAAGGGTCAAGATAGCCCATTTCCCCGCGGTCCACAACATCGTCTCCCCAGCCGGGATCCTTGCCGGAGACGGAATGATTCTCGACCTTTGGCCCTGAATACGGTATGCGCCGGAAATACCAACGACACACGGGAAACGCCCTATGGACGAAAAAAAGACGAGCAAACGCCTGTCGAGCCTGGAAGAACACCTGATGCAGGAAAATCCCCTGCTGGTGGACGCGGTCGGCAGTTTCCGCAAACTGGACAAGGTCGCCCAGCGTCTGGGACTGCTTTCCGCCGAACAATCCTACGCCTCCCAGATCGCCTGGTGGCCCCTGGTCTCCATCCTGGGGCCGTTCTCGGCCGGAAAATCCTCCTTCATCAATTACTACGCCGGGTTTCCCGTCCAGAATACCGGCTCCCACGCCGTGGACGACAAGTTCACCGTGATCTGCTACACGGCCGACAATACCGCCCGGGTGCTTCCCGGACTGGCCCTGGACGCGGACCTGCGCTTTCCCTTTTACAAGATGAGCGAAGAGCTGGACAAGGTCTGCGCGGGCGAGGGCGGCCGGGTGGACGCCTATCTCCAGCTCAAGACCTGCCCCAGCGAACGCCTGAAAGGGCTCATCCTCATCGATTCCCCGGGCTTCGACGCCGACGCCCAGCGCACCTCCACGCTTCGCATCACCAACTACATCATGGACCTCTCGGACCTGGTCCTGGTGCTCTTCGATGCGCGCCGCCCCGAACCCGGCGCCATGCGCGACACCCTTTTTCACCTGGTGCAAAACACCATCTCCCGCAAGGATTCCACCAAGTTCATGTATATCCTGAACCAGATGGACATCGCAGCCCGGGAGGACAACCCCGAGGAAGTGGTGGGCGCCTGGCAGCGGGCCCTGGCCCAGCACGGGCTCACCGCCGGGAAATTCTACCGCATCTACAACCCGGATCAGGCCGTGGAAATCCCGGACGAGGCCCTGCGCAAACGCTTCGAGGCCAAACGCGACCAGGACATGGCCGAAATCCACAACCGCATGGGACAGGTGCGGGTGGAGCGCGCCTACCGCATCGTGGGCGCTCTGGAAAAACTCGCCCGGGAGATCGAAGAGGAACGCGTCCCGCAAATCAGGGACATGCTCGCCCGCTGGAGCAAGGGCGTCCTGCGCCGCGACGCCGCGGTCTTCGGCGGGGCGCTCGCCGTCCTCGCGGGCCTGTGGCTCGCGACCGGCTATCCCAAGGACGGCGTCTTCGTACCCGCCTGGGTTTCCTGGCTTTTCTCCTCCGTCGCCACGGCCGTCCCCACGCTCGCCGTCCTGGCCGGTCTTTGCGGCTGGCTGCATTTTTCCATGCGCAAATGGTCGGCCAGAAACGTGATCAAGCGCTTGCGCAAGACGTTCGACGCCGGTCCCCTGCGCGAAAGCCTGGAGCGCGCCTTCAGGAAGAATACCGCGCCGCTGCGTTCCGTCTTCTCCGGCGAACCGGCCGGGTGGAGCAAAAAGACCCGGCGCGGCCTGGAAGACGTCATCGTGGACGCCGAACGCTACGTCCAGAGCCTCAACGACAGATACGCCCATCCCTCGGGCGTCGCCAGGAAAGACGACGCCTGATTCCTCTCGTTATCAACGATTCCGGAGCCGTAACGAAATGACCCACAGCTGCAAGGACATCACCTCGTTCCTCGTCATGGACATCCTCGAACGCGCCCATGAACTGGAACGCCAAGGACATCGCGTCATCCACCTGGAAATCGGCGAACCCGATTTCGATACCCCCGAATGCGTCAAGGAAGCCGCCAAGAAGGCCATCGACGACGGGAAAACCCACTACACCCACAGCCTGGGACTCATCGAACTGCGCGAAGCCATCTGCGACTACTACGCCGCAAACTACGGCGTGCGCATCGAACCGAACCGCATCATCGTCTGCGGCGGCACCTCCCCAGCCATGCTCCTCGCCTTCGCCTCCCTGGCCAACCCCGGCGACGATATCATCCTTTCGGATCCGGCCTACGCCTGCTATCCCAACTTCATCCGCTTCCTCGGCGCCAACCCGGCCTATACCCCGGTGCGCGAGGAGGACGGCTTCCAGTTCACCCCGCACGGCCTGGCCCCGTACATCACCCCCAAAACCAAGGCCGTCATCGTCAACTCGCCCTCCAACCCGGCCGGAACCGTCATCCCGCCGGACCACCTGAAGGCCCTGTGCGGACTCGGACCGGCCATCGTCTCCGACGAAATCTACCACGGCCTGACCTACGGCGAAAAAGCCCACAGCGCCCTGGAATTCTCGGACGAATGCTTCGTCCTGAACGGCTTCTCCAAACTCTTCGCCATGACCGGCTGGCGCCTGGGCTACCTCATCGCCCCCGCCTCGAAACTGCCCGTCATCCAGAAGCTCCAGCAGAATTTCTTCATCTGCGCGGGCTCCGTGGCCCAGTGGGCCGGGGTGGCCGCCCTGCGCGAGGCCGGTCCCGACGTGGAACGCATGCGCCAGACCTACGACAAGCGCCGCCGCTTCCTCATCGACGGCCTGAAAAAGCTCGGCTTCGCCATCCCCGTGGAACCCACCGGCGCCTTCTACGTCATGATCAACGCCAAACGGCTCCATGCGAATTCCCTGGCGCTGGCCTACGACATCCTCGAAAAAGTCCATCTGGGCGTCACCCCGGGCATCGACTTCGGCCCCGGCGGCGAAGGCCACCTGCGCTTCTCCTACGCCAACTCCATCGAAAACATCGAAGAAGGCCTCGCCCGCTTCAAGACCTACCTGGAAAATCACTGCTAACGGCCAAAAGCGCCTCCGGCGGCTGGGGGAAGGGGAAACCCCTTTTAAGGAAAGGGGTTTCCCCTTCCCCCAGACCCCC
>CALGYO010000051.1 GCA_937934715.1 uncultured Desulfovibrionaceae bacterium | reverse complement strand
CGGTCATGAGATCCGGTCATGAGATCCGGTCATGAGATCCGGTCATGAGATCCGGTCATGAGATCCGGCCATGGCTCCGCGCCCCATGGCTCTATAAATATTCCCATTTGGAATATTGGTCAAGAATTATTCCGAATTTATGCCTAGACATTCCCCGCGCGCTCAGGCATACCCTGGCTATGCGCACGAAAGTCCAGACTGCTCGCGGCGCGCCGGAGGAAGAACATTTCCGGGCCGCGCTCATCTCGCTGACGGCGAACCAGGGAGCGAACCAGAAGGATATCGCCCGGGCCGTGGGCGTGAGCCAGGGGTATGTGAGCAAGATTCTCAGCGGCCGGCAGATCCCGAAGGAATCCTTGCGCCATCGCTTCGCCGGCTATTTCGGCCTGTCCTACAGGGACATGCTCGCCATGGGGGAACGGGAACTCCTCTCCGGCGGCGCCTACCCCCCCGTCTCCCAGACGGCGCGCGGGCATGGCCCGGAACAGTCCGGCTACGGCGAAGTCCGGCGTTTCGAGCGATACCCCTTCGGCGAGCCGCCGCCGTTCGCCGAAACCATGCGCGAGGCCAATCCGCAGGAAACGGCCGCCTGGCCCTACACCGAGATCCCCCTGCGCGAGGCCACGGGCTCCATGGGCGGCGGTTCCACGGAAACGGGCGCCAGGACCATCACGTACCTGTGCTTCAGGACCGAATGGATCCGCTCCAAGGGCAACCCGAAATTCATGTCCGTGATCCGCGCCTTCGGGGACAGCATGTATCCTTCCATAGAGGACGGGAGCGTGGTGCTCGTGGATGAGGGCCGCAAACAGTTCGTTCGCGGAAAGGTGTTTTACATCCGCATGAACGGCATGATGTACATCAAGCGTCTGGTGGAGATCGGCGGCGGCATCTACGTGGCTTCGGACAACGACAAAAACATGCTGGCCGTGGCCGACGCCGATGATTTCGAAATCATCGGCCGGTGTATCTGGACCGGCCGGGAACTTGAGTGAATATTCTAGGAATATTATTCTTGTAATATTCTTTTTGCCCAGGCATCATGGAGCCAGGGGCCTTATGCGCCCCCCTTCCCGGCCAAGGAGGCGCCATGAACGAATTCACGCTGTGGGAAAAGGACGAAAACGGGCAATGGCGCGCGGTCATGAGCCTGGCGAGCCTGGAGGAAGCCGAGGATCTGCTTCGCGGCCGGGCCTTGGAATTTCTGGAGGAATACGGCTGTGCGCCGCGCCGGGGATTGGATTTCAAACTGACCAGGGACATCGAGCCCAGGCTCGATCTCTGGGATGAGCGCAAGGCCTTGCGCGCCATGGATGCGGCCCCCCGTCCCCGCTCGTTCTGAAGCGGAAGCCCGCCGGACGAGGCCGCTTCAATTTTTCGAGGAAAGACGTTCCAGACGGCGCTTGGCCTCGCGGTAGTATTCGATTTGCAGGATGTTGATCAGCCGCCCGATGCGCTCGATGCCGGTTTTGTTGACCGGCACCCAGGCGGGTTTGCCCTCGGGCCTGCGAAGAGCCATGAATTGGATGCCCACCCCCACCCTGTCCTTGCCGTCCACGCCGAAGAGCACGTTCCGAATTTTTCCGAGTATGATGAAAGGATAGGCCTGTGAAAAGGCCTTGCTCGAAAACACGAGCTGGACCACGACGCGCGACCCCGCCCGCAGGGCGTCGCCGCGCAGTTCGAACTGCTCCCGGGAAAACGCCGCCCGAAGGCCGCCGCTGGACAGGTTCAAAAGGACGGAGGGAATGTCCTTGGCGTCGTGGCGCAGGTTGATCAAGGGAGCCGGATCGACCTTGGGCGTATTCTCGCCTTCGTCCCCATCCGTCACCGCCCAGATGGCCAGGCTCGGCATATGCCGCACCTGCAGGGCGATGCGAACGCTTTGTCTGCGTTCGGCGGGGATCAGTTCCAGGGGCGTGGACACGCACGCCCGAAACGGTCCTTCCACGGAGTTGATTTCGGAGACGAACCGGTAGAGCTTGGAGGGACGGGCCGGACCGCCCTTGACAACCATGAGGAACGTGATGGCTTTTCCCAGCCAGTCCATGGAGAAAAAGGGGGTCCGTGACTCAAGCGCCAGCCCCTCGTCGAGCAATTCCACGGGAAAAAGATATTTTTTCTCTTTTTCCTTGATCCCCTCGACGTAATCGACCCTGCAAACGGCCCGCTGCCGGACGCAGGCCGCCAATAATGCCAGAGTGGCTTCCCGCTGCTCATCCTTTGGCTTGAAAAAATCGCCGATTTTCTTCAGCATGAGGCGTATCCAGGTTAGAGGCCGGTGATAAGGCCCCCTGTTTCGAGGACGCCCCTCCGCCGGACGGAGACCGCGCCCGGCGGAGGGATTCAAGAGAAATCCGGTACGTGTTATTTAACATAAAACATCGCATGTTGGAAGCGTACAAAATGCGTCCCGCGCCATACCCAGATGGGGGGCGCGCCAGGAAAATCGTACGCGGCAGCGCCGAGGGGAATATGAAAATTCTTATTGTCGACGATTCCCGGGACGCCACGGCCCTGATCTCCAGCCTGCTTCGAGCGGCCGGCTACTACGACCTTGAAACCGCCGACTCGGGCGAGCAGGCCTTGGCCATCCTGGAAGGGCAGAACGCGCAGCTTGGCGAACCCATGATCGATCTCATCCTCATGGACATCCTCATGCCCGGCATGGACGGCATCGAGGCCGTGGCCAGGATCAAGGACGCCTCGGCGTTTTGCGACATTCCCATCATCATGATTTCGGCCATGGCGGACCTGAACAGTCTCGAGAGCGCCTTCGAGGCGGGGGCCATGGATTTCATCCACAAGCCGGTCAACCGGGTGGAGCTGCGGGCCAGGGTCCGTTCCGCCTTGCGGCTCAAGGAGGAGATGGACTTGCGCAAGGCCAGGGAGCGGGAGCTCGCCGAGCTGAACGCCCGGCTGGAGGAGCTTCTCGGGGTCTGAGGGCGCACAAGCGGCAAAAGCGTCAGCCCCGCCGCAAAGACGTCCCGGCCCCATGTTTCGGGATCGCCGCGCGACCGGCCGGAAAAGGGCTTTCCAGCGGCCAGGGGACCATGGCCTTTTGTCCGCCCGGCGGCATGTCGGGTTCTGGCAAGGCGGGCATGGCCCGCCGGCAGGCCGCCGGTACAGGCCGCCGGTACATGCCGCATCCGTTTCGTTTCCTGTGAAGCGCCGCCGTCAGCTCATTGCGGCGCCGTTGCGCGCGGCGCGTCTTTTTCCGCCCGCCCGCCGCGAGCGCCCGCTGACAAGAGCCGGCCGCTTGCCGGGCAAGACTGCGTTTTCCCGGCCTGTCCGTCCCCGCCGCATCCGCCCCGCCGCGCCATAACGTCGCGTCCTTGAAGAACATGCCTCTATTTTTCAATAAAATACAATATGTTAAGGCAGCATCCCCAGAATGCGCATCCGCTCGTTTTGAGCACGCGTGGCTAGATGAACTTGATCTGGATATAGACCATGGTCCGGGCGTCGCCGAACTGGATATCCTTGAAGAGCTTTTCCCGCTCGATGGTGTAGGTTTCCAGGGACTGGATCTTCACCCGCATGATTTCCTTGCGCGCAATGGGGACGTCCACCCGCTTCCCGTCCACGCGAAACACGATCCTGTCCCCGTTGTTGTACCAGAAGAAGTAGGAACGTTTTTCCTTGAACACGAAGGGCGGTTCGAAGGTGATGATGTCCTGTTCGAGTTTTTTGGCGAAATTGAGGTCCAGCCTGAAGATGGTCGAGGTCAATCTGGAAATGTAGTGGCTTTCCAGATAGTAGCGTCCGGAGCTTTCCGGCGAGCCGGTCTGGATTTCGGCGAATCCGCCGGTCACCTGGAAATCGATGGAGGCCACCACGTCGTTGGTGTCCTTGCTGTTGAAAAAACGCTGCAAATCAGCGGCGCTGTCTCCCTGGGCCAGGGCCTGGCCGGGAGAAACGGCGAAAAGGGCGATCGCGCACCAGAAGGCCGCGCGCAGGATGACGTGTTTCATGGATCGGCTCCAGGACGATGTCGTCCATCCCCCCGCTTGCGGCCGGGGCTGGCGCGGCGAGGGGAAAAGGGATACAAGGACAAGGCCTTGACGGCGCATATCCTGATTTCAAAAGAGCTGCAAATATGATGCCCGAAGAAAGCATTCCCGCGTTTTCCAGCGATCGCGCCAGGGATATCCTGAACGGCCTTACGGCCTCCTCCCGCCTGAGTGAAGACGAGGCGCGCATTCTGGCGCGCGAGGCGGGCATCCACGACCTGTGCAAGGCGGCCATGGAAAGCCGTCTGCGCCGGTTCGGACGCAAGGCCTTCTACGTATACAACCAACACGTCAATTTTACCAACATCTGCATAAACGCCTGCCGCTTCTGCGCTTTCAGCAAGCGCCCCGGCGATCCGGGCGCCTATGCCCAAAGCGTCCCGGAGATCCGCGAGAAAATCCGGGAACGCCTGGCCGAGCCTATTCTGGAAATCCACGTGGTGGGCGGACTCAACCCCGAGCTGCCCCTGGCCTACTATGTCGAGCTGCTCGAAGCCATCCGCGAGGAACGGCCCCAGGCCGTCATCAAGGCTTTCACCGCGGTGGAGGTGGCACATCTTTCCGACGAGAACGGCCTGCCCGAGGAGGAAATTCTTGCGCGTCTCAAAGAGGCGGGGCTGTCCATGCTGCCGGGCGGCGGCGCCGAGGTGTTTTCGCCCGAGCTGCGCAAAAAGCTGTGCCCGGAAAAAGTGACCGGCGAGCGCTGGCTGTCCATCCATGAAAAGGCGCACGGCATCGGCCTGCTCACCAACGCCACCATGCTCTTCGGCCATATCGAGGGCTGGGAGGAGCGCATCGGCCACATGGCCGCCCTGCGCGATCTCCAGGAGAAAACCGGCGGCTTTCGCTGCTTCATCCCCCTGGCCTACCAGCCCGGGAACAATCCCCTGGCCGCCAGCGGTCCCGACGGCCAGACCTATCTGCGGGTCATGGCCCTGTCGCGCCTTTTTTTGGACAACATCCCCCACCTCAAGGCCTACTGGGTCTACGCCGGGATCAAGGCCGCCCAGATGGCCCTCTGGGCGGGCGCGGACGATTTCGACGGCACCCTGGTGGAGGAGAAGATCGGCCACGCCGCCGGAGCGGACACGCCCAAGGGCATGACTCCGGACCAGTTGCGCCGCGCCATTTCAAGCGCGGGCTTCGAGCCCGTGGAGCGCGACGCCCGCTTCGGCCTTGTCTAGCGGCCGCGTCCTTGAAAACAACATGACGGCCGGGCTGCGGCGCATACGTTTCCTTTCTCTTCCCCGCGCCATTCACCCGCGCGCCTATCGGGGCGCAACGCCAGTATTGCGTCCCGCCGTCCCTTCAGCTCCTCGCAAGGCGGCGCGCCTAGCATCCTCCCTCCTCCGCAGGCTGATCCACGGAAAGCCCGTCTGGATACTTTTGCGATTCTCATTGCCAGGAAGCGATTCGATCATTAATGCCGGAGAGAGAACCGCCACAAGGAGGGACGTATGCGATCAGTCCGGACGATCTTCGCGACCTGCATAGTGGCCTTGGCGCTTGGCATGAGCGGATGCGCCGCTCCCCGGAACCCCGCCCAGGCGGGAGGAGAACAGACGGATTTTCTTCGCCGGTTTCACAGCTCAAGCCAGGACAGGGTGGCGCGCCAGTACATGCCGGCCAGGAAACCGGTCTCCCCGCCCGCTTCCCCTGAGAGCCCGGCGCCCTGATCCCGGCCTGGGAGACGGCCCGGAAGCCGTGATGGACGCTGCGGGCTGTTGAACGCGAAAAAAAACGAAGGCCGTCCGCCCCATGGCGAAACGGCCTTCGTTTTTACAACGGCGGGATCGCCTGACTTGCAGCGTCCTGCGGCGATCCGGCCTGATTTTCCGTCAAGCCGGCTCCAGCGGGAACCTCCCCTGGTTTCCGCGCCGGACTCGTCCCCGGCTTGCTTCATTTCCCCCAAATTGTTCGAACTTCTTCCAACAACTCGTACGTTTCCTGAGCAAGGGCCGTACCAGACGCCGAGCCTGCGACGCATTCTGGACGCCGATCATGCAGTCATAATGTAACCATCAGAAATTATAATATTATTTACAAAAATTCCCGTTTATTCCTTCCTGCGCTCCCTTGGCTTGCGGCTCACTAATCTACTATTCGTGGACCACTTCGCGAGGATTACAACAATCATGAATAATTACAGCAGATTGACCAGTAGACTGAAAACCCCTGATTATCCGTGTAATTCCACGATGAATAGATTGACGTTCCGCAATCCGTTCACTCCGGATCGTTCGAAGCGTCTCGACCGGCTCGCCAGTCCCGCAACCTTCCAGCATAACCCATTGTAACCTGCGCGACGTCCCGGAATCCGCCGTTTCCTTGCCGGGGTATTTTCGCCCTGCGGTCCGGCCGTTCCCGCCCGTGCATTGCGAACGCCTTTTTCCCCAACGTCCCTTGTCCAGGCGTTCCCCTGTCCTGACCTGGGCCCTCAGCTGTTTGCATTGAAAGGTGAAAAAGCGGCCCGCAAGGGAGCAAGCCCTCCCCCCGGCGCGCGCATCCCATAGCCGTGATGCGTAGCGCCCGCGCGAATCGCCGGAACGAAAAGGACGTTCCTGTGGACGATTTGCGTCGCCTTCGGCGATGTCCGTTTTGCAGCCGGACGCAGTCATGTCTACGTCCACGCTGTCGCAGACGTCCCGCTAGCGGCGCCGAGTTTGGCCCCAGCGCAATCCGCACGGCGTCGCCCCGTATCGCCCGCTCGTCTCTCCGGCGAAATCAACAAACGGACCGCGTTCGAAGCCTGGCGCGGCCATGTCGTCGCCGACGCGCGGCCGCGATTCGCATCGTCCGCGCGTCTTCCCGCCAAAACAAAAAGGCCGCCCCAAGGGACGGCCTTTTTCGCCTGCGGAATTGTTCGTTTAGTTGCCGGGTACGGCCACGTCGGCGGCGACGAAGTTGAAGGCGCTCTGCAGGGTGGCGCCAAGCCTGCCCCCAGCGCCGACGCGCGGCCGCGATTCGCATCGTCCGCGCGTCTTCCCGCCAAAACAAAA
>CALGYO010000050.1 GCA_937934715.1 uncultured Desulfovibrionaceae bacterium | reverse complement strand
GACCACGGCTACCGCACCTCCTGGTTCGGCAAGGACCACAACACCCCGGCCTTCCAGGCCAGCCAGGACGGCCCCTTCGACCAGTGGCCCATCGGCATGGGCTTCGAATACTTCTACGGCTTCGTGGGCGGCGACGCCAACCAGTGGGAGCCGAATCTGTTTCGCAACACCACCCAGATCTATCCCTTCCTGGGAAATCCCGGCTGGAACCTGACCACGGCCATGGCGGACGAGGCCATAGCCTACATGAACCGCATCAACGCGCTTGATCCCAACCAGCCGTTCTTCGTCTACTACGTCCCGGGCGGCACCCACGCCCCGCACCACCCGACCCCGGAATGGATCGACAAGATCAGCTCCATGCATCTGTTCGACAAGGGCTGGAACGCCCTTCGCGAAACGATCTTCGAGAACCAGAAAAAGCTCGGCGTCATCCCCGCCAGCGCCAAGCTGACCCCGTGGCCGGATGATATCCTCAAGAAATGGGACGCCCTTACGGACGACGAGAAGAAGATGTTCATCCGCCAGGTGGACGTGTTCGCCGCCTACACGGCCTACACCGACCATGAGATCGGCCGGGTCATCCAGGCGGTGGAGGACATGGGCAAGCTCGACAACACGCTCATCATCTACATCAACGGCGATAACGGAACGAGCTCGGAAGGCACGCTCAACGGCACGCCCAACGAGGTGGCCATGTTCAACGGCGTGAACGTGCCCGTGGAAGACCAGCTCAAGTATTTCTACGACGTCTGGGGATCGGACAAGACCTACCCCCACATGACCGTGCCCTGGGCCTGGGCTTTTGACACGCCCTTTTCCTGGACCAAACAGGTCGCCTCGCATCTCGGCGGCGTGCGCCAGGGCATGGCCATCTCCTGGCCCAAGGTCATCAAGGACAAGGGCGGCATACGCAACCAGTTCCACCACGTCATCGACATCGTCCCGACCATCCTCGAAGCCACGGGAATCAAGGCGCCCGAGGTGGTGGACGGCGTGAAGCAAAGCCCCATCGAGGGCGTGAGCATGATGTACGCGTTCGACGCCAAGAACGCGAAGGCCCCCTCCACCCACAAGACCCAGTACTTCGAGATGATGGGCGACCGGGCCATCTACCACGACGGCTGGATGGCCAGCACCAAGGTCATGCGCCCGCCCTGGGACATGGTGTCCAAGACCCAGGACCCCATGACCTATCCCTGGGAACTCTACAATCTGAACGAGGACTGGACCCAGTTCACGGACGTGGCCGGCAAGAATCCGAAAAAGCTTGAGGAGATGAAAAAGCTCTTCATGACGGAAGCCAAAAAATACCAGGTCCTGCCGCTGGACACCTCCGTGGTGCAGCGGCTCATCTCGCCCCGGCCCAGCATCACCGCTGGCCGCGACGTCTTCACCTGGACCCTGCCCCTAACCGGCACGCCCAACGGCGACGCGCCGTCCCTGCTCAACGCCTCGTACAACATCAAGGCCGAGGTGGAGATTCCGGAAACCGGCGCCGAGGGCATGCTCATCACCCAGGGCGGACGTTTCGGCGGCTACGGCTTCTACGTGCTTGGGAACAAGCCCGTCTTTCTGTGGAATCTGCTGGATCTGAAGCGGGTGAAATGGGAAGGGAAGGAACCGCTCACCCCGGGCAAGCATACCCTGGAGTTCGAGTTCCATTACGACGGCCTGGGCATGGGCACCCTGGTCTACAACAGCTTCTCCGGCGTGGGCCGGGGCGGCGAGGGCTTCCTCAAGGTGGACGGCAAGGTCGTGGCCGAACAGAAGATGGAGCACAGCCTGCCGTTTACCCTGCAATGGGACGAATCCCTGGACATTGGCTCGGATACGCTCACCGGCGTGAACGATGCGGACTACCAGACCCCGTTCCCCTTCACCGGCAAGCTTGAGAAGGTGACCATGACCATCGACCGGCCCAAGCTCTCGCCCGAGGACGTCAAGAAGCTCAGCGAAGCGCAACAAGGCAGCAACAAGGCCAGCGAATAGTCGCGGAAACGAAGGCGGCCGGGTCGACCCGGCCGCCTTTTTGGCGCGCAACCTCCAGCCCGGACGACGGAAGGATGGACATATCATGAAAAAATCGCCCCTGTTCGCTTCGATCCTCGCGATTGCGGCGTTTCTCGTCCTCACGACGGGTTCTTTCGCCGCGAGCTACACGATGACCACCCCCATCGCGCCGGGCGTGGCCGTGCCGGACACAATCGAGTCCTCCATCGGCGAACTCAAACTCCACGACGGCTTCCCCGATCCGGCGACCGTGGACAAGATCTACGACAACCTGGACCGCTCCCGCGCGCTTCAGGCCTACCTTTTGGCCATACCCATCGTGAACCAGGCCAGCATGCGCGACTCTGTGCGCAAATTCGGCCCGGACAACGTCACGGACGTCATCTGGGAAGAGCTTGTGGACGCCAAGACCGTGGAGCTGACCGCCAACGACAACACCATCTACAATTTCGTCTGGGTCGACACGCACAAGGGTCCCGTGGTGGCCGAGATTCCTCCCATGGTTTTGGGGCTGTTCGACGATTTCTGGTACAAGTGGGTGGCGGACGTGGGCATCACCGGCGCGGACAAAGGCAAGGGCGGGAAGTATCTGGTCCTGCCCCCCGGCTACAAGGGCGAGATTCCCTCGGGCTATCACGTGGTCAAACCTGCGACCTTCGGGACCTGGCTGGCCTTCAGGGTCTTTCTCGTGGACGGCTCCACCAAGCCCGGCGTGGAATCCGTGAAAAAGGATCTCAGGATCTATCCCCTGGCCGAGGCCGCCAATCCGCCCGCCATGAACATCGTCAACGCCTCGGGCGTTCCGGCGAATTTCATCGCGCCCGGCGACTACGCCTTCTGGGAGCTTCTTAACAAGGTCATCCAGGAAGAGCCGAGCGAAGGCTCCGACCCCACCACGCTGGGGCTTTTCGCCTCCATCGGCATCGAGAAGGGCAAGCCCTTTGCGCCCGACGCGCGCATGAAGAAGATTCTGGCGGACGCGGCCAATATCGGCGCCGTGACCGCCCGGGCCATCGCCTACAAGATCCGGGACAAGAACGCCTATTTCTACCCGGACAGCGGCTGGCGCCTGCCCTTTTTCGGCGGCTACAAGTTCGAGGTCTCCCCGGGCGTGAGCAATCTGGATGGCGCGGCGTTTTTCTACTACATCGCCACCGGCGTGACCCCGGCCATGGCGGAAAAGATGGTGGGCGAGGGCTCGCAATATCCCTGGTCCGCCCAGGACGCCAAGGGCGATCCCTTCGACGGCGCCAAGACCTACAAGCTGCATCTGCCGCAGGGTATCCCGGTCAAGGATTTCTGGTCGGTCATCGTCTACGACCTCCAGACCCGCTCCATGCTCCAGACCGATCAGAAGGCGCCGAGCGTCAGCAGCCAGAACAAGAACGTGAAGGTCAACGCCGACGGCTCCGTGGACGTCTACTTCGCGCCCAAGGCCCCGGCGGGCATGGAGAACAACTGGGTGCAGACCATCCCCGGCAAGGGCTGGTTCATGATCCTGCGCCTGTATGGACCGCTGGAGCCCTGGTTCGACAAGACCTGGCGGCCCGGGGAAATCGAGCTGGTCCGCTAGGAAGAGATGCGGCTGGACATGCCGCGCCGTTTGGCGCAACGGTGATGATGGAATGGGAAAAGCGGGAACGCGGCGTCCGGACGCGGCCGGGAAACGCCCGGCCGCGTCCGGCCTGGTAAGGCGCCCTGAAGACAAACGGAAAGGAAAACGTATGAAACGGTTCATCGGTCTGGTCGTCATGACGGCGCTGCTCGGATGCGCGCCTTTGGCCCTGGCGGCCGGGGAAGAGGAAGCGCCCAGGGACTTCACCTTCACCCTGGCGCCGTACGCCTGGCTGACCGGCCTCTACGGGACGGTGGGCGTGGGGAACAAGGACGTCAAGGTCGACGCCAGTTTCGCCGACCTTTCGAAGTACTTGAACTTCGCGGCCATGATCCACGCGGACTTCATGTACCGGGACAAGCTGGGGCTCCTGGCGGAATTCAACTATTCGCTGCTCGGGGACCAGGCGTCGCACAAGAGCGTTTCCCTGGACAGCCAGATGAGCCTGATCCTGTCAGACGTGGCGGGCGTCTACCGCCTGGGAACCGTGGCTCTGGGCGGGGAGGGCGGGAACACGGCCAGCTTCGACCTGACGGGCGGCATACGTATCTGGTCGCTGACCACCACGCTCGACGTCGCGACCGCCGAGAACGGGGGGCGCACGGTCTCCGCCACGAAGACCTGGGTCGATCCCACCGTGGGCGCCCGGGCCTTCTTTCATCTGGGCAAGCGCTGGGAGCTGGATTTTCGCGGCGGGGTGGGCGGCTTCGGCCTGGCCTCGAACTTCACCTGGGACGCCATGGCCCTGGCCGGCTATTCGCTCTGGGATCATGGCACGATCCTGGCCGGATACCGGGCCGTGGGCGTGAACCATACGGAAGGAAGCGGCGCGAGCAAGTTCACCTTCGACGCCACGCTGCAAGGGCCGATTCTCGGCCTGGCCTTCACGTTCTAGAGTGGGAGGCGGTTTTCCGCGCGCAAGCGGGGGGCGGCAGGACGCATGGGCGCGGGCGCGTCTCCCCGCTCTCCTGGTCCAGCGTATGGGGCGCCGGGAGGCATGTCCGCGCGGGCGCGTCTCCCCGTTCTCCTGGTCCAGCGTATGGGGCGCCGGGAGACATGTCCGCGCGGGCCGTTCCCCCGTTCTCATGGCCAGCGTATTTGGCGTCAGGAGGCTTGCCCGAGCGGGTATGTTCCCCGATCTTTTCAAGGAGGACGCGATGACCGGTTTTCGACTGATGGGAGCGATGGCCGCTCTTGCGGCGGGGTTGCTTCTCGGCCCGGGCGCGGGCGCGCAGACGCCGCCGCAACACGCCGCACAGGCGGTCCAGGCCGGGCCTGAGAGCGGCGCGGCCGCTCCGGCGGAACGCATATCGCTGCAGCCGCGCGCCATCGAGCTGCTGCAGGCCATGTGCGAGCGTCTGGCCAAGGCCAAATCCATGTCGTTCACGGCGGACGTGAGTTATGAATACCCAAGCAAGCTCGGCCCGCCCGTCGTCTACGCCATGCGCTATGAGGCGGTCATGAAAAGGCCGGACAAGCTTCGGGTGATCATGCCGGGCGACGGCCCGGTTTCCGAATTCTACTACGACGGCAAACAGATGATGGCCTACGCTCCGGCCGAGAACCTCGTGGCCGGGGAAAGCGCTCCGCCCACCCTGGACGCGGCCCTGAAACAGGCCTTCGAGCGGGCGGACCTGTATTTTCCCTTCACGGACCTGATCGTGGACGATCCCTACGCCGCGCTGACGCGGGACGCGAAACTGGCCTTCGTGACCGGCCCGTCCGGCGTTCTCGACGGCGTGAAAACCACGGGCGTGGTCCTGGCCGATGACGACGTGTTCCTGCAGATCTGGATCGGGACCGGCGACATGCTGCCGCGCAGAATCCGCGCCATCTACAGCGGGGACCCCCTCCAGCTGCGCCATGACATGGCGCTTTCGAACTGGAGGATCAATCCGTCCGCCCCGGCGGGCCTGTTCAACTCGAAAAAGGCCCGACAGGCCAACCCCATCGCCTTCGCGCGGCCCAACATGCCGCCCGTTCCGGACGCCGGGACGCCGAAGACCATCAATGCCCAGGATTCCGGCGCGCCAGGCGCCCCAACCTCCACGCAGTGACGAGGCATGACGATATGAAAAGAATCATCATCGGCGTTACGGCGCTTCTTCTCGCGGCGGGCTGGGCGGGACAGGCCCAGGCCTGGCGGAGCTTCAACCGATGGGGCGGCGGCACGGCCCATATGGCCGGATTCGGCACGGTCCACCAGAACGCCTTCGGCGGCTGGTCGGCTCATGCCTGGGGCGGAGGAGCGGCGCACGGGAACATCTACGGCGGCGCGGCGGTCTATCATCCGCCGGGAGCGTGGTTCCATCCGGGGCCGTATCCCTTCCATCCGGCGCCCTATCCCTATCATCCCCCGGTCGCGGTTCCCTATTACGCTCCCGGCTGCCCCGGTTGCGCCGTCGCGGCGGGCGCCATCGCCGGATTGGCGACCGGCGCCGTCGTCTCCGCGGCCGCCAACAGCGCGGCGGCTTCGAACGCCTATGCCTCGGGATACGCGGCGGGCAGCGCCAACGCCGCGTACGTCATGGGCGCTAACTACGCCCGGCTGCCCGCCGGCAGCGTCATGCAAAACGTGGGCGGGGCGACCTATTACCAGTACGGAAACACCTGGTTCCAGCCCGCTTACGGCGCGAACGGCGTGTATTACCTGGTCGTGCCCCAGCCGTAGAAACGCGGTGGGCCGCCTGCGGCGAACGCGCGGGCGGCCCGTCTTCCGGCCGGAATCGTTTATTTTCGCGGGCGCGCTTGCGCCGCGAACGTAGGCAACCTCTTATTTCGCAATCCGGGGGGCTTGTTGCGCGGGCGCGCTCGTGCGGGATGACCCTGCCCGGACGCCTGGGCGGCGCTTCGACCGGACGCCTGGGCGGCGTTTCGATCGGACGCCTGGGCGGCGTTTCGACTGGACGCCGGGGCGGCGTTTCGATCGGACGCCTGGGCGGCGTTTCGATCGGACGCCTGGGCGGCGTTTCGATCGGACGCCTGGGCGGCGTTTCGATCGGGGGCCGCGGAGAGCCCGCCCGGCCGGGAAGGGCCGCCAGGCATGAATGGTCCGGATCCGGACCTGGGCCCGGGAACGCGCAGGGCGTCTTGGACGCGACGCTAGAACGTCACGCCCGCCATGAAAAGAACATTGGCGTAGGGCGAGCACTCCCCGGTGCGCACGACGCAGCGCGCGCTCGCGGTCAGGGCCTTGAACTCCTCGTGAGGAATGAACCGCAAAGGGATGTCGCCGAGAAGTTTCCGCAATTCCTCAAGAACGCCGGGGTTTTTTTCCTTCATTTCCTCGGCGCACGCGGCCGCCTCCACCTGCAATTCGGACAGGATCGCCCGGGCTGTCTCCAGGAAGCCGGGGACGCCCGGAACCAGCGCCAGATCGATGCGTTCCACGCCCGGGGGAACGGGAAGCCCCGCGTCGGCCACCGCCAGGGTTTCGGTATGTCCCATGGCCGTGATGGCTTCCGTCAAGGCCGGATGCAAAAGGCCCGTCTTGCGCATGGCTTGTCCTCCCGTCTCAGTTGGCGATGATGAGCTTCACGCCCATGTCCTCGAAACGCTTGCGGTCCTCGGGCGAAACGCCGTTGTCCGTGATGAAATAGTCGATGAGGTCCAGGCCGCCGAGGGAGGCGAAGGAGACCTTGCCGATCTTGGTGGAGTCCGCCAGCAGGAACACTTCGTTGGCGGCCTTGATCATGGCCCGCTTCACGTACAGGTCGTTGAAGCCGGGGTAGGTGAGCCCGGCCTCGAAGGAGATGGCGCCCGTGGCCAGGAAAAGCTTGGAGGCGAACACGCCGGAGAAGAACTCGGCGGCCTTTTCGCCGGTAAGCGACAGGGTGGGGGGCTTGAACTGCCCGCCCGAGGCGAAGACCGTCTGGCCGGGAATGGCGCCCAGGCGCAGCACGATGTTGAGCGCGTTGGTGATGACCTTGAGGTTCTGCTTGCGGGCCAGGGCGTCCACCATTTCGGTGGTGGTGGAGCCCGCGTCCAGGATGATGGTCTCGCCGTGACGCACGAATTCGGCGGCCTTGGCCCCGATGGCCCGTTTCTTGTCCATGTTCTCCAGGTGTTCCAGGGACATGGCCTGGACCTGCTGGGGCACGGACTTGAGGAAGGCGCCGCCGTGTTCGCGGGTCACCAGGCCTTCGCCCTCCAGGCGTTCCAGGTCCTGGCGGATGGTGGGCTCGGAGACGTGGAAGGTCTTGCTCAGGTCCTTGACCCGGGCGCTTCCCTCCTCGCGTAAAAGCTCCAGAATTTTCATGCGCCTTTGTTCGGCAAGCATACGCAATCCCTTGTCTCGCCGGGTTCGAACGCGCATCCGGCTTCCGCAAGCGCATAACGGAAGCGCCGGTCCGACATGACCGCGCGGCCCGGGTCCGCCGGGGACCCGGGCCGCGCGACGCGCTACCCTTTGTGGTTATACAACTCCCAACCGAGATATTTCCCCACGGCCTCCTCAAGGACGCCGGCCACGCGCCCGCGCGTCATGGCCACATGGTGCTCGAAGCCGTTCTGGCACATGTAGCGGAACAGCTCCCGCAGGCCCTTGACCTTGCATACCGCCACGGCCCCGGACATGTCGCAGGGATCATCCGTGAATTCTCCCTCGCCCAGATAGGCCTTGATCCGGCCCCGCGCGTCGTCCGTGGACATGCGGAAATAGGTCATGTCCCCAGGCGCCACCTTGCCCTTGATCGCGCCGAAACAGTTCTCCCGTCCCAGGGACTCGCCCAGGACGTCCAGTTCGGAGATCTCCGGTTTCGCGCCGATGAAGCTGGCCGGGAAGTTGCCGCAATGCTGGCTGATGCACTTGTCCGCATCATCGCCGTAGTTGTTGTTCCAGTCAAGAAAGCCGGGAGGGGTCCCGGAAGCCAGGAGCAGGGCGTACATGGCCACCGTTCCGGCCACGTCCACCTCGCAGGCGCTGGGCATGCCGCGCTCGCCCATCATGCTCATGGAAAGGCAGGAAGCGCAGCCGTAGTTCTCCTGCATGGAGGTCCAGCACTGGATGGCGCTGGCGGTCACGTCGTTGGCCCGCATCCAGTCGTCCACGGCCACGGAGAATTTGGCCTGTTTCAGGATACGCTCCTCGGCGATGCGGGAGGGGATGGTTCCGTAGTCGCGGATGGCGGCGAGCTTTTCCCGGACCTTGTCCGCGGAATCCTCCAAAGCCCTGGCGGCGGCGAAGATCATGGACAGGTCCACCGGTACCACGGTGATTCCCGATTTTTGCAGGAGCTTTTCGCTGTAGCGCACGGTCTGGAAGGCGGCCGGGCGGGCGCCGATGGCCCCGATGCGGGCGGTCTTCAGGCCCTTGACCGTGCGGCAGATCCTGGCGAAGCGCTCCACATCCGCCTTAAAGACGTCGCTTGCGATGTCGCAGGTATGCAGCGTGGTGTCCGTGAAGGGGATGCCGTACTGGTAGAGGTTGTTGCACACCGAGAGCTTGCCGCAAAAGGAGTCCCGGCGCTCGGCCACGGTAAATTTTCCCAGCTCGTCGCTGCAGGCCTGCACCAGGACCGGGACGTCAAGTTTGGCCAAGTCGATGGTCTGGACCACGCCGAGCTCGTCGCCGAAATTGGGCAGGATGACGATGATCCCGTCGATCCTGTCAGCGTTTTCCCGGAACAATTTGGCGTAGAACCGGGAATGCTCCAGGGTTTCCACCGCGCCGTAGGGGGTGTCGGTCTCCGAGCCCATGACGCAGTCGTAGCCGAGCCCGTCCAGCAGGTCCGCGATGTCCTTGCGGGCGCCTTTGGCGAAGGCGGGATTGAAAAAGCCCCTGGTGGCGGGGATGACGCCGAAGCAGGTCTTTTTTTCCATGATATGCATAGCGTACTCCGTTTACTTTCCCTGCAGGGCGGCCTTGCTCTGCAGATTGCGCTGGAATTGGTCCACGACGACCGCCGCCACGATGACCAGGCCCTTGACCACCATCTGCCAGAAGGAGCTGACGCCCATCATGACCATGCCGTCGCCCAGGACGCCGATGACGAAGGCGCCGATGATGGTGCCGCCGATGGTGCCCCGGCCTCCGGCCAGGGAGGTGCCGCCCAGGACGGCGGCGGCGATGGCGGTGAGTTCGAAGGTCTCGCCCGTGGCCGGGTGGGCGGCCTCGAGCTGGGAGGCGATGACCAGCCCGGCGATGGCCGAGCACAGGCCGGAAAACATGTAGACGATCATCTTGATCCGGTTGACCCGCACCCCGGACAGGACGGCGGCGCGCTCGTTGCCGCCCACCGAGTAGATATGGCGTCCGAGCGGGGTCTTTTTGGCCACATAGGCGGCGAAGACGCCGAGAACCGCCAGGATCCAGATGCTGACCGGAACGCCCAGGATGGCGCCGGAGCCGAGCCAGGGGAAGCCCGCGTTGCCCAGCGCTTCATTGCCCACCAGGTTGGGGAAGGTCTTGCCGTCGGACAGAAGCAGCGCCGCCCCCCGGGCGATGTAGAGCATGCCCAGGGTGGCGATGAACGGGGCCACCTTGAGCCTGGTGATGAGCAGGCCGCTCACCGCCCCGCACAGGGCGCCGACTATGAGCGTGATGAGGATGACCATGGGCAGGTGGAAATAGATGGTCACCCCGAACATGGGCAGGTGCAGGCCCTTGTAGAGCAGCCCTCCGGCCACCATGCCCGCCAGTCCCACGATGGAGCCCACGGACAGGTCGATGCCGCCCGTGACGATGACGAAGGTCATGCCGATGGCCAGGAAGGCGTAGATGGCCACGTGCTTGACCATGATGACCATGTTGGCCATGGAGAGAAAATTGGAGGCCATGAAGCTGAAGTACGCGCAGACCAGAATGAGCGCGATAAAGGTGCGCAGCTTCAGAAGCAGCATTCCGATCTTCAAGTCTTTTTCCGCCGCCTGGGGCGTATTGGCAGCCGTTGCGCTCATGATAAGCCGAACCTCCTATTGAAGCGATGTGTGTTCCACGGGCTTGTGCCCGGCGGCGGATGCGGCGACGAGGGCTTCCTCGGTGGCGTCCTTGCGGTCGAACATCCCGGTGACGCGCCCCTTGCTCATGACCATGATCCGGTCGGATATGGCCATGATTTCCTTGAGTTCCGAGGTGACGAACAGGATGCCGATGCCCTGGTCCGCCAGATGGTTCATGATGTCGAAGACCTCGCCCTTGGCGCCCACGTCGATGCCGCGCGTGGGCTCGTCCATGAGCAGGGCCTTGGGCGAGGTGAAAAGGGCCTTGCCGATGACCACCTTCTGCTGGTTGCCGCCGGAAAGGGAGCCGATGGGCGCGTTCTGGCCCGAGGTCTTGAGGGAAAGGTCCTTGATCATGGCGGTTACGGCGGCTTTCAGCTTCTCGCCCATGAGGTGGAACCCCTTGACGAATTTCCACAGGCTCGAAAGGGTCATGTTGTCCGCGACCGACAGGGCCTGGACCAGTCCCTCGCGCTGCCGGTCCTCGGGAATGAGCGCCATGCCTTTCCGGATGTGAGCGTCCACGGGGCTGGCGAAGACGTCCTCGCCGTCGAGATAGACCGCGCCCTTGGCTTCCTTGTGCAGCCCCATCAGGCATTCGAACATCTCCGAGCGGCCCGCGCCCATGAGTCCGTAGACGCCCAGGATCTCGCCTTTTTTGAGGGTGAAGGAGATGTGGTCCACGGTGTAGCCGCCGCCTTCCCGGGGCAGGCGCAGGTTTTCGACCCGAAGGGCCTCCCCGGCCAGGACCCGGTCCTCCCGGGAGCGCTCCTTGTGCGTGGTTTCCCCCACCATGCGCGAGACGATCCAGGGGACGTCGATGTCCCGCATGCGCGCCTGCTCCACCATTTTGCCGTCGCGCAGGACGCTGATGGAGTCGCCGATGCGCACCAGCTCCTCCAGGCGGTGGGAAATGTAGATGATGGACACGCCATGGGCCTTCAGGTCCTCGATGACCTTGAAGAGCACCTCCACCTCGTCCTGGGAAAGGGCGGAGGTGGGCTCGTCCATGATGAGGATGCGGGCGTCGCAGGCCAGGGCCTTGGCGATCTCCACGATCTGCTGCTGGCCGATGCGCAGATCCGCCACCTGGGCCTCGGGGTCGAAGCCAGCCTGAAGACGCTCCAACAGTTTGGCGGCCCGCCGGACCTGCTCCCGGTAGTCGATGTGGACGCCTCCCGTGGTCAGCTCCCGGGCGATGAAGATGTTCTCCGCCACGTTCAGATTGGGAAACAGGTTGAGCTCCTGGTGGATCATGCCGATGCCCCGGGCCTCGGCGTCGTGGCAGGAGCGGATGCGGACCTTTTCGCCCTCCAGGATCAGATCGCCCCTTGTGGGCGTTTCCACGCCCGCCAGGATCTTGGTCAGGGTGGATTTGCCCGCCCCGTTTTCCCCCACCAGCACGTTGACCTTGCCCCGGTAGACGCTGAAATCCACCTCGCTTAGGGCCACGGTGCCCGGAAAGATCTTGGTGATCCGCTCGGCCCGGAGGATGACCTCGCCGGTTTTGCTCTCGGTCATGGGAACGCTCCTACTTCACTTCGAGGATGACCGGCGTCAGCCGCACCGCCTTGGGGTCCTGCAACTGCGTGAACACGCCGGTGAACGCGACCTCCTTGCCCATGAGCCCTTCGCGGTTCAGGGAGGCGAGCACGGCCTCGTTGACCTTCTTGTTGAAGGCGTTGGAAAGACGCGCGAATTCGAGCTGGTTGGTGAAATTGGTGAAGGAGATGAAGTCCAGAGAGTCCCGGATGCCCGTGTCCTTGATGACCGGCCCGATCTGGATGGCCATGTCCGCGACGCCGTCGCCGTCGAGGTCCACGTCCACGGTGGAGGCCCTGGATTCGGTGTTCACCCCGACGATTTTTCCCTCGCCCTTGACCCGGTAATTCCAGGGGCTGCCCTCGGCCTTTTCGCGGTAGCCGAATTTGCTCCCGGCGGTCTTGGGGTCCGCGGCCAGGGCGGCCAGGACCTCGCCGATGGGCAGGGCCTTTTCCTCGAAAAAGGGCACGACCTTGGCGTCCCACGCCTTCTCGACGAATTCGTCGGCGTTGAATTTGTCGGAAGCGAAATAGATGTCGATCTTGTCTTTCTTGTCCGCGTTTTCGTCCTTGTCCGGCACGATGGTGCAGGAGGCGAAAAGCAGGGCGAAAAGACATGGCGCGATCAGAGCGGCCAGCGCGAGGCCTTTTCTTCCGGGGGATGGCATGGTGGGCATGGGACTCCTCACTTGCAAAAAATACGGGGGGCCGAAATCCGCGTTCCGGTCCGGGGACGCGGACGCGTCCCCGGACCGGCCGGTCACTAGTCCTCTATGGCGAAGGTTTCGAGCTTCTTGGCGTTGCCGGCGTTGATGAGCACGCAGTCCATGAGCTGCTTTTCCGGCTGGCCGGTTGCGCCCTTCTTGATGAAGTCGTCGGCCTGTTCCACGGCCATCTGGGCGACGCGGTAGGCGGGCTGGAGCACGGTGGCCTTGATGTCGCCCGCGATGATGGAGTCGCGCACGTCGTTGGAGCCGTCGAAGCCTACCACGATCACATTGCCCTTGCCCGCGGCCTTGAGCGCGGCCATGGCGCCCATGGCCATGGTGTCGTTGCCGCAGATGACGCCCTTGATGTCGGGATTGGCCTGGATGATGGATTCCATCTTGTCGTAGGCCTCGGTCTGGCTCCAGTTGGCGCTCTGGCGGGCGACCATCTTGAGGTCCGGATACTGGTCGATCACGTCATGGTAGCCCTGGGAGCGGATGCCCGCGTTGGTGTCGGATTCCTTGCCCACCAGCTCGACATAGGGGCCCTTTTCGCCCATAAGCTTGACGAAT
This sequence comes from uncultured Desulfovibrionaceae bacterium, assembly GCA_937934715.1. GTDB lineage: Bacteria > Desulfobacterota > Desulfovibrionia > Desulfovibrionales > Desulfovibrionaceae > CALGYO01. The sequence continues at coordinate 73,110 of CALGYO010000050.1, read as the reverse complement.
TCCTCGCCGCCCAGCTTGGCGCCCTGGTAGTTGTTGGAGACAATTTGAGCCTTGGCCAGGTCGCCCTGGTTGATTTCGCGGTCGATGAGGAAGGAGGGGATGCCGGCCTGAAGAGCCCGCTTCACGGGAGCGATGGTGGCGTCGGCGCCGGCGTTGTCCACGACGATGGCCGCCGCGCCCCGGGCGATGGCGGTGTCGAAAAGCTCGCTTTGCTTGTTGGCGTCGTCGTCATGCACCAGGACAAGAGTTTCGTACCCGAGTTCCTTGGCTTTTTTCTCCGCGCCCACGGCTTCGGATTTGAAGAAGGGGTTGTCGTGGGAGGGCGTGATGATGACGATGAGTTTCTTGCCCGCGGCGAACGACGAACCGGACGCCATGAGAAGGAGGCAAAGGGCCGCGACGATGGTGAAAAACTTTTTCATTGTTCCTGCTCCTTTGAATTTGAGGAAACCTACGGACGCCACACGTAACGAAAAAATTTCACAAATAATCGATTGTGTCAACAGGGTGTTCTTAAAAACTGTAGAAGCGGTCAGAAAATTATCATGCTAAAATGTAATGATAAATTGAAGAGGGCTCTCCAGGCGAGGACCGTATTTTCTCTGAAAAATTTTTGATCGTTTTCGTTTTGTCTTGCGATTATTTTCGACTCACGCTAGGGATAATAATCGAGCGCGGCCGATGATCCTTAACGCCCGCGCCGGGAGAACCCATGAAAAATCCATTTGGCCTTGAACCCCGCGACATCGCGGAGAAAGCGCGGTTGATCAGGAAGGACGTCCTTCGGATGAACTGCGCGGCCGGACAGGGGCATACGGGCGCGGACCTGTCCGAAACCGATATCCTGGCCTCGCTCTACTTTCGATTGCTTCGCTATTCGAAAGACAATCCAAACGAGCCGAAGCGCGACCGCTTCATCCTGAGCAAGGGGCACGGCGTGGGCGGCCTGTATTGCGTCCTGGCCCAGGCCGGGCTTCTGGATCCGGCTCTGCTTTCCACCTACCTGCGTTTCGATTCCAAGCTGCCGGGGCATCCGGTCCGGCAGAAGACCCCCTTCGTGGAGGTCAACACCGGCGCCCTGGGCCACGGCCTGCCCATCGGCGTGGGTCTGGCGCTGGCCGCCAAGAAATCCGGACTCGATTTTCGCGTGTTCGTCCTGACCGGCGACGGCGAGCTCCAGGAAGGCTCCAACTGGGAGGCCGCCATGGCCGCCAGCCAGTTCAAGCTCGACAACCTGATCTGGATCGTGGACAGAAACCGCCTCCAGCTCGCGGATTTCACGGAAAACATCATGACGATCTCGCCCCTGGACAAGAAGCTCGAGGCCTTCGGCATGGCGGTCCACGTCACGGACGGCAACGACCCGGCCGCCATCGTGGAAACCATCGAAGCCCTACCCGTGGGCGACGGCAGGCCCAAGGCCGTCATCGCCAGGACCACCAAAGGCAAGGGCGTGTCCTTCATCGAAAACCAGCCGAGCTGGCACCACCGCATTCCCAAGGAAAGCGAGCTGCCGCAAGCCATGGAGGAACTGGGATGCTAGACGCCGCAAACGCCAGGGATCTGCGCGACGTGATGGTCGAATGCCTGACCCGGGCCGCCGGGGACGGGGCCAATCTGGCCGTTCTCGTGAGCGACTCCACCTCCACGGCCAAGATCGGCCCCTTCAAGGAGCGCTTTCCGGACCGGCTGGTCAACGTGGGCATCGCCGAACAGAGCCTGGTGGGCTCGGCGGCGGGCATGGCGCTGGGCGGGTTCGTGGCCGTGACGGCCAACGCCGCGCCCTTTCTCGTCCACCGGGCCAACGAGCAGGTGAAAAACGACGTCTGCTACACCAATTCCAACGTCAAGCTGGTGGGGCTCAACGCGGGCGTGTGCTACGGCGCCCTGGCCAGCACCCACCACGCCATCGACGACGTGTCCATCATGCGCGGCTTCGGCAACATCCGGATCTTCGCCCCGTCCGACCCGGTGGAGGCGAAGGGAATATTCGAGCACGCCCTGGCCTACGAGGGACCGGTCTACATTCGCCTGGACAGCGCCAAATTTCCGCTTCTGCACGGGGAGGACTACCGGTTCGTCCCGGGCGAGGCCGACGTGTTGCGCCAGGGCGAGGGGCTGACCATCGCGGCCATGGGCTCCACGGTCCACGAGGCCGTGGCCGCCGCCATGGAGCTTGAGAAGATGGGCGTTTCGGCCGAGGTCCTCAACATCTCGTCCATCCGGCCCCTCAAGCGGGAGGGGATCGCGGCCTCCCTGCGCAAGACCGGCCTGGCGCTCACCGTGGAAGAGCACAGCCTGCACGGGGGCGTGGGCAGCCTCGTCTGCGAGATCGCGGCCGAGGAGGGGATCGCCTGCCGGGTCAAGCGGCTGGGCTTCGCCGAGGGGAAATTCGCCGTTCCCGGACCGCGCGCCGAGATGCGCGCCTTTGTGGGCATCGACGCCAAGGGGATCGTCAAGGCCGCTTTGGAGCTTGCGCGATGAGCGCGTACATCCTGGCGATCGACCAGGGCACCGGCGGAACCAAGAGCGTTCTGTTCGACGAGCGGGGCGGGATCAGGGCCAAGGGATTCGCGGGTCTGGCTTCCTCCTACCCCCGGCCCGGCTTCGTGGAGCAGGATCCCGGGGACATCTACGCCAACGTGATCGCCTCGGTCCGGGACTGCCTGGAAAAGGCCCCGGATGCGGCGGGAAGGATAGCGGCGGCGGGCATATCCAACCAGCGCGAGACCTTCCTGCTCTTCGGCCGGGACGGCGCGCCGCTCACCAGGGCCATCGTCTGGCAGTGCAAGCGCTCCACCGGAGTCTGCGCGCGCCTGAAGGAGGCCGGGCTCGAGGCCGAGGTCCGCGCCCGCACCGGGCTTCTCATCGACCCCTATTTTTCCGGTACGAAACTGGCCTGGCTCATGGAGAACGATCCGGCCGTACGGGACGCGGTCCGTTCGGGCCAGGCGCTCTTCGGAACCGTGGACACATGGCTGCTCTACCGCCTCACCCGGGGCGCCTCTTTTCTCACGGATCACGCCAACGCCTCGCGCACGCTGTTTTTCAACATCCACAGCCTGGACTGGGACGAAACCCTGCTCGAGGCCCTGGGCGCCAAAGGGCTGGTTCTGCCCCGGCCCTGTCCGTCGTCCTTCGATTTCGGAACCTCCGATTTCGAAGGCCTGCTGCCCCGGCCCATTCCCATTTCCGGCATGATCGGCGATTCCCACGCCGCCGCCTTCGGCGAGGGCTGCTTCGCCCCGGGCCAGGCCAAGGCCACCCTGGGTACGGGCTCCTCCATCCTGTGCAATATCGGCGGCGCCCCCAAGGCCTCGGACCGGGGCATGGTGACCACCATCTGCTTCAGCCTGCCCGGCCGGGTGGACTACGCCTTCGAAGGGGTCATCGTGACCTGCGGGGCGACCATCAAATGGCTGCGCGACCAGCTCGGGCTCATCGCCTCCAGCGCCGAGACCGAGGCCATGGCCAAGGCCGTTCCGGACAACGGCGGGGTTTATCTCATTCCGGCCTTCAGCGGCCTGGGCGCTCCCCACTGGAAGATGGACGCCACCGCCAGCATCGTGGGCCTGACCCTCGGTTCGACGAAAAACCACGTGGTCCGGGCGGCCCTGGAATCCGTGGCCTTTCAGATCAAGGACGTGGTCGCGGCCATGGAGCTGGACGGCGGCGCGGGGCTGACCGAGCTCAAGCTGGACGGCGGCATGACGGCCAACCGGTTCCTCATGCGCCGCATCGCCGACCTGCTGGGCGTGCGAACCGCCACCATCGGCCTTGAGGAGGCCTCGGCTTTGGGCGCGGCCTACATGGCGGGGCTCAATGCGGGCGTGTTCGATAGCGTGGAGGCCCTGTCGCGCCTGCACGGCGCCGAGGACATCTACGAGCCGCGCGAGAACCCGGAAATCCTGCGGGATTACGAAACCTGGGGGCGGATGATCGCCAAGCACGCCTAAAACGGGCCTCGGACCGTTTTTCTGTCTGGCCGCCGCGTTTATTCAAAGAAAGCCGGGACCTTGCGTAAGGATCGACGTTTGGGCCCCGGCTTTTTTCGCGTCTTGCGCCCGAACCGCGTGAGCGGTCCGGAAAGAGGGCGTTTCCGGCGCGGGCGCTCCAGGGCGCGCCGCTTAAGCGCGATGCCCGTTCACTCCGCGTATCCCGGCCGCGCCACCCACCCATGTTCCGGTCACCACGGGCCCCCCGTCCGTCAGGCGCACGCGGATCAGGTCCGCGAGCTTTCCGGGCGCAAGGGTTCCCCGGTCGTCGAGGCCCAGCATCCGGGCGGGATTGGCCGTGGCCAGGGCCGCGCATTCGTGCAGGGGAACCCCCTCGGATTGGTGGATGAGAAAGGGGGCGAGGGCCAGGCTCGCGGGCGCGTAGTCCGAGGACAGCGCGGTCAAAAGCCCGGCCCGGAAGACCTCCATGGCGGAGACGTTGCCCGAATGGGAGCCGCCGAGCACGATGTTCGGCGCGCCCATGACCACCTCCATGCCCGCCGCCCTGGCCGCCCTGGCCGCTTCCAGGGTGGTCGGAAATTCGCAGATGGCCACGCCCTCGTCCGCCGCCTGGCGCACGTGCTCCGCCGTGGCGTCGTCGTGGGAAGCCAACGGAACGCCCAGGGCGCGGCATTGGGCCACGATCCGGGCGCGCTGGACGCCTGCGTAGCGGGCCTGCTCGTCCCGCAGCCGCTCGACCACCCGGGCGAACTCCTCGTCGCTCCAGCCCTCGTCCGCGTAGTATTCGCGGAATTTGCGCACGTCCCGGTACTGACGTTGGCCCGGGGTATGGTCCATGAGGGAGGCCAGGGCCGTCAGTCCGTTCGACAGATGATCGCCCAGGATGGCGGCGGTCTTGGGGTCCGCCGTCTCGCAGCGCAGATGCAGCAGGTGGCGGCTGCGGAAAAGCCCCTCCTTCTCGCCGCGCGTCACCGCAGCCACGCAGTCGTTGAACATGCGCCGCCGGGTTTCCTCCTCGGGAAATGCCTCGGCGCAGATGGAGTCCAGCGCCGTGGTCACGCCGCAGCCGAAGAGCAAGGCGTCGTTGGCCATGGCGGCGGACAGGGGCGAGGGCCAGTAGACCCCGTGCCTGGGCGTGAACTGCCGTTCCAGGCTGTCGGTATGCACGTCCACCAGGCCGGGCAGGAGATAGTCGCCGCCAAGATCAAGCGACCTCTCGCCATGGGCGCGGGGGGAGGGGGTTGCAAGAAGTTCGGCGATGCGGCCGTTTTCCACCACGAGGGCGCCGGGCGCGGTCCCGGTTGGCGTGACGAGCAGGGCGTTAGCGAAGATCAGGCGTTTCATGGGCGCTCCTTGGCCCATCATAGGCGGGCGCCGCGCAAAGGCCAAGCGCCCGTCATGGCCCGTCGCGGTTTCGTCACGCGACGGTCATTTTCAAGGCGCCGGAGAACGGATAAGTTGGCCCCACTTGTCTAGTCAGGAGGCGTACGATGGCCGGGATGAAGCTTCTCCTCTGGCAACGGATTCGCGACGAACTGGCCCGGGACATCCAGGGCGGGACCTTTCGCCCCGGGGAGCCTCTGCCCACGGAAAAGGAGCTGGCCGCCCGGTTCTCGGCCCATCGCCACACCATCCGCCGGGCCATGCGGGAATTGCGGGAAATGGGCCTGGCCCGCACGGACCAGGGCCGGGGCAGCGTGGTCATCGAACAGCCCTTCGAATACCAGATGGGCCGCAGGACCCGGTTCAGCGAGAACATGAGCCTGCACGAGCTTTCGGCCAGGAGCCATTTCCTCTACGGCGACGTGATCTCCGCCTCGGAGCACGTGGCGAAGCGGCTGGGCCTGCGCCCGCGCGCCAGGGTCAACTACATCGAGATGTACGGCGAGGCCCAGGGCAAGCGGGTGTTCGTGGCGTCCCAGTACATTCCCCACGCCAACATGGAGGAGCTCATCGCGGTCTTCAAGAAGACCGGCTCCCTGACCAAATCCTACAGTTATTACGGGGTGCGCGACTATTTTCGCAAATACAGCCGGATCACCGCCCGCATGTCCAGCGCCGAGGAGGCCAGGCATTTGCAACTGGCCCACAGGCAGCCCGTGCTGGTGGTGGAATACCTCAACGTGGACCAGTCCGGCGCGCCGCTGGAATTCGGCATCACCCGGTTTTGCGGGGACAGGATCGAGCTCGTGGTCGAGGAAAAATAGTCCCCATTCCCCAGGCGCGGGGCCTTTTCCGGCCGTCACCGAACCGGCGCCAAACGTCACTTAAACGTCACGGAAAGATTGGATAAGTCCAGGAGGTTGTCCGTTCTTGGAAGACTCTCTCGCGCCTAGTCTCCCCCAAGCCCCGGCATGGGCCGGGGCGAGGCCGCGGCGCGAATCGGCGCGCCGTTCCCCGAAGCGGCCGCCGTTTCGGGGCCAAAAACGTCAGGAACCCATGCATGGGGGGAGAAAGAAACATGAAACGCTTGTCGCTTATCGTGGCCGCCTTCGTCGCGGCGCTGACGCTGCTGACGTCCTCGCTGGCCTTGGCCGGGGAAATTCTGGTCTACACGGCCTTGGAAGACGACGAAATACCCATCTACCTTGAACTGTTCAAGAAAACCCACCCCGAGATCGACGTGAAGATCGTGCGCGATTCCACCGGCATCGTGACCGCCAAGCTTCTGGCCGAAAAGGACAACCCCCAGGCCGACGTGATCTGGGGCACGGCCGCCACCTCGCTCATGCTCTGCGACCAGGCCGGCATGATCGAACCCTACGCGCCCAAGTATCTGGACAAGGTCGCCCCCGCCATGCGCGACCCGGCCGATCCGCCCCACTGGGTGGGCATCAAGGCCTGGATGACCGGCTTCGTGACCAACACCAAGGAGGCCGAGGCCCTCAAGCTGCCCATTCCCGAGTCCTACGCCGACCTGGTGAAGCCCGTCTACAAGGACCAGCTGGTCATGCCCAACCCGGCCTCCTCGGGCACCGGCTTCCTGACCATTTCCGCCATCCTCCAGCTCATGGGTGAGGAAAAGGGCTGGGAATACCTCGACAAGCTGCACCAGAACATCGCCCGTTACACCCATTCCGGCTCCAAGCCCGCCAAGCTGGCCGGTTCCGGCGAAATCCCCGTGGGCATTTCCTTCGCCTATCGCGGCTTCATGCAAAAGGCCAAGGGCGAGCCGGTCGTGACCACCTTCCCCAAGGAAGGCTCGGGCTGGGACGTGGAAGCCAACGCCCTCATAAAGAAGGACGCCGTCAAGCCCGAGGCCAAGATCTTCCTGGACTGGGCCATAAGCCCTGAGGCCATGCACGCCTACGGCAAGGTCTATCCCGTGACCGCCTACCCCAGCGGCAACCCGGTCCCCGAGGGCTATCCCAAGGACCCGGCCGCCCAGATGATCAAGAACGACTTCAACTGGGCCGCCGCCAACCGCGACCGCATCCTGAAGGAATGGTCCGCCCGCTACGACGGCAAGAGCGAGCCCAAATAGCCCGGTTTCCCGCAACGAAGGCCGGACCGGACGCTTCCGGTCCGGCCCGTTTCAAGCGCCGCATCCCTCGACTGAAACAAAGGACGCGCCATGAGCGAGCATGATGACGAGTATCTGGCCGTGTGCAACGTGACCAAGCGGTTCGGGGCCTTCACTGCCCTGCGCGACGTGAGCTTTTCCGCCAAAAAAGGCGAGTTTCTTTCCATCCTCGGCCCCAGCGGCTGCGGCAAGACCACCATGCTGCGGGTGGTGGCCGGGCTGGAGCGCCAGGACGAGGGACGGGTCCTGCTCATGGGCCGCGACGTCTCGGGGCTGCCGGTTTCCAAACGCCATGTGGGCATCGTCTTCCAGTCCTACGCGCTTTTCCCCAACATCACGGCCAGGGCCAACGTGGCGTACGGCCTGAAAAACGTCATGAAGAGCGGCCGGGAGATCAACGAGCGCGTGGACGAGCTCCTGAAGCTCGTGGATCTTTCAGGCATGGGCGGCAAATATCCGGGACAGCTCTCGGGCGGCCAGCAGCAGCGGGTGGCCCTGGCCCGGGCCATGGCCCTTTCGCCCAACCTGCTCCTTCTGGACGAGCCGCTTTCCGCCCTGGACGCCCAGGTGCGGGTCATGCTGCGCGGGGAGATCGTGGCGCTCACCCGGCGCTTGGGCCTGACCGCCATCATGGTCACCCACGACCAGGAGGAGGCCCTGACCATGGCCGACCGGATTCTCATCATGAAGGACGGCGAACTGGCCCAGATCGGCGCCCCGTCCGACATCTACGAATCCCCGGCCTCGCCGTTCGTGGCCTCCTTTATAGGCTCCATGAATTTCCTCTCCGGCGTCATGGACTGGGAGAGCCGGACCTTTTCCTCCGGGAAACTGGCCATGCGCGTCGAGCGGGACGTGAAACCCTTCGGCGCCGAGGCCGTGGCCGCCATCCGGCCCGAGGACGTGCTTGTGTCCGCCAACGGCGAAACCGGGGCCAACGTGTTCGAGGCCCGGGTGGACAAGGTCGAGTACCGGGGGCCGGTCTACAGGCTCTCATTGCGTCTCCCTGCGGGCGGGGGTGAATTCCGGCCGCTTCTGGCCGAGATGGCGGCGGAGAAGGCCCGGCGGCTCGGCTTCTCCCCGGCCTCCACGGCCAAGGTCATCCTGCCGCCCGGCCGGGTGCATCTTTTCGCGGCGGGGCAGGGGGCTTAGGGTGGCCGCAACCTCCCCGCGCGCGGCGGCCGCGCCCAGGCTGGCCGCCTTCGACGGCGAACGCTGGCTGCGGCGCGCCCTCATCCTGCTGGTCTCGTTCTGGCTGGTCTGCGTGGTGGTCCTGCCGTTGGCGCAGCTTTTGTCAAAAAGCCTGCTCAATAACGCGGGCCAGTATGTCGGCCTGGCCAACTACGTGGAATATTTCACCACCCCGTCCCTGCGCAATTCCATCGGCAACTCCTTGTTCGTCTCCGTGGTCACCACGCTCATCACCGTCACCCTCGGTTTCACTTTCGCCTACGCCCTGACCCGCACCTGCATTCCCTTGAAGGGCGTCTTTCGGGGCGTGGCCATGATGCCCCTTTTCGCGCCCACGCTCTTAAACGGCATCGCGCTCATCTATCTGTTCGGGCGCAAGGGGCTCATCACCCGGGGCTTTTTCGGGGCCATTCCCGGAATCGACATCGGGCTCTACGGACCGGTGGGCATCATCATTTCCGAGGTGATCTTCACCTTTCCCCAGGCCATGCTCATCCTGTCCGTGGCCCTGCGCATGACCGACGCCCGGCTCTACGAGGCGTCCGACTCCATGGGCGCCCCGGGCTGGCGGACCTTTTCCACGGTGACCATCCCGGGCGTCAAATACGGCCTGGTCAGCGCCACCTTCGTCTCCTTCATCCTGGCCTTCACCGATTTCGGCGCGCCCAAGGTGGTGGGCGGCCAGTTCGGCATCCTGGCCACGGACATCTACAAGCAGGTCATCGGCCAGCAGAATTTTTCCATGGGCGCGGTGGTGAGCGTGGCCCTGCTCGCGCCCGCCATCCTGGCCTTCATCGTGGACCGCATCGTCCAGCGCAAGCAGGTATCCCTCATCCAGGCCAAGTCCACGCCGCTCGTTCCCAGGCCCCGGAAATGGCGCGACGCCCCGTTTTTGGCCTTCTGTCTGGTCATCGCCCTGCTCATTCTCGGATTCTTCGGCGTCGCGGCCTACGCCTCCCTGGTCAAGGTCTGGCCCTACGAGCTCGAGCTCGGCCTGTGGCACTACGATTTCACGGGCACGGGCGGCGGTGGATACGCGGCCTTCTGGAACTCCATCCGCATGTCGTTCTATTCCGCGGTCATCGGGACGGCCGTCACCTTCGTCAGCGCCTATCTGGTGGAAAAGACCAACGGCATGCGGGCGCTTCGGCAGGTCAGCTATTTCCTGTCCATCATCCCCCTGGCCCTGCCCGGTCTGGTCATCGGCCTGGCCTACATCTTCTTTTTCAACGCCAGGGGCTGGAACATCCTGGGCGTGTTCACGCCCAATCCCTTCGGCTGGCTGTACGGCGGCATGGGCATCCTGGTCCTCAGCAACGTGGTCCATTTCTATTCCGTGAGCTTTCTGACGGGCGCCACGGCGCTCAAGCAGCTGGACAAGGAATTCGAGATGGTCTCCGAATCGCTGGGCGTGCCGTTCTACGTCACCTTCTTCAGGGTCACGGTCCCGGTCTGCCTGCCCGCCATCCTGGAAGTGGCCATGTATTTCTTCGTCAACTCCATGGCCACCGTCTCGGCGGTCATCTTCCTCTATTCGGCTGACATTCCCCTGGCCTCGGTGGCCATCGCCAACATGGACGACGCCGGGGACGTGGCCCCGGCCTGCGCCATGGGCGTGCTCGTCATCCTGACCAACATCCTCGTCCGCATCCTCTACGGCGCCCTGACCGGGAAGCTGCGCAAGAAGACCCAGGCCTGGACCACAAGGTAGCGCCTCCCGCGAAACGCCGCATCCGGCGCATGGTCCGGACACGCGCCTGCGGGCGTTTTAAAAATAATTGTTTCTGAGAACAGACAAATCAGAGAATTTGTCTATTTGGCGTTTTCGCGGGCGGCGTATGCTTTGTCCAACGTTCGCGGCGAAGGCCGCGCAAGGGTCAACCATCCCCGGCCGCCCTTTGGGCCCGGGCAAGCAAGGAGAGACGCGGTGAGCGGGACAAGCTCGATCAAGCCGTATGCGGGACCGGTCCAGGCGGTTGTCCTGGACTGGGCGGGCACGGCCGTGGACTACGGGTCCGTGGGCCCGGTGGCGGTGTTCGTGGAGGTTTTCGCCAACCAAGGCGTGGACGTGACCTGGGCCGAGGCCAGAAAGCCCATGGGCCTCATGAAGCGGGACCATATCGTGTCCATGTGCGCCGACCCCGAGGTGCTCGACAAATGGCGCAAGGCCAGGGGCGGCGATCCGGCCGAAGCGGACATCGACGTCATGTACCGCCAGACCGAGGAGCTCATGGTGGCCTGCATCGCCAGGCATTCGGACCCCATTCCGGGCCTTTTGGACGCCATCGCGGAATTTCGCTCCATGGGGATCAAGATCGGCTCCTGCACCGGCTACACCGGGCCCATGATGGAAGTGCTCGTCCCCGAGGCCGCCAAGAAGGGCTACAAGCCCGACTCCGTGGTCTGCTCCACGGACGTGCCGCGCGGCCGCCCCTTTCCCTACATGTGCTACCGGACGGCCATCAATCTCGAGGTCTATCCCATGAAGGCCATGGTCAAGATCGGCGACTCCCTAAGCGACGTGGGCGAGGGGCTCAACGCCGGCATGTGGACCATCGGGCTGACCAAATCCGGCAACGAGCTGGGGCTGACCCTGGCCGAGGCCGAGGCCCTGCCGAAGGACGAGCTGGCCCGCAGGCTCAAGGCGGCCGGGGACCGGTACATGGCGGCGGGCGCCCATTATACGGCCCAATCCATCGCCGATTGCCCGGCCATCGTGCGCGAGATCAACGGCCGTCTGGCCAGGGGCGAGAGCCCGGTTTCCTGATGCGGCGTCTGGGAACAGCGGCGCCGTATTATTGTAACAATTTATTATAACTGAGTATTATCAAAGAAGAAGGCGGGCGTCTTCTTCGAGGACGCGACACGAGGGAGGCCGTCATGGCGGATCGCGGCCCGAGGCTGACGGAAGGCGACGTGAACGCGTCCCCCAACCGGGGACGCTGGACCGAGGGGCTTTCCGAGAAGACGAAACGGCTTCTGGAGGAGGACGAGCGCTATTTCCTGCGCCAGTCCCTGTCCACGCCCTGCCTGGACGTTCTGACGGATTGCCGGGGAAGCGTCCTGACGGACATGGACGGCCGGGAGTTCCTGGATTTCCACGGCAATTCCGTGCACCAGGTGGGCTTTTCGAACCCGGACGTGCTCGCCGCCGTGCGGGAGCAGCTGGAAACCCTGTCCTTTTGCCCGCGCCGGTTCACCAACGCCCCGGCCGTGGCCCTGGCCAGAAAGCTCGCGGAGCTGACGCCGCCGTCCCTTGGGAAGACCCTCTTCGCGCCCGGCGGAACGCTGGCCGTGGGCATGGCCCTGAAGCTCGCCCGGGTGGTCACCGGGCGCTTCAAGACCGTGTCCATGTGGGACGCCTTTCACGGCGCCTCCCTGGACGCCATCTCCGTGGGCGGGGAGGCGCTCTTCCGGGCGGGCATGGGGCCGCTTCTGCCCGGAACCGGGCACGTTCCGGCGGCCGATCCGCGCCGCTGCGTCCTGCGGCCGGACGGGGACTGCGCGGCCTGCGGCCTGCGCTGCGCCGCCTACCTCGACTACGTGCTGGAAAAGGAGGGGGACGTGGCCTGCGTGGTGGCCGAGCCCATGCGCTGCACCACCATCAACATTCCGCCTCCGGGCTACTGGCCCGCCGTGCGCGCGTCCTGCGACCGCCACGGCGCCCTGCTCATCTTCGACGAGACCGCCCTGTGCCTGGGCCGGACCGGAACCATGTTCGCCTTCGAGAATTTCGGCGCGGTCCCGGACATCGTGACCCTGGGCAAGGGTCTGGGCGGAGGGGTTTTTCCCCTGGCCGCCATGGTGGCCCGCACGGATTTCGACCGGGCAGGCGACATCGCGCTCGGGCACTACACCCACGAGAAAAGCCCCGTGGCCTGCGCCGCCGGACTGGCCGCCATCGGATACATCGAGAAAAGCGGCCTGCTGGAACGTTCCCGGACTTTGGGCGCCGCGGTCCTCGAGGAACTTTGGGGTTTTGTGGAGCGCCATCCCCTGGCGGTCCACGCCCGGGGGCTGGGGCTTTCCATGGGCCTTGAGATCGGTCCCGGCCCGGACGGGCGAAAGGCTTCGGAAATCGCGGACGCCATCCTGTACCGCTGCCTGGAAAAGGGGCTCAGTTTCAAGATCTCGGGCGGCGACGTTCTGACCCTGACGCCGCCTTTGACCATCACGGACCAGGAGATGCGCCGCGCCCTGGCCATCCTCGACGCCTCCCTGACCGAGGCCGAGGCCGAATGCGGCGCGCAACAACCAAAGGAATAAGCCATGGATATCGCACAATTGCCCGACAATCCCTATGTTCTGCTGACGCCCGGCCCCCTTTCGACCACCAAGACCGTGAAGGCGGTCATGCTGCGGGACTGGTGCACCTGGGACGACGACTACAACGCCATCGTCCAGGACGTGCGCGCCCAGCTCGCCGCCATGGCGGGGGACGGGAAGACCTTCACCGCCGCCCTCATGCAGGGCAGCGGCACGTTCTGCGTGGAGTCGGTCATCGGCACGGCTCTGCCCGGGGACGGCAAGCTCCTGGTCCTGGCCAACGGCCACTACGGCGACCGCATCGGGCTCATCGCCAAGCGGCTGCGCATTCCCGTCACCGTCCTCGATTTCGGCGAAACGGGCCAGGTGGACCTGGCGGCCGTGGCCCAGGCCCTGGACGAAGACCCCGCCGTCACCCACGTGGCCGTGGTCCACTGCGAAACCACCACCGGCATGCTCAACCCGGTGAAGGAAGTGGGGGAAGCGGTCAAAAAGCGGGGCAAGGTCTTCATCATCGACGCCATGAGCAGCTTCGGCGGCATCCCCATGGACATGGACGAGCTCGGCTGCGATTTCCTCATTTCCAGCGCCAACAAATGCATCCAGGGCGTGCCCGGGTTCGGCTTCGTGGTCGCCAGGCGAAGCGAGCTCGAAAAATGCGAGGGCAACGCCCGCTCCTTAAGCCTCGATCTCTACCACCAGTGGCATGAGATGGAGTACAAGAACGGCAAATGGCGCTTCACCTCGCCCACCCACGTGGTCCGGGCCTTTGCCCAGGCCCTGGCGGAGCTCTCTGAGGAAGGCGGGGTCGCGGCCCGCCACGCCCGCTACCAGGCCAACCACAAGGCCCTGGTCGCAGGCATGAACGCGCTCGGGTTCTCCTGCCTGCTGCCCGAGGCCTGCCAGTCCCCCATCATCACCTCGTTCATGAACCCGGACCATCCGGACTATGATTTCAAGCGGTTTTACGGGGAGCTCAAGGGCAGGGGCTGGGTGATCTATCCCGGCAAGGTGACCTCGGCCGACACGTTCCGCATCGGCAACATCGGCGACGTGGACCCGGCGGGCGTCGCACAACTGATCCAGGCCGTCGGCGAAAGCATGTACTGGACCCGGTAATACCGGATACGGCAACGCCGGATCCGGCTCCGCCGGGGGAGACCGGGCGTTCCGGAAGCCTTGGGGGAATCCATCCGCCCTGTGGCGGTTTGTCGTTGTCTTGCGGTTCTTGAAGGCCCCGGCTGGCCGGGGCTTGTCCGCAACGGGCTATGACGCCGCGCGGCTGCTTGATCCGGCGGGACTTCGGGACCGCGTTGGAGCGGGCGGACGACCCGAGGCGGCGCTTCCCGGGGCCAGGCGTTTTTGGGGCCGCGTTCCTGGTTCAGGACGCGGCCCCGCGCGTTTTCCCGGACCGGCGCCCTGCGGCCCGCCATCCTTTGCGCCAGGGCAAACCGGGCTCTCGCGCCGCCGGGAAGGGCGCGTTTGCGTTCAGGCGTCCCGGGAGCGCGAACGGCGGGAGCGCCTGCGCTTTTTCGGGCGGACGCGGGGACCGCGAACCATCGCGCTCCGGAACGTCTCAAGTCTGACGCGTCATTTCCCGGCAGCCTGCCAAGGCCTCGCCGGAAAAGTGGAATTCCATGAACACAGGGTGGCATGCGTCACAGGACGCGGCCCCGCCAGCGCCGTAAAATGTAAGAGCGCGCGCAACGCCTTGTTGCGCAATGTCTGGACGTAGTGGATGAAAAGGAGCATGATCCCCATGATGGCATGAGAAGAAGGCCGGCGTTCACGAAAGCCTGTCGCCGCCAGGAACAATGCGGAAAAGGATGCGTGACATCCCGGTATGTTGGAGTTTTCTTTTCCGGGAATATAATAGTCAAGCTTTTTCAGAGTGTTGTGCGTTGCGAAAAAATAACGCGGTAAGCAAAGAAAAACGTACGCAATCTTAACCTACAAGAGGGATGCCATGGAAGCGCGAACCGCCTTTCGACGTCTCACCTTGTTGTTTTGTCTGTCGCTTGTCCTGGCCGGCGGCCAGGCCGCCTTCGCCGCGACCGGTCCCTGGACGTTTCTCACCCCGACGCCCACGGGAAACACCCTGTATGACGCCTACAGCCCGGACGGAGGGGGCGTCGTCTACCATGTGGGCGACGGCGGCCTCATCCTCAAGCAGACCGGGACGACCTTCACGGTCATGGATACCGGCACGACGGCGCCGCTTCGGGGGATTCACGGCAGCGGTCCAAACGATATCTGGGCGGTGGGCGGCTCCAGCGCCGCACCCACGTCCTCGGACCCCCTGCGCTCCGTGCTGCTGCATTTCGACGGCTCGGTCTGGACCGCGACCACGCCGCCGGTCTGGACCTATTTCACGGACCTGTATCCCATGGAAAAGGTCTGGGTGGCGGACGATGGACAGGCTTTCGCGGTCTCCAATTCGTCCAGCCTGCCCGCCAAGTGGAACGCCGTCTCAAGCAAGTGGGAATTCGAGGACGTGGCCGATCCGCAGGGCAAGCTCGTCAATTACGAGACCCTGTACGACATCTTCGGATTTTCCGCTCAGGACGTCTACGCCGTGGGAACCTACGGCACCATCCTGCATCGCGACGCTTCGGGCTGGAGCGCCATGGTCCAGTTCGAGAACTCGTCCAGTTCGACCAGTTTCAACCTGCTGCAGAGCGTGTGGGGACCGGATGCGGACCACGTCTTCACGGGAGGCAATTTCGGGCAGCTCTACCGGCTCATGCCGTCGCAGTCCCCCGATTGGGCCCAGGTCAACCCCATGGGCGGCCTGTTCAGCTCCAACAGCATCAACGCCATGGCCGGTTCCGGGCCGGACGACATCTGGATGGTCGGCCTTGCCGGCGTCATCCGGCGCTGGACCGGCGCGATCGACAACCTGGAAAACCATGACGACGCCACGGGCAAGGGCCGCCTGGGCATCCTGCCCGTAGACGCCGGAGCCTACCAGACCGATGGCCTGGGCGGGCTCATGGAGCACATGGACGGCGCAACCGCCGCCAGAACCAACCTCAACGTCCCGGTCCAGACCGCCAACGCCTGGAAGGCCGTGGGCTTTGGCGGCAAGCTCTGGCTCGCGCCCGCCTGGAGCGGGGCGGCCATCGGCGTTTCATCCTTCAGCCGCGGCAAGCTGACCAGCCATCCCATCGAAGGGATCGGCGCGTCCGTAACCGTCACGGCGTTCAAGGTCTTTTCCCGTTCGGATTTCTGGTATTCCGGCTACGACGGCGACGGAGGTCTCGTCCTGCTGCGCGGCGACGGGACGAACTGGTCATCCTGGCTCCCGCCCGGAAGCTTCGGCTCCATGGCCGTCAGCGACGTGGTCAAGACCCCGTCCGGCGAATACGCCATTATTCAGTACGCCTATTCGTCAACGGGCATGCCCTGCGTCGTTGGCTCCGAGGCCCTGCAATGCCCGTCCTCCCAGGGCGCGGACGCCTATCTCTACGCCGCCCTGGCGGCGGCGGAAAATGGCGATGTCTACGCCGTGGGCAAGGGCGGACGCCTGGCCCGCTGGAGCGGCGGACAGTGGAATTTCTCCGTCATCGGCGAAAACGGCGACGACCTGTACGCCGCGGCCGCCGGTCCGGACATGCTGGTGGCCGCGGGCGCCAACGGCGCCGCGTTTTATTCCACCGACGGCGCCGCCTGGTCGCCCGTGACGGGCATCGAGCGCATCGAACCCATAGGCGGTACCCCGCTCTATGATTTCACCAGCGTCGTTCATGCGGGGGGCGGCGTTTTCTGGGCCACGCTGACCCGGCCCACCAAGTGGATCGATGGGGGCGTGAGTTCCCTCTACCGCATCCAGAACGGCCACGCCGAGCTTGTCCAGGGCGGCTTCACCAACCCCATCAACTCCCTGGCGGCCGCCTCCGGCCAGGACGCGGTCTTCGCCGCCGGAGAGGGCGGGGTGATCATGACCACCAACGCCTCCTACAAGGAGACGGGAATCTCTCCCCCCTTCCTTCTTCTCCTGCTGAACTAGCCGCGTCCGCTCCGGAACCGCCTTCCTCGCGGTTCCGGAGCGCCTTGTCCCCTGTTCAGCCATGCCGAACCAATCCCCGGAGGGGATTCGCGCCGCGCTTGGGATGTCCGAAAGAGACCGCCGGAGGGAGGGCGCGCACGGCCGGGAGAGCCATGAAGCGGGCGGTTCCGGACTGGATGGGCGGACGCCGGCCAGGCTCAGGACGAGAACCGCGCGCCAAAAGACGCTCCGCGCCAAGGCCTCGGGGGTATTGATCTGGAAAGGACGGGAAGCGAGGTCCGCCGCTCAGGCCTTGGGGTCGTCGCCGGACGGACGGGCGCCGTAGACCTCGCGCACGATGGAGTAGGGCCGGTTCTTGGCTTCCTCGAAAATCTTGGCCAGATAAAAACCGATCAGCCCCAGGATGAGGATGATCGCTCCCCCCAAAAACCACAGGGAAAACATCAGGCTGGTCCAGCCGGTCATGATCTGGTTGTGGGAGACGTAGTTCACGATCAGCCAGATGAGCATGAGAAAGGACGCGCCCAGAACGGACAGCCCCAGCCCGAAGAGATAGAGCAGGGGCTTGCTGCTGAACGAGGCGATGGCGTTGGCCGTGAGCGTCGCCTTGCGCGCCAGGCTGTAGGTGGAGCTGCCCTTGTAGCGGCGGCGAACCATATAGGGCGCCTGGGCGAATCCGGCGATGACGAACAGGCCGCCGATGAACACGCTGTGTTCCTTGAAGGCGCGCAGGGCGTCCACGTAGCGCCGGGTCATGAGCCGCGTCATGGTGAACCGCTCCGGCAGGGCCACCCCGGTCAGGTGGGTGAACAGCTTGTAGAAGGCCGCCCCGGCAAAGCGGCGGAAGGCGTTTCCCTCGCGCTCGCGCATGACCCCGTAGATCACGTCGGCCCGTCCCTCCAGACGCTTCCATTCCTCGAAGAATTCCGCCACCAGCTCCGGGTCCTCCTCCATGTCGATGTCGATGAGGAAGACCATGTCGCCCTGGGCGTGGTCCAGACCGGTGATGATGGCCTTGTGGTGGCCGAAATTGCGCGAGAGATCCACCACGCGCACGGCCGGGTCGCGGTCGGCCAGGGCCTTGGCGATGGCCAGGGAGTCGTCGGGGGAGCCGTCGTTGACCAGGACGATCTCCCGCTCCACCCCCATCTTGTCCAGGGCGGCGGTGATGCGGGCGTGGAAGGGCTCGATGTACGGGGCCGAGCGGTACATGGTGGCGACCACGGACAGTTTCATCGCCGCGCCTCCTTGCCGAAGCTGCGCATGAACGAGGGCGCGTCCCCGGGGCCTACGTTGAAAAGAAGGTCCAGGACGCTCACTTCGTGGACGAATGGCGGAGCATGAAGTTGCGGATACTCCGGGTAGCCCGAATAGTCCATCCAGCGTACCGCGATGCCCGATTCGGCGAAAAGCTCCTCGTCCAGATAGTCCCTGGCGGCCGGACCGGAAAGGTATTCCGTCGCCCCGGCCTGGCGGCACAGGCTCGTCAGCCGCTCGCAACGGTCGCCCGCAAGCTCGTATTCACGACTCGAGACGATGCGAGCGCCTATGCCCAGAAGTTCGGCCACCAGCCGGATGAAGCGCAGGTTGATCGCGGACAGGAGAACCTCTTCCCGGCAGGCCGCGAACGTTTCCATAAGAAGCGGCGCCAGGGAGGGGAAAAACGGCGCCTTGGCGTAGTAGGTCTGGAAGGTCTTCCAGTGCTTGTCCGCCCAGCGTCCGTCCGAGATCCGGGTCTCTTCGATCGATTGCCCGAAGCTGTGGGACACGGGGATGGTCAGCCAGGCCGGCCCCGAGGGCGTCATGATCCGGTTGCGGTTGCGCCAGTCGTTCTTGGTGAACTGGACCTGGTCGTAGATGATGAACTCGTCCACCAGGTTCATCAGGTCGAAATAGCCCTTCCAGGGAATATAGTTGGACTGCAGGATGGCGACGCGACGGGGCATGGGCGGCCTAGCCCTTTTCGTGCCAGAAGGGCCGGACGCCTTCCTTGCGTCCCTCGACGCCGTCGTGGTAGCGGGCGCCCACGGCCTGCCAGTCCCGGCATCCCTGGCATATCCCGGGGATGTCGTTCCAGCGGTGTTCCTTGTGCGGGCGTCTGAGTCCTTCGTAGAGCCTGCCCCGCCAGATGTCCTCGATGGAGGTCTCCATGACGTTGCCGGCCACGAACCGGCCTTCGTAGTCCACGGCGCAGGCCACCACGTCGCCGTTCTGGTGGATGGCCATGCTGGCGTTGCCCCAGGGGCAGGCGATGCGGAAATCGGTTTCGTAGTCGAGGTTCGGCGCCACCACGCTGCCCGTGCCGGTCCAGGAAAGCATGACCCGGGTTTTCACCTCGGCGCCGCGCTCGAGCCAGTAGCGCTTGAATTCCTCGACCTCGTCCCTGTTCTCCTCCATGACCGAGAACTGGCAGTGGATGACCGGGTATTCCACCCCGAGCTCCTTGCGGCGCTTCAGGAGCTTTTCCACGGAAGCGAAGATGTGGTCCCGGTTGCCGCCCTTGCGGATGCGCTCGAAGGTTTCCTTCTTGAATCCGTCCAGGCTCAGGATGAAGCGGCGCATGCCGGAGTTCAGGACCCCGTCGATGGCCCAGTCGAATTTGAGCAGACTGCCGTTGGAATTGAGCACGATGTTGCGGCATCCGGCCTGGCGGGCGTAGGCCAGAAGCTCGAACAGGCGCTCCTTGAGGAGCAGGGCTTCGCCGTAGAAGGTGGGCCAGATCTCGGTTTCCGGGGCCTTGGCCGCGATCTCGTCGATGATCTTCCTGAACACCGCGTCGTCCATGTCCCGCCGGGGCCGCTTCATCTCCTTGTGGGAGCAGTGCTTGCAGACGAAATTGCAGCGCGAGGTGGTCTCCACGACCACCTGGGGCGGAAAGGGGAATTCTTCGAGAGAGGACTCTATTCGCAGGAGTTCCGCTTTTCGTTCCTCGGATATTTTCATGAAGGTCTCCGGATCGTCTTCCGTTTTGCGCGAGCCTTCCCGGATGTCGGGGAAAGACGCCCTCTTGGGCTCGTTGCGGGTACTCTAAAAGGGATTTCCTTGCAAGGCCAGCCGGAAAAGGACCGGTAAAACGGCCCGCCGTCGGGCGAAGACGCGCCGGACGCGGCTTTAAGCCCGGCCCCTTGGGGCGCGTTTCCGGAAAAAGGACGCGGCAGCCGAAGGGCGCCGCCGGGCGGCCGGCAAAGCCGGAGAGGGCCTCGTCGCGGTCAGACCGGGCGCGCCGAAAAACCGCTTCGGACAAGGCCCATGCGCAGGACGTCGATATAGCGCCCGGCGATGAAATACTCCTGGACCAGGGTCCCTTCGAGCGCGAATCCCAGGGCGTGGTAGAGCTTTTTCGCCCGCTCGTTGTCCGCGGCCGTTTCCAGGGAAACCTTGTTCAGGTTGAGGGAGCCGAAGGCGTAGTCCAGAAGAAGCCGGGCCGCCTCGAAGGCCAGGCCCTTGCCCTGCGCGCCCTCCGCCCCAAGGTATATCCAGAACAGGCAGCGGGAATGGATGGGGTTGATCCCGGTAAGCGCCGCGTTGCCCACGTGTTCGCCCGTGCCCGCGTCGATGATGGCGAAGACCATGTTCCGGATGAAGTCCAGGGACTCGAACCAGGCCCTGTGGGCCGCTTCCGACGCGGGCAGGGAACGCAGCAGCCCCCGGGCCACCCGGGGATCGTTCACCCAGCCCCGGGTCCGCTCCAGGTCCGCCAGCTCCAGGGGTCTCAGCCTCGCGCGCTCGCTACTAAGCAGCATAACCCTCCCACCATATTTGGAAGCAAAGCAGGTTCCAGACCTTGGCCGCGCTGAACCGGTCCCCGGCGAACAGGGCGTCGAGAAGACCCCGGACATGGCCGGGGTTCCACAGGCCGTGGACCGCCGTACGCTCGGGCGAGAGGACCTCCTCCACCCAATCCGGCATGCGGGTGCGCATCCAGGTCCACACGGGCAGCACGAAGCCTTCCTTGGGACGGTCGATCACCTCGTCGGGCAGCACGCCCCGCATGGCCCGCTTGAGCAGGGCCTTGTTCACGCCTTCCCGGATCTTGTAGTCCCCGGGCAGGCGGTTCACGTATTCCATGAGCCTGTGGTCCAGGAAGGGGCAGCGCACTTCCACGGAATGGGCCATGGACAGACGGTCCACGAAGGGCAGGACCTCGTTGGGCAAAAGCTCCAGGAAATCCATCTCCAGGGCGCGGTTGACCGGGTCCCGGGCGGTGAGGCCGGCGCCCAGTCTGGCAAAGACGTCTCCGGAAAAGGCGCCGCCCGCGCGCTCCAGGAAGGCGGGCGAGAAAAGCCGGTCCATCTCCTCCCGGCCGAAGACCGCCAGGGCGGCTTTCCACGCGCCCGGGTCCGGGCTGGCCACCCGGCGCAGAAAGTCGAAGCCCTCCTGGTCGAAGGGCGCGAGCGAACGCCGCTCGGCCTCGCTCATGTCCGAAAGGGCGGCCTTGCCCTCGGCCGCCAGGCGCAGATACCGGTCCATGGGACCGGCCAGCCTGGGGCCCAGGTAGGAGGCGAACAGCTCGTCCGAGCCGTCGCCGCTGATGGCCACCTTGACGTGACGCCCGATGAGCTCCGTGAGGAAAAAGGTGGAGATGGTGCCGGAAAAGGGCTCGTCAAAGGCGCCAAGGACCTCGGGCAGGCGGCGGCGCACGTCGTCCGGGGTCATGACGTATTCGTGGTGTTCGGTTTCCAGGCGCTCGCTGAGCATGCGGGCGAAGCGTTGGTCATCGGACTTGCCCGCGAAATCCCCCACGAACTCGTCCTCATAGACCAGGGAGAAGGTCTTGATCCTGTGGGAGGCGAAGCGGCGCATGAGGGTGACTACGGCCCCGGAGTCCAGGCCGCCCGAGAGGTAGGCTCCGTAGGGCGCGTCGCAGTCCATGCGCAGGCGGACCGCGTCCTCGAGCAGGTCAAGGACCGCGCCAGCGGCGTCCTCGAAGTCCGGCGGGCTCGCAAGCGGCGAGAAGTCCGGGCTGAAATAGCGTTCCACCCGGGCGCCCGCATCCTCGTCCCAGACGAGCAGACAGCCGGGCGGGAGCTGCTTGACGGCGGCGTAGGCCGTATCCGGGGAGGCCATGTGCTTGAGGCCGAAATACCGGGCCAGACTGCGGTAATCCAGCTCCCGGGACACGCCGGGGTGGGCGAGCAGGGCCTTTATCTCGGAGCCGAAGACCAGCTCCTTGCCGAGCGTCGCGTAGTAGAGGGGCTTTTTGCCCGCCCGGTCCCGGTAGAGCAGAAGGCGGCGGTGTTTCACGTCCCTGATGGCCAGGCCGAACATGCCGTTGGCCCGGCTGGTCCCCGGCCAGGCGGCGCCGTACTCCTCGTACAGGTGGACGATGGTCTCGGTGTCGGAGTGGTCCGTGCGAAAGCGGTGGCCGCGCTTTATAAGATCGGCGCGCAGGTCGCGGTGGTTGTAGATCTCGCCGTTGAACACGGTCCAGACGGATTCGTCCTCGTTGGCGATGGGCTGGCCGCCGCTTATGAGGTCCACGATGGCCAGGCGGCGCATGCCCATGCTGACGCGGCCGTCCTCGTAATATCCCGAGTCGTCGGGACCCCTGTGGCGCAAGGCGTCGCCCATGCGCCGCAAAAGGGCCGCATCCCGCCTATCGGTGAATCCGAAAACGCCGCACACGCGCTCCTCCCTTTCCTGGCTTGAGGCCCGTTCGTATCCCCGTCGCGGGGCCCTGTCAATTTGAGGGCCCCCGGGCTCCGAATTGCCTTTCCCGGCCGCCTGGGGTAGGGCGTTGACGCGGCATCGTTCCATTTCAGAGGCGCCCATGGACAAAACATACAGAGACGTCCCGTTCAACAGACCCTTCCTCGTCGGCAAGGAACTGCATTTCATTTCCATGGCGGTCCACGCCGGACATCTTTCCGGAAACGGACCTTTCACCAGGAAATGCCACGCCTGGCTGGAAGGGCGTCTTGGCTGCCGGAAGGCGCTCTTGACGCATTCCTGCACGGGCGCCCTGGAGATGGCCGCCATCTTGTGCGACATCGGCCCGGGCGACGAGGTCATCCTGCCGTCCTTCACCTTCGTGTCCACGGCCAACGCCTTCGCGTTGCGCGGGGCGAAGCTGGTCTTCGTGGACATCCGGCCGGACACCCTCAACATCGACGAGAAGCGGATCGAGGCGGCCGTCACCGAACGGACCAAAGCCGTCGTTCCGGTGCACTACGCCGGAGCGCCGTGCGCCATGGACGAGATCATGGACATCGCCTCGCGCAGGAATCTGCTGGTGGTGGAGGACGCCGCCCAGTCCATGCTCACGACCTATCAAGGCCGGCCCCTGGGCGGCCTGGGCCATCTGGGCTGTCTCAGCTTTCACGAGACCAAGAACGTCATCAGCGGCGAGGGCGGCGCGTTGCTGGTCAACGACGAGCGCTTTTGCGAGCGCGCCGAGATCATCTGGGAAAAGGGCACGGACCGCAGCAAATTCTTCCGGGGCCAGGTGGACAAGTACACCTGGCAGGACATCGGTTCGAGCTTTTTGCCGAGCGAGCTGGTCGGCGCCTTTCTCTGCGCCCAGTTCGAGCGCGCGGACGAGATCTGCGCCGCCAGGCTGCGCTCCTTTTCCCGCTACATGGAAAACCTGCGCCCCCTGGCCGAGCGGGGCCTGTGCCGCCTGCCCGTCATCCCCGAGAACAGCGGCCTCAACGGACATATCTTCTACCTCATCGCCCGATCCCTTGACGAGCGCACCCGGCTCATCGCCTTTTTGCGGGAACGCGGCGTGGGCGCGCATTTCCACTATATCCCACTGCATTCCTCCCCGGCGGGACGCAAATTCGGCCGCGTCTCGGGGCCGCTCGAGACCACGGAGCGGATTTCGGAAACCCTGGTCAGGCTGCCGCTTTTCTACGAGATCAGCGACGAGGACGTGGACTTCGTGAGCCAGGCCGTATGCGATTTTTACTCCCTTGGCTGACGTTCGCGAAAAACCCTTGCCCGGTAAACGCCGCGCCGCAGCGTACAACGCCGTCGCGGGCCGGGGCCCGGAACCGCAAGGCCCTCGCCCCATGAACGCAGGACTCTCTTTTGCCGTCCCCCGCCGGGTCATGCTCGCCGTGGCCGTCTTCATCGCCGTCCAGGCGCTGGCCATCGGGTCGCTCCGGGGGGTGGACGAGGGGGCGGGGACCCTGCTCAACACCGCCAAGACCCTGTCCTTCAATACCTACGAGGACGACGGCGCCATCAACGTCTTCGCGGCCCTGGGGTATTTCAAGGACCATTCGAACAGGTTCTCCTATCTGATCAACATCGGCGGCCCGGCCCTCCATCTGGCCAGGCTGGCCGTCAGCGCCGGAGACGCGTTGGGCCTGGTCAAGCGCTTCGACGACCCCTTGCTCTACCTGTCCCACCCGGATGAACTGCTGCGCGTCTGGAAGTTTTTCGGCTGGTTCAAGCTGCTCGTCTTCACCATCTGGCTGCCGCTTGCCGTCTATTGGCTGGCCGCCAACCATTTCTCGCGCCGCGCGGGAACCCTGGCCTGCTGGGCCGTGTGCCTCATGCCGTTTCTCACCGGATTCGAGACGCGCATGAAGTGCGACGGCGCGGCCATCGCCTTCATGCTCCTAAGCCTTACGTTCCAGATCGATTACCTGCGGCGCTGGAGCCGGAAATCCATATACTGGGCGGCCGCCTTTCTCGGCTTGTCCCTTTCGATCAAGCTTCTGGCGGCCAGCGCCCTGGCGACCTTTTTCCTCATCTTTTTCACGGTGGAGAGGCGCCGGTCCGCCCTGGTCCGGCCGGACGGCGCGGAGCAGGCGTCCGGCCCGGGCGCCCTGACCCGTCTGGCCAAGGCCTGCGGCATCATGGCGGCGGTCTTCATCCTGGCCAATCCGCTTTTTCTGGCCGGGCTGGCCGGGTTCATCAAGGCCCTGGCGAACTCGCCGCTTTTTTTCAAAGGCGCGTCCGCGAGCGCGACGCCGGGCGGCTCCAGCTCCCTGGCCGCGGCGATCCTCCACCGTTTCACGCATTTCACCTCTTTTTACGGCGTTCCCCTGGGCTGGGCGGTTTTCCCCGCCCTGGCGTATTCCCTGGTTCTGCTGGCGAAAAGGCGCCGCCTGGACGCGAACGCGGTCATCCTGGCGGCCGTGGCGGCGGACGCGGCCTATACCGGCTTCGTGGCCGGACCGGGACTGGCGCTGCTCACCTATTACTATTTCTCCCTGGCCGTCCTGCTGCTTTTCCCCATGGCGGGCATGACGGACGACGCGCTTTCCTTCGCCGCCTCCCGGGGGCGCGTCCTCTCGCTCGCGGCCATGGGGTCGGTCGCCATCCTGGGCGCTCTGCTTTTCCGCGAGGACGCGGCCGTTCTGGCCTACCTTCGCCAGCCGCCCAACCGCCAGCTCGCCCATGCCTGGATCGAGGACAACGCCGGTCCCGGCGCGAGCATCGGCGTCCCCCTGGAACCAGGGGCCGGGCTGGTCAACGCCCAGGTCCGGGTGGACCCCTTCCGCCATCGCCTGGCCTTCATCGGCCAGGACGGGCGGCTTCTCGGCAAGGAACGCCCCGGCTACGCCCTCATGATCCGGCGCGACCCGGCGAAGCCTGTTCCACGCCCCGAGGGCTACCTTCCCGCCGCGGTCTTCGACCAGGGCGCCGACCTGCCCCACGAGCGTTTCGACATGTTCCAGGAGGAGCAGTATTACGTTTTCAAGCGGACGGAGTCCGGACGCGCCGGGGAAGAACGGGGTTCTGGCGCCATGGAGAAGGAGCTTGGGGATATTCTCTTCGCCGACCCGGAGCCTTCCTTCTCCGTCATGCAGTACCAGGCTTTGCAGCTCTACCCCATTTCCCTGGATCTCTTGCGCAAGACCGGCGGGACCATCCTCCCCCTGCCCGCAGCCGGATTTTTCGGCGCCCTGCGCCACGAATCCTCGCCTCTGGCCTTCCTGCACCAGGCCGATCCGGCCGTGCTGACCCTGTGGGGGGTGAAATACGTCCTGGCCAGAAGCGACGCCCAGGGAGGCTTCGCCGAGAACGTCCTGGCCTCGGGAGACTACCCCCTGCGCGAGATCGCGCGGCTTGCGGGCGACGCGGGCGGCTCCCGCGAGGCCGCGCTCTACCGCAACGAAGCGTACGCGGGCCAGGCCTATTTCCTGCCCGATCCCGCGCCGTCCGAGGTCTACCGCCAGGAACCCTCCTTCAACTGGAAGCGGCCCTGGCGCTGGTTGCGGGCTTCCCTTCCCCGGGCGGGGACGCTCTATCCGGCCGCGCTTCGGGCGTCGGCCGGGGCGACCATGGCGCGGGTGCGCATGGAGATCGAGGCCGACGGCCCCATGGACGTGATTGTAAAGGGCGGCGTCCGCGCGCGTTCGGCCCTGACCGGCCCTGGCCGCCAGTTGATTGATCTGCCGTACGAGATGGGGGAGGGGTCGGGCGACCTGGAATACGAGGTCAACCCGGCGGGGCATGACGGCTCCTGCCGGATTTTGTCCCTGGAGGTTTCTCCCCTGCGCATTCTCGGCCCCGAAGCCGTGCGCAACGTCACGGCCACGGCCCGGGAAGGCTTCGCCCTGGTGGACGCGCCGGTTCCGGGCAGGCTGGCCTTCGCCCTGCCGTACAACGCCTTCTGGCGTGCCCGGGTGGACGGGGAGGAGGTTTCGCCGGGAAAGGACGTGGCCGGGGTCGCGTCCGTCCCCGTCAAGGCGGGCAGGCGGTTCGTGGCGCTGCGTTTCGAATGAGCCCCCGAGGGAGCGTTATGCGAAAGACCGAAAAGATACGGGCGATTCTCGATCCTTCCCGCCCCTGCGCGCAGGAGGGAGAGCGGTTTATTTTTCCCTCCGGCATTGCGTCCGCCCGGTCCACGGCCGCGCCCGGATTCATGGGAAAGGTCCAGGATCTGCTCAAGCGTTTCGGGGGGCTGTACTATGTTCTGCTGTCCTGCCTGTCCCCGGTCATGCCTTCGGCCGCCTATCGCCGGACCCTTTCGGCCATGCTGGGGGCCCGGGGCGAGGATGCGGTCATTCTCAACCTGGGCAGCGGTCCGGCCAGGCTCAAGGGCAGGCAGGACGTGATCAACGTGGACATCTTTCCCTTCGCCGAGGCGGACGTGGTGGCCGATGTGAAGGACGTTCCCCTGATCGACGGCTGCGCCGACCTGATCGTGAGCGTGGCCTCGCTGGAGCATGTGGCCGATCCGGCGCGGGTGGTCGCCGAGATGCGGCGGCTGCTGAAGCCCGGGGGAGAGCTCTTCTGCTTCGTCCCTTTCATGCAGCCCTTCCACGCGGCCCCGGCCGATTTCACCCGCTGGACCGCGCCGGGCTGCGCCGGTCTTTTCGGGGCGTTCGACGGGGTCAGGGTGGAAACGGCGGCCGGGCCGACCTCGGGGCTGTTGTGGGTCCTGCAGGAGTGGCTGGCCATGACCCTGTCTTTTGGGATCGCGCCCCTGCGCGACGTCCTGTTTCTCGTCCTCATGACGCTGACCGCCCCCCTGAAGCTCCTGGACCTCGCCCTGGAGCGCCTCCCCCAGTCCCGAAACATCGCCTCGGGCTTTTTCATCGTCGCCTCCAGGAAGGCCTGAAGAGGCGCCCGGGAAGATTTCTCTTGCATGGGCGCGCCTGCTGATGCGGATTGCGCCGTCCGCCGTCGCCGAAGGGGCCGGGCTTGACCGATTCCACGGACGCGCTCCCTTCCGATGCCCGCGTCGCCATCCTCCCCGGGGATGTGGCGACTGCCGATGAAGGGGGACCGGCTCCAAAAGACTGGTCACGATAATAAGCATGGATTACAATGCGCTAAAGCATATTGACTCCGTAATGCGCGAGGAAACAGCGACGGTTAGGCGTTGCGCATTGGTCTGACCACATGAAGAGGCGAAGACGCCGAGGCTGACGGCATGCTATCAGAGAAGCTTTCGAGTCTGTTGAAGGCTCCCGAAGGGACGAACGTCGAATTCAAAGAGGCGAAGCGTGGATTCGATAGGAAGGAGCTTTTCCAGTATTGCGTGGCTCTCGCCAACGAGAAGGGAGGGAGCCTCGTGCTTGGCGTGGGCGACGCCATGCCCCGTCAGGTCGTTGGAACCATGGCTTTGGGCGATCTGGATGGCGTAAGAAACGCCATCTACCAAGCCACTCGCCTGAATGTCGGAATTGAGGAAGACTTTAGCGCGGGTAAAAGAACGCTGATTTTTTCCATCCCATCAAGACCCGTCGGCGTTGTTCTCGAGTACGAGGGCCGTTATTTGATGCGCCGGGGCAGCAGCCTTGTTCCCATGACGATCGACAGGCTTCAGGCCATTCTTGAGGAAACGGTTCCCGATTACTCCTCCGAGATATGTCCTGGCGCCGCATTCTCCGACTTGGATCCTGCCGCTATTACGATATTTCGCCATCTTTGGGCGCGGCAATCGAACCGGCCGCACCTTCTGGACCTGCCCGCGCCGCAGCTCCTGGCGGATGCGGAGTTGTTGGTGGACGGCGCAGTGACGCGAGCGGCGCTCATTCTTATGGGGACCTCCAAAAGCCTTGGCCGGTATGCGGCGGACGCGGAGATCATCTACGAGTATCGGCACGCTGCGGGGGATATCGATCCCGCCGTCCGGGAGACGTTCAGGGAAGGCCTCTTCCTCTACATTGACCGCGTTTGGGGATTGGTGAGGTTGCGCAACGAGGTTTATCCCTACCAGACCGGCCTGATCCGCCGGGATGTGCCCTCTTTCCGGGAAGAGGTTATCCGGGAGGCGTTGCTCAACGCCGTATGTCACCGGGATTACCGTTACCGGGAGTCCATTTTCGTTCGCCAGTCCCCGGGGCTCATTGAAATCGAAAGCCCGGGAGGACTGTTGCCGGGCGTCACCATTGAGAACATGTTGTTTAAGCGGGCCTGGCGGAATCGGCGCATCGCCGAGGCGCTTGAACGGGCCGACCTGATTGAGCGTTCGGGGCAAGGCGTGGACCGCATGTGGCGGCTGGCTATTCTGGATGGCAAGATGCCTCCGGATTATTCCCTGACCGATGACCACCACGTGTATGTCAGGCTCCATGGAACCATACATGACCCCACGCTGCTTCGATTCCTGGAGGAGGTCGGCGAGGAACGGTACCGGACCTTTAGCGCAATGGATTTCGCCGTGCTTCACTTTGTCAGTCAGGATAAAAGAATACCGAAGGATTTCAAAGAGAGAACGAAAAGCCTCGTCGAACAGGGGATACTTGAACGTGTCGGACGCAAGCTGATTTTTGCAAGGCGTTACTATGAAATGAAAGGAGAGGCTGGCGTCCACACCCGGAAGCGCGGCCTGGGCAAGGAAACCCATTTACAGTTCGTGCTCAATCATCTTCGCTCCTGCGGCGCGAAGGGGTGCGTCTTGAGCGACCTGCAGCCCGTGCTGCCCCATCTCGCCCCCCGAATGATTTCCGGCTACTTGGAAGAACTGAAAAAGCGCGGTCAGGCTCGGCTTGTGGGCAGAACCAAAGGCGCCCGCTGGTTTTTTCAATCTGCGGACGGGGAATGATTGTGGGGAATGCAGGGTAATCCAGGGTAATCCAGGGTAATTAATTACCTGGTGAAAACGATAACATCCTAATATGGATTATTATTTTTTTCTGATGAAACCATTGACGGGTTAATTCGGGATGTCAATCCGTTATCGTTGATGAATTTTCGATGATATTACTGGAGCGGAAAATACGTAACAACCTGCTCCCGCGGCATTCGCCGCAGGCCCCGCTCCGCGTGGCCGTTCTTATACCTTCGAGCAACAAAATGTTAAACATTTTGCGCTCTCAGTAATATCTTGGGGCGGTCTGTTGTCGCGTTGTCGTAGCCGCTATGCGACTTCAGGCGTCCGGGCTCGCGCGCACGGCGACGTGAACGGAGTTCGCGCCTTGCCCCGTCCTCTCTCTTCAATCGAGTTCCTTCCCATCGGCTGGGTTCCGTTGCCGCTCGAAGGAAAAATATGCGTTATGTACGCGGTCCAGGAGCTTCTTCTTCGCGGCCGCTTGACACTCGGGCCCCTTGCGCGATCGCGAAAGCGCCGCTTATTCCTTGCCCCGGGGAATGCGCTTGATTGATCGGCGACAGGCGGGGTATCATGCGATCCTTATTCGAAAATGCGCCAAGGCGGAAAGCTCCGCCTCTGGCATCGTGAGAAAGGGCGGTGATCGTACATGAAAACAAGCCTGTCCATGCTCTGCGCCCTGTGCCTCGCCCTGTGGGCCGCCGCGGCGGGCGCCCAGAAACTCGCCCTGACCCCGGAGGAACAGGCCTTTGTCGCGTCCCACCCGGTCGTCGCCTTTTCGGACGTGAACAGGCCCCCCCTGTCCATTGTGGAGAAAGGCCGCTACGACGGCATCCTCCATGACTACTACCGCCGCGCGGCCCAACTCGCGGGCATGGAGTTCCGTTTCACCCCTGTGGGCGACGGAACCGATCCCCAGGCCGTGTACGCCGCGCTCAAGAACAGGGAAATCGACATGATCGGCGGCTCGGGCAAGGTCCCGGGCCTGGACGGGGACGTCCTTTTTACCGGCCCCATCTTCCGGTTCCCCATGGGCCTCGCCTCGCTCGCGGAAATCCCCGCCCCGGACATGGCGGACCTGAAAGGCCGGAAGATCGCGGCGGTCAAGGACTCCCTGGCCTCGGCCTATCTGCGCGAGACCCTCCCCGACGTCAGCCCGGTCTTTGCGGACAGCCCCGGTCAGGCCCTTTCCCTGGTCCTTTCCGGCAAGGCCGACGCCATGCTCGGCGACATGAGTTCCCTTCCCCAGGCCGTCCGGGATTCGGGCCGCGACAAGGTCCATATCGCCAGCCTGACGGGGGGGGATTTCGACGTCTATTCCCTTGTCCGCAAGGATTTGCCCCTCCTGGCCTCCATTCTGGCCAAGGCCCGGGAAGCCATGCCGGGCGAGGCCAGACAGGCCATGACGGACGATTGGGCGGATTCCGCGCGCGCCGACCCTGGCGCGGCCCGCCTGAACCTTTCGGCCGAGGAGCGGCGCTACATCAAGGAAAATCCCGTTTTCACCGCTTCCAACGAAAAGAACTGGCCGCCGTTCAATTTCAACATCAACGGCGTTCCCCAGGGCTATTCCGTGGACTACATGAACATGCTCGCCGAGATGACCGGACTCGAGGTCCGGTACGTGATCGGGCCCGAATGGGACGATTTCGAGCATATGCTGCGGGAAGAGACCCTGGACGTGCTGATGAACATGGCCATCACCCCGGCCAGGGAGTCCTACACGATCTTCACGCCCCCCTACGCCACCCTGGTCCACGGCGTCGTTTTCCGGGACGGGGAGTTGACCCCGCCCACCCTGGAGACCCTGGGCGGCCGCGTCGTGGCCGTACCCAAAGGGTTTTTCACGGAACGGGTGATCCGGGAGCATTATCCCGACATCAAAGTCCTGACGCCGCCGGACGCCCTGGGCTGCCTGCAGGCGGTGGCCACGGGCGAGGCCGATGCGGCCATCGGCAGCCTGCCGGTGCAGAACTATCTGATCCGCAAGCATTTCCTGCTCAATTTGCAGACCAGGGCCCTGGTGGACAACAAGTATTTCCCCACCGTGAACATCCGCTTCGGCGTAAGCAAAAACCGTCCCGTTCTGGCGCAAATCCTGACCAAGGCCATGTCCACGGTGAACGAGCGGCAAATGTCCGAGCTGCGGCAAAAATGGCTGTCCGCCGACAGGAAGGAGAAGAAATACATCCCCCTGACCCCGTCGGAACAGGAGATGCTTTCCCGGCTGGGCGTTGTGCGCATGTGCGCGCACCCCAACTGGATGCCGTTTAGCCGCATCGACGAACAGGGGAAGCTCGAGGGCATGACTGCGGACTACGTCAACCTGATGGCCGAACGCATCGGGGTGGGGCTGACCCTGGTTCCCACGAAAACCTGGGAAGAGAGCGTCGCGTACCTGGCCGAGGACAAATGCGACATCATCCCGGCCATCCCCCCCACCGAAGACCGGGCCAAGGTCATGGCGTTCACCCGGCCCTACCTGACCTTCCCCGTGGTGGCGGCCACCCTCCAGGAGGCCTCGTTCGTGCCCGATACCGCCTCCCTGGCGGGCAAGCGCATCGGCGCGGTGGCCGGGCAGGCCTGGACCGGGGAAATCCGCCGTGACTATCCCCAGGTGGAGCTGGTCGAGGTGGCAAGCGTGGACGACGGGCTGCGCATGGTCCGCGACAGGGAGCTGTTCGCCTTTGTGGATACCATGGCCGCCATCAGCTACGCCATCGGCCGCAATCATTTCACGGACATCAAGATCGCGGGCAAGCTGGAGAACGACCTGACCCTGGCCGTGGGGGTGAACCGGCAAAATCCCCTGCTGGCCCAGATTTTCGACATGGCCGTGGCCTCGCTCACCGAGGACGAGCGCCGGGACATCTTCTCCAACTGGATATCCATCACCTTCGAACACGGCTTCGATTACGGCCTGTTCTGGAAAATCCTGGCCGGGCTGGCCGTGGCCGTGGCGGGCATATTCTACTGGAACCGTAAGCTCGTCCGTCTGAATCAGGCCGTGACCCAGGCCAACGCCGGCCTCAACCAGGCCAATGCGAAGATCTCCATGCTGCTCGACAACTCCGGCCAGGGATTTCTTTCCTTCGGCGCGGACGGCGTGGTCGAGCCGGAACTCTCCAGGGAATGCGAGCGCCTGTTCGGCGTACGTCCCGCCGGAGAGTCCATCGCGACGCTGCTGTATCCCGGCGATAACCAGACCGGGGACCGGTTCCGCCTGAACGTCGCGCGCATTCTGACCCAGGAGGACGCGTTCAAGCAGGAGCTTCTCGTTTCGCTCATGCCCAAGCATTTCGTCCTCGGCGAAAAGCGGGTGGAGGCGCAGTACCGGCTGCTGGAAGGCGGGCGGCTCATGCTCGTGCTCACGGACGTGACCGACCGCTGCGCTCTGGAAGCCGAGGTGGAGCGGGAGCGCAGGCGTCTGGCCATGATCGTGGCGGCGGTGCGCGACAAGGACGATTTTTTCAGCGCGCTCGCCCAGTACGAGCGGTTCATCCGGGCGAGGGCGCGCGGCGAAACCGGGACGGACCCGGACGGCGGCGTGGACGGCGGCTGGGACCTGCCGAGCCTCTATCGCCACGTCCATACCTTCAAGGGATTGTTGTCCCAGTTGGAATGCATCCATTCTCCCGGAGCGTTGCACGAACTGGAAAGCGTGTTGAGCGCATGGCGGGCCGGGGGCGAGGACGCGGCGGATCCGGCCCGGTTCGCGGCCGCCTGGACGGATTGCGGTTGTGACGCCGCTCTGGACAGGGACTTGGCGATCATCCGCGAAGCCCTGGGCGAAGCCTTTTTCGAGGAGGCCGGACTGGTTCAGGCGCCCGTGGCGCTCGTCGAACGGCTGGAAGAGCTGGCCGGGCGCCTTTTGGCCAAGGCGAGGGAGATCGGGCTTACGCCCCGGGATGAGACGCTGTTGCGTGAGGTTCGCCGCCTGCGGCGGCGGGACCTGCGCGAGATGCTTTCGGTCTATCCGGAGTCCGTCCGGCGGCTGGCCGGGCGTTTGGGCAAGCGCGTCGCGCCGTTTTCGGTGGAAGGGGACGCCGTCCTGGTCGAGCCCGGGATCTACGCCCCGTTCGTCGCCTCCCTGACGCATGTTTTCCGCAACGCCGCGGTCCATGGCGTCGAGGACCCGGATTCCCGGCTGGAGGCGGGCAAGCCCGAGGCCGGGCGCGTGACCTGCCGGGTCGAGGACCTGGGGGAAGCCCTGCGCATCCGCATCGAGGACGACGGGCGCGGCATCGACCTGGAGGCCCTGCGAAAAAAGGCCAGGGACCTGGGGCTTGCGCCCACCGGCGACGCGCAGCGGGATCTGCTTCTCGTCTTCGAACGCGACATGACCACCATGCGCAACGCGGACGTGTTGTCCGGCAGGGGCGTGGGGCTTTTCGCCGTCATGGACAGGCTTGCGCGGCTCGGCGGAACGGCCTCCGTCGCCTCGGTCCGGGGCGAGGGGACGGCGTTTCTCTTCACCGTGCCCAAGATTTCCCCGGAATAGGCCGTACAGGCGTCCTCTTCCGGGGCCTCGTCCACGCCGTCCCGGCGGAGAAGGGGAGAGCCTTCCCGTATCGCCGCGCGGCCGACGGCGGCCGCCCGCGCGGCGGGACCGACGATTCGTCCCGCCCTCCATCCTCTGCGGAATCCGCGTCCGTGGAGCTTCGGGGGGAAATCTTCCGGACCCCGCCACGCTATCCTGACGCAACCGTCGTCTTCTTTCACCATCGCCTTCGGCGGGACAGTGGTCTCTGCCCAGCTTTTTCCGCTTTGAAAAAGCGCTCTGACTATTAAATCAATAATACTAGTAATTTAAAGTTATGCAATCTTCTTGCGGGCATCTTTGGCGGCGCCTCCCCCCACAAGCGCCGCTTCGAGAGATTCCACGGCTCCTTGCGTGATAGCGTTAGCGCTGACGCATGAAACAGGACTCGCCCTTTCTCTTGAAGCTTTCGGAGCCAACAGCCAGGGCCCGCTGTGGAAGCCGTATATATTTCTTGAAAAGCCGTCGAGAACGAGGTCTCTCGACGAGAGAGAGACTTGTTGCCGCAGCCTGTTGCATCTGTAGGCTTGGCGTGTTAAGGTGATGTTAAAATGTAAATTTGCTTAAGGTAATGCGGTTACATTGAAATCATGAGCGAGTTGGCCCCAGCCGAGGCGTTCTCCTTGTTCGGATAACTTTCACAAAGGCCCGAAACATGTCCTCCATCTCCATGCTAAAACCGCGCATAGCCTCCCTGTCGACACTCGTTTCTCCCATCCTGACGGCATTGCTCTTCCTGGCGGCTCCCACGCCGGCCGCAGCAGCCAATGGAATTCTCTATGCCTTCGGCGACAGCGCCATCGACACCGGGAACATCCTGATAGTCACCTCCGGCGCGACCCCGGACCCGGCTGCCGGATATTGGGAAGGGCGATTCTGCGACGGACTGAACTATCTGGACAGGGTCGCCGCAGCCAGCCCGAACTGGGCATGCGTCCCGGCGCTGGCGCAGGGAACGAACGGGGCTTTTGGCGGTGGTGAGTCCGGCCCGGGATATTCCACCAAATACGGTACTCCGAACCTGCAAGAACAGATCGGCCTGTTCATGCAGGAGTACCCCGGCCTGCGTTTCGCGGAGCGAGACGTCATTCTCATCTCGTCAGGTCACAACGATCTGCTCTCGCATCTGGCTTCGCCTCCGCCCACAGCCACCATCGTGCAATACATCATGGAGAGCGTGGCCGCGCTGGCCGATATCGGAGGCCGCGTCTTCGTCATCCCAACCACCATCCCGATCCAGTACAGCCCGGCGGTACAGGGTTCACAAGAATCCACCCCTCAGCAGGTCCAGACCTGGCTCACTGCGTTCAATGCCAGCCTCACGGCTGAACTCGCGGCCTATGCCGCGGCGGATCAGCGGCTGACCATCATCCGCACGGATCTGTTCACAAAGACGACCGATATCTACGCCAACCCGGCCAGCTACGGCCTGACCGACGTCACACGCCCGAGCTACGATGGCCAGGGCGACCCGGAGACGTCTCTGTGGTTCGACGCCTGCCATGTGACAAGCAAGGTTTCCACCTTTCTGGCCGATGGGGTCGTCAATGACCTGAAAACGACATACGGCCCGCTAGCCCCGGGGGTCGCGCCGGCGGTCTCTTCGCTTCTTCTGCAATACGACTAGCGGTCTTTAGCGCTCAGGCTTAACCTTTTGTTATACCGTGTAGGCCTGTTGTATTCGCGCTCATTACAAGGAAATGCCTTGAGATCGCCCAGGCCTACGCTCTCCCCGGTGACATGGGGGCTTCCCCGGCCGGATCTACTGTAAGGGAAGCCCCTTTTCACCCCTGGATTATTTCTCGCGCACCCTCGCGCCTTGGTTCATCCGGGAAAAGATGAACGAGAAAGCTCCTTGTTTTTCCAGAGAGGTCGTGGACCTTCATCCTTGATTTTCGGTCTTGGGCGCTTTGGGCGACGTGGGCAAACGAGAGAGGGAGCCGGTTGGCCCCCCCTTTTTTCGGTTGGCGGATGATTCGCGCCCCTGATCGCCCCCCCATGTTGGGGGCGCTTCTCCCCGGAAACGGCGCCCACAGGGGGACGCAATGCAATAAATTGGAGCGATCAATGTCATAGCATGTTGATTTTATTCGCCAAAAAGCATCGCGTCTTTTCCGGTTCGAAGAAGGCGCTTGCGCCTGGACGCCGGGCCGCCGGACGCGGTATACGCGTCATGGCGAAAGCCGGAACAGGAAAGGGAAGAGTCAGCGCGCCGCTTGGGCGCGGCGGAATAACGCGGCCGCCTTGTCTTCGGCCGGACGGCCGCACAACGACGGGAAAGGAGCATACGGATGAGCGATCTGATCGCCGTGGTCTTCAAGGACGAGCATACCGCGTTCGACATGCGGGCGGCCCTGGCCAAGATGCAGAAGGAATACCTGATCGAGATGGATGACGCCGTGGTGGTCACCAGGGACGCCGGCGGCAAGGTCAAGCTGCACCAGGCCGTGAACCTGACGGCCGCAGGCGCGGTCAGCGGCGGATTCTGGGGCATGCTGATCGGCATGATCTTCCTCAACCCGCTCCTGGGCCTGGCCGTGGGCGCGGGCGCCGGGGCGATCTCCGGCAAGCTTTCCGACATCGGCATAAACGACCAGATGATGAAGGACATGGCCGAGCATTTCACCCCGGGCAGCTCCGCCCTGTTCATCCTGGTGCGCAAGGTCACGGCGGACAAGGTGCTCGCCGGGCTGACCCAGTTCGAGGGCAAGGGCAAGATCCTGACCACCTCCCTGGACAAGGACACCGAGGAAAAACTGCGGGAGTTTTTGGAAAAGGCGTAGGCACAGCGCGTTCGCGGACGCGTTTCGCGACCGCAACCATCTTCAGGAAGAGGCCCCGGACGCTCCGCCGTCCGGGGCCGTATTTGTTTTACGGACGCGTTCGATCAAGGACTGGCGCGGTCCGGCTTCCTCCAACGACAAACAACCACAATACAACGCCAGGATATTGGAAACCCTCAGCCGCTTCTTCCCGTTCCGGCTTTCCAGGCCGCTCCCCGGTCCGGGCTGAAAACGCACGGTCCGCGTTAACCCCGGATTAACCTTCCCCCCTGGTATGCCCGCTCCATGCGCGCCGCCCCGTCATGGGCCGCGCGAGAAAAAAAGACGCAAGGAGCGTTCATGTCCACATATCTTCACGCATGGCGCGCCGTCCTGGCGGCGGCTCTGGTCTGCTCCCTCTGGGGATGCGGCCAGGACGCCACGGCCAAGCCCCAGGAGCGCGAGCTCGCCATGGCCAAGGTAAATATCGCCGAAGTCGAGATCCGGCCCTTTCGCGAGACCCTGGAACTGCCAGGCCGCATCGCGGCCAGCAAAACCGCCGAGGTCCGGGCGCGCGTGGCCGGGATCGTCATCAGCCGGGATTTCAAGGAAGGAAGCCTGGTGGAAAAGGGACAGACCCTTTTTCATATCGATCCCGCCCCCTACGAAGCCGCTCTGGCCCAGGCCAAGGCGGATCTGGCCAAGGCCGAGGCCAGCATGTCCGATCTCAAGTCCACGGCGGACCGCTACGCCAAATTGATCAGGACCGGGGCCATCAGCCCGCAGGATTTCGAAACAGCGGGCAACAATTACAAGGCGGCCGAGGCGGCCAGGGACGCCTGTCTGGCGGCGGTGAAAACCGCGAGCCTGAACCTCGGCTACGCCGTGGTCACGGCCCCCATTTCCGGCAGGATCGGCCGGGCGCTGGTCACGGAAGGCGCCCTGGTGGGGGAGGGGGAGGCCACGCATCTGGCCACCATCCAGCAGTTGGACCCGGTCTACGCCGACATCAACCAGCCGGTCGCGGAATATCTTTCGCTGAGGACCGCCATGAACGAGGCCCTGCGCGGGGAGAGAGAGGCGAACGTCACGGTTCGTCTCGAGGACGCCGGGGTCAAGGCGAAGGGGCGGCTGCTCTTCTCGGACGCGGCCGTGGATCAGGACACGGGCCAGGTTTCCCTGCGCTGCGAATTCGACAACCCCGAGCGGTTGTTTTTGCCCGGCATGTACGTGCGCATCAGGATCAGCCTGGGCGACGAACAGACGGCGATCTACGTTCCCCAGCGCGCCGTGCTGCGCGACGCCGACGGCTCCGCGCGCGTGTACGTGGTGGGCGATGACAATACGGCCCAGGTCCGCCCCGTGAAGACGGGCCGGATGGAGGGAGGGCTTTGGCGCATCCTGGACGGGCTCGAGCCCCATGAGCGCATCGTGGTCGATGGGGCCGCCAAGGCCAAGCCGGGAATGGTCGTCTCGGCCCGGGTTGGGACGCCCGCCGGGGCGGCGCGGCTTGCGGCCGGAAACTAGGACCCTGGAAGGAAAGGAGCCGTCATGTCTCTGTTTTTTATCGACAGACCGAATTTCGCCTGGGTCATCGCCTTGTTCATCTGTCTGGCCGGAGGGCTGTCCCTTTCGCGGATGGCCGTTGAAAAATATCCCCAGGCGGCGCCGCCCCAGATTCGCATCAAGGCGGAGTACCCCGGGGCTTCCGTGGAAACCCTTAACGATTCCGTGGTCAGCCTGATCGAGGAGGAGCTAAACGGCGCCAAGGGGCTCTTGTACTTCGAATCCGTCAGCGCTTCCAACGGATCGGCGGAGATGTCCGTGACCTTCGCGCCCGGAACCAATCCGGACATGGCCCAGGTGGACGTGCAGAATCGCCTGAAAAAGGCGGAATCCCGTCTGCCGGACGCGGTGGTGGACAAGGGCGTGGAGGTGGAGCAGGCCAACTCGGGCTATCTCATGATCTACGCGCTGCGCTACAAGGAGGGCGGCAAGGGCAAGGACCCGCAACGCCTGGCCGATCTGGCGGCGCGCAACCTCAATAGCGAGATCCGGCGGGTGGAGGGCGTGGGTAAACTGCGGTTCTTCGCCGCCGAAAGCGCCATGCGCGTCTGGGTCGATCCGCAGAAGCTGCTGAAATACGGCCTGTCCATCGACAAGGTGAACAAGGCCATCGAAGACCACAACATGCAGATCCCGGCGGGAAGTTTCGGCGCGCGCCCCGTTCCCGAGGAACAGGAGCTCACGGCCTCCTTTCTCGTGCAAGGCCTGCTCGAAACGCCGGAGGAATTCGGACGCATACAGCTTCGCGCCAATATCGACGGCTCCGTCGTGCGCCTGTCCGACGTGGCGCGCATGGAAATCGGGCCGGAATCCTACAACGCGGCCTCGCGGCTGGACGGTGAAGGCGTGGCGGCCGCCGGGGTCCAGCTCTCGCCCGGCGCCAACGCCGTGGGAACGGCCGGGCGCGTGGAAGCGCGCCTTGCCGAGCTTGCGTCCTCCCTGCCGCCGGACGTGGAGATCGTCATCCCCTACGATGCCTCCAAATTCGTGGGCGCGGCCATCGAAAAGGTGGTCCATACCCTCTTCGAAGCGGTCATCCTGGTTATCTTCGTGATCTTTCTCTTCCTGCAGAACTTCCGCTACGCCATCATCCCCACGGTGGTCGTGCCGGTCTGCGTCCTGGGCGCCTTCGCCGTCATGTCGGCCCTTGGCTTTTCCATCAACATGATGACCATGTTCGGCATGACGCTGGCCATCGGCATCCTGGTGGACGACGCCATCGTGGTGGTGGAAAACGTGGAGCGCATCATGTCCACGGAAGGCCTTGGGCCCCGCGAGGCCGCGATCAAGGCCATGGGCGAGATTTCCGGGGCCATCGTGGGCGTCACCCTGGCCCTGTCCGTCGTCTTCCTGCCGCTGGCGCTCATGGACGGTTCCGTTGGCGTCATTTTCCGTCAGTTCGCGGCGTCCGTGGCGGCCTGCATCCTCCTCTCGGGCTTTCTGGCCCTGACCATGACGCCCGCCCTGTGCGCCAGCCTTTTGAAGCCCGTCCCCGCAGGCGCCCATCATGGGCGGCGCGGCGTTTTCGGCTGGTTCAACCGGGGGTTCGACGCCCTGGGCGTCCGGTACGAACGCCTCACGGGCGTCCTCGTCTCCCGGACGGGCAGAGTCATGCTGGTCTATGCGGGGCTGGCGGCCGTCCTCGCCTTCCTCTATGCGCGCCTGCCCGAGGCCTTCGTTCCCACCGAGGACCAGGGGAACATGCTCGTGAGCATCCAGCTCCCCCCCGGGGCGACCTACGCCCGGACCCTGAAAACCGTGGAGGCCGTGGAGTCCTCCATCATGTCCCGGCCGGCCGTGGAACACATGATTTCGGTCCTCGGCTTCAGCTTCTCGGGCCAGGGGGCGAACGCGGCCATGGCCATCCCCCGGTTCAAGGACTGGTCCCAGCGCGGGGAAGGGCAGTCCGCGACGGACGAGATCGCCGCGGCCAACCGCGCCTTTTCGGACATCATGGACGGGAGCATGTTCGCCGTGAACCCGGCGCCGGTGGACGGGATCAGCGATATAGGCGGTTTCGCCCTGCGCCTGCAGGATCGCGGCGGGGCGGGGCGGGCGGCGCTGAACGAGGCCATGGGCATGGTCCTGGCCAAGGCCAACGCCTCCCCGGCCATCGCCCACGCCCGGAACCAGGGCCTGCCCGACGCCCCGCAATACAAGCTCGCCATCGACCGGGAAAAGGCCGAGACCTTCGGCGTCGACTTCGCCGACGTCAAAACCGCGCTCTCCAGCGCTTTCGGCTCCCACATGGCCACGGATTTCGTCAACGCGGGCCGGGTGGAGCGGGTGGTGGTCCAGGCCCAGGGGGAAAGCCGCCAAAATCCGGAAAGCCTGAACGACCTGTACGTTTCAAACGCCAGCGGCGATCTGACGCCGCTGGCCTCGATCCTTACGGGCAAATGGGAGTCCGGCCCCGCGCAGGCCGTGCGCTACAACGGCTACGACGCCCTGAGGATCACCGGCGAGGCCGGGCCGGGCTTCAGCTCGGGCCAGGCCATGGCCGAACTCGAGCGGATCATGGAGGACCTGCCCCAAGGCGTCGGCTACGAGTGGACAGGCCTTTCCTATCAGGAACAGTCTTCCGGCGCCCAGGCCCCCAGGCTTTTCGCCCTGGCGCTCATCGCCATCTTCCTGCTGCTCGTGGCTCTGTACGAAAGCTGGTCCTACCCCTTTTCCGTCCTGCTCATCGTGCCCATCGGCGCGCTCGGCTCGGTTGCGGCGGTGACGGTCCTCAACATGACCAACGACGTCTATTTCAAGGTGGGACTCATCGCCATCATCGGGTTGGCCGCGAAAAACGCCATTCTGATCGTGGAGATGGCCAAGCAGGGCGCCGATGCGGGCCTGGGGCTGCGGGAAGCCGCGACCCGGAGCGCGCGGCTGCGTTTCCGGCCCATCATCATGACCTCCATGGCCTTCATCCTCGGCGCCCTCCCGCTGACCGTGGCCACGGGCGCGGGCGCCGCCAGCCAGCGGGCCATCGGCGTGGGCGTGGTCGGCGGCATGCTGAGCGCCACGGTTCTGGGCGTGTTGTTCGCGCCCGCGTTTCTGGTCTGGACCCTGTCCCTGGCGCGCCGGATCAAAGGGCGCGGCCTGGAGAAGACGGCGCCTTCGGCGGCGCCTGGGCGGTCTTGAACCCCGCCGTCCGGAGCGTTCGAGGCGTGAGCCTTGTAACGGTTCCGGTTTTGTTGCTGCCTCCTCGTCGCCAACGAGGCCCCCTGAAACCTAAACAACGCATGGCGTCTGAAAAACGGCGCAGGAGGACGAAAATGATCAAGGCAATGACGGATCGGCCGTTTCTTTCCCCAGTCGTCGCATTCACCTTTGTTCCCGTCGCTTTGACCGGGGTGTTGTTGCTGTTCCACCTTCATCTCCCCGGCATGATGAGCATTCATAAATGGATAGGTCTGGGGTTTACCCTTTTTTGCATCTTCCATATCGCGGTCAACTGGAAAATCCTTGTGAAGTACCTTAACAGGAAAGGGGCGCGCTCCGCCCTTGTCCTGGCCGTCGTCCTGACCGTGGTCTGCGGCGTTTTCGGCCTGGGCGACAAGGACGGCCGCCCCGGCGAGCATGGAGGCGTCGCTTCCGCATACGTGAAGCGCAAATAGAGAGAACGATCGCCCCGCAGAGGGGATGACGGCCCTTTCCCCGGACTCCGCCAGAGGGGCCTGCGTCCGGGGAAAGGCGTCTTGCGCAAGGAGCGTCCATGGCCATAAGCGCCCTTTTGGTGGAAGACGACTACGACCTTGCTCAGGCGGTGGCCGGAGCGCTGGAGCTCGAAGGCGTCATCTGCGATCACGCCGCGAACGGCCGCCAGGGCCTGGAACTTGCCCGCGCCAACGCCTACGACGCGCTCCTGGTGGACGTCTCGCTCCCCAGACTCGACGGTCTCACGCTGTGTGAAACCTTGCGCAAGGAGGGCGTGACCACGCCCATCCTCATGCTGACCGCCCGGGACAGGCTCGAGGACAAGATCGCCGGATTCGAGGCCGGGACGGATGATTATCTGACCAAGCCCTTCGAGATGGAGGAGCTTCTGGCGCGCATCCGCGCCCTGTCCAAACGCTACAGCCGCCAGTGCCGCAAGCTCGACGCGTATGGCCTGGAAATGAACCTGGACACGCGCGAGGCGTCCCGCGAGGGGCTGCCTCTGCATCTGTCGCCCACGGAATGGAAGCTGCTCGAAATCCTGGCCATGCACAGCCCCAGGGTCCTTTCCCGCGCCCGGCTGGAACAGGCCGTGTGGGACGATCGCCTTCCCTGTCAAAGCAGCCTGAAGGTCTATCTGAACAAACTGCGGAAAAAAGTGGACGCCCCGCCCTGGCGTCCCCTGATCCATACCCTGCCGGGCGTGGGCGTGGCCTTGCGAGTGGACGATGAAAACGACGCGTAGCCAAAGCATCAAAAAGCTCGCCATCATGTTCGTCCTGTTGGCCTTCTCCCTGCTCGTCGTCTCCTACGCCATCCTGGTCAATTTCTTCTTCGGCAAAGGGCTGGAGCTTTCCGTCCAGCACCGTCTGGAGCTGGAAGCGGCCACTTACGCCAAAGCCTATGCGGACAACCCCGGGGCCGGGCTGCCGGAGGCGGCGAATTTCAGGACCTATGCGGGATATGCCAGCCTGCCCCGGTACATCAAGGCGCGACGGACGCCGGAAGAGCTGCCTGAGGACGTCTTCGCCATCGTCAGGCCCGGGGATGCGGACGACGGGGAGCACGCCTTCATTTATCCCTGGCGCAGGGCGGACGGCGAAATTCTGTACTTTACGTACAGCCTGGGCCCCGAGGACAAGTCGGAAGACATCCACGCCGCCTTGCGTACGAGCCTTTCCTCGATTCTGATCGTAGGGGGCGCGTCCTTCGCGGGGGTCCTGTGCATCGCCTGGCTGCTCATGCGGCGCGTGGCTGGACTCATCACCCGCCTGACGGATTGGGCTTTTCAGCTGAACGCGGCGACCATCGACGCGCCTGTGGAGGATTTCCAGTATGTCGAGCTCAATCGCCTGGCGGGCGTCTTTCGAGCCAATATGCGCCGGTTCCTGGAGAGCGCCCGGCGCGAACGGAAATTTTTGCGAAACGCCAGCCACGAACTGCGCACGCCCATCGCCGTGCTGCAAACCAATCTGGACTGGCTGTCGCGCCTCGGCGCGGGCAAGGAGGAGCGTTTCAAAAAGCCGCTTGGCGGCATGCGTAACGCCGTGAACAACATGAAGGCGCTGGTCCGGACGCTTCTTCTGGTCAACAAGAAAGACGCCGAGGCCCTCGCCGCCGAAGAGATCGCGGCCGATGCGCTGCTTCGGGAAATCATCGAGGAGAACGCCTATCTGCTCGAGAAAAAGAACGTCCTGGTCCGGCAAACCCTCGCCTCCCGGATCATCGCGGCGCCCAGGCCCCTGGCCCGGATCATCTGGAGCAATA
Organism: uncultured Desulfovibrionaceae bacterium; assembly: GCA_937934715.1. GTDB lineage: Bacteria > Desulfobacterota > Desulfovibrionia > Desulfovibrionales > Desulfovibrionaceae > CALGYO01. Next base: position 29,419 of record CALGYO010000050.1, on the reverse strand, counting down.
TCGTCCGCAACGCCTTCCAGCACGCCGACGAGGGGACGATAGACATCGTCCTGTCGGATGAGGCCCTGACCGTGGCCAACGCCCTGGCCGGGGACGATGCGGGGCCGTCTCCGGACAGCTACGGCCTGGGGCTCATGCTCATCCAGGACCTGACCGCCAACCTGGGCTGGACCCTGACCACCGAAGAGTCCCCCCGGTCCTACCGCGCCATCCTGCGCATGTGACCGCCCGCGACGACGGGAAAGGCGAACGTCTTCACGGCGCGCCGATGTTTGTGCAGCGCTGACGCACAGGCGCTTCCCCTTGGGCGCTCCCCTTTGCATTGAAAATCGTCACGATGGGCCATCGCCGCTTTTGGCGTTGATGACGGGCGTTCACGCGAGGCGGCTTGCGGGAGAAGCGGCGGGCGCAAGGAATGCGCGGCGTACGCAGGGAGAGGCTCCGGCGAGCCTCTCCCTGCGTACGCGTCACGGTTCCACGGTTCCATGGGGCCACGGGTCCGCGGGTCCGCGGGGCTGGCGCCTGCCGTTACGGCGAGCCCCGCCGCGTTCTTCTCAGGCCGCGTCTTATTGTTTTCCGGCCCGGGCCGTTATCTGTTCGATGCGACGCTTGAGCTCGCCTTGCAAGGCCTCGTGCAGGTCCGGGATGGCCAGGGCCTTTTCGTAGACCGCCACGGCCTCGGCGTCCTTGCCCTGGCCGGTCAGGATCTCGCCCAAGAGAGCGTAGGCGAAGGGATACTCGGGCTGGGCGGCGATCAGGTCACGCAACAGGGCGACGGCCTTGTCCTTGTCGCCGGACACGCTTTCAAAATAAGCCAGGGAATAGACGTACTTGGGGTTGTCCGGCGCGATCTCGCGGGCCTTGGCGGCGAAGGCCAGGGCTTCTCCGGGCTTGGATTTGGCCAGGAGCACGCCCAGGTTGTAGGCGGCTTCGGCCATGTCCGGCCTGCGGGCCAGCACGTCGCGAAAAGCGGCTTCCGCCTCGTCGGCGCGGCCCCCCTCAGCCAGAAGCAGGGCCAGGTTGTAGCGGGCCTCAAGGCTTTCGGGGTCGAGTTTCAGGGCGTCCTTGAGCTTCAGTTCCCCGAGCTTGGGCTTGCCCGCCGTCACGTAGAGCCGGGCCACGTTGACCAGAGGGGCGATGGCCTGGGGATCGAGCAGGGATGCGGTCTCATAGGCTCTTATGGCGTAGGCCGGCTCCCCCTGGCCGGCGAAGAATTCGCCCAGCCGCTCATGCGCTGCCGCCTCGTCCGGCCGCGCGCCGAGGCTGGCCAGGTATTCCTTGAAGGCGCGTTCCATATGTCCGCGCTCCTCGCCGGTAAACCGGCGCACCGGGTAGGCGGAGAGGGCTTCGGCGGCCTTCACGCGCACGAGCCGGGACGGGTCCTCCGCCGCCTTGACCAGAAGCGCGAAGGTCTCCGGCGTGAGCGTCGCGCCAAGGCCAGCCACGGCCGCCGCCCGGACCAGGGGCGAGGGGTCGGCCAGGGCCGCCTTCATGGGCGCGAGGCGGGCCGGATCGGGACAAGCGGCCATGAGGCGCAACAGCGAGGCCGCGAACACGGGATTTCTTCCGGGTTCCGCCAGAAAGGCGGCCATGTCCGGCAGGCGGGACCAGTCGCCTTTGCGGGCGGCTTCGACCAGTCCGGCCCGTTTGACCAGGGGCGCCTGATAGTCCTTGTCCTTGGCCGCCTCCCTGACGACCTTGTCCGCCCAGGCGGCGTCCTTGTCCGCGTGGCAGGCGTTGCAGGCGTTGGGAACGCCGAGGGCCTGGGAGACGGCCGGGGTTGGCGGGAGCATGGCGTGGCTGCGGCCGAAGCGGCCGTCCGGCCCCTGTTCGGGCATGTGGCAGGCGATGCAGCGCGATTCCGGGGCGTCCGGCTTGTGGCCGAAGCGCGCGGCGTGGCCGTCCGCCTTGTCCTTGTGGCAGGACAGGCAGGCCTGATCCGGATCGTTCTTGAACCGGAAGCCTCCGCTAAGGTCGTGGCAGGCGAGGCAGTCGAGCTTGCCTCCGGCCGCGCAGGGGGAAAACAGGAAGCCGGTCAGGACATGGTCGTCCGCGAGGTTTTGCCCGTCCGGCGTGAAATCTGGGCTTTCCAGGCCTACGGGGTCGAGCTGGTCGAAGAGGGGCTCGCCCGGGGCGAAGGCCGAAAGCAGCGGTCTGGCCTTGGCGTGGCAGGGGGCGCAGGCGGCGGTTTTCCGGGCCGGGTCCATGGCCGCGAACGAGACGAATCCTTCGGGCCTGGGCGGATTCCCTCCCGCCGGCTTGGCCATTTCCCGGGCGTGGGCGGCCGTTTCGCCATGGCAGGCGGCGCAGGAAAGCCCCTTGGCCGGGAAGGCGTTCTTGTAGGCGTCCATGGCGGAATCGTAGGCGTTCTCGGGGTCTTGTCCCGCGTGGCAGGCCCGGCAGGAGGCGGTGAAGACGAAGCGCCGGTCCGTCCAGGGCGCGCGGGGTTCGGTCCGGGTGGGAAAATGGCTCGCCGGAACGGCGGCCAGATCGACCAGGGCGTTGCGGGTTTTGTCCAGGGCCACGGGCAGGATCTGCAAGCGGCCCTGTTGCAGCGGGCTGAGGAACAGCGAAACGCGCGGTCCCTGGACCGCGTAGGCGATGCGGAGCTTTGTTTGCCCCTGGGCATCGCTTTCAAGGACCCAGGCTTCCTTGCCGTCGCGGCCCAGGCGGTAGAGCTTGCCCGCGATGACCACGGCGTCCTTCTGTTCGGGCAGGGCGGCGGCTATTTCCGGGGTCATGGCGGAAAAGGAGGCGCCGTGGGCCGAGCGGTCCCAGGACTCGTAAAAGTCCGCATGGCAGGAGCGGCAATCCGGCGCGGGCGCCTCGGTCTTTGCTGGCTGTTCCGGCGCGGCGCCCCCCAGGGGAAGGGCGGGTTGGCCCGGCTTCCCGGGCGGGGTTTGGGCGGCGCACAGCGCGGGCGGCATCTGCGGCAGGGCGAAAACGGACAACACGGCGACCAGAAGGGCAAACCTTTTCACGGCAATCTCCATACGGCGGGATCGGTTGGGACTTGCGCCCTTGTATACGAGGGGCGGCGCTTGGGGAAGGGGCGCGCCGCTCTTCCGGTCCGCCGTTTTTTGGACTAGGCTCTCGCATCGCGCGCCAGGGAGGAGATCATGCGTTCCGCGCTCATGATGGGTCTTCTGTGCGCCGCCATGCTTGTTTCGGGCTGCGGGCGGGCGCATTTCGTGAAAACCGGCGAGGAGAATCCGTCCCCGGACGAGCCGAGGGACTACATGGAATGCCTGTACGAGGCCCAGAAGGCCACGGGCAACCTGTCCGAGGAAAACGACGACCGGGAGGACCGGATCGAGGAGATGGTGGACAACTGCATGGGACTCAAGGGGTACGTTGAAGACTGAGCGGACATACGCCAAGCGGGACGTGGCCGAGTACGTGCGGTCCCTGACCGAGTCCAGCCGGTTGGGCCCGAGCGTGGTCTACCACAAGGTCATTCCCGGGACCGAAGCCTCGCTTGCGGACCCGGTCCGGCCCTGGTCCGCGCCCATCCGTGAGATCCTGGCCGCACGCGGGATCGGCGAACTCTATTCCCACCAGGCCAGGGCCTGCGACCTGGTCCGCTCCGGACGTCATGTGGCCGTGGCCACCCCCACGGCCAGCGGCAAATCCCTGACCTACGTGTTGCCGGTCCTTGAGGAGCTTCTGCGCAACCCGGACAGCAAGGCGCTGTTCCTTTTTCCCCTGAAGGCCCTGGCCCAGGACCAGCTGCGCAATTTCAACGAGCTGGTCGAAGCTCTGCCCGCGTCCGCAAGGCCCAGGGCGGCCATTTTCGACGGCGACGTCACCCCGCATTTCAGGCGCAAGATCCGGGACAATCCCCCCGGCGTCCTCATGACCAACCCGGAGATGCTCCATCTGTCGCTTCTGCCCCACCAGGAGTCCTGGGGCGCGCTTTTCGCCGGGCTCACCCATGTGGTGGTGGACGAGATGCACACCTACCGGGGGGTGATGGGCTCCCATATGGCTCATCTCTTCCGGCGCCTCCTGCGGGCCTGCGCCCGGTTCGGGACGCGGCCCACCTTCGTCTTCTGCTCGGCCACCATCGGCAACCCCGGGGAGCTGGCCCGCGACCTGACCGGGCTCGCGGTTGAAACCGTGACCGAATCCGGCGCGCCCACAGGTCCCAGGCATTTTCTTTTCATCAACCCCTCGCTCGGCGCCTCCACCACGGCCGTGTCCATGCTTTCGGCCGCGCTGCCGAGGGAGCTTCGGACCATCGTCTACGCCCAGTCCCGCAAGATGACCGAACTCATCGCCATGTGGATTTCCGAACGGGCCGGGAAGAACGCCTCGCGCATCAGCGCCTACCGCTCCGGGTTTTTGCCCGAGGAACGCCGGGATATCGAGCGGCGCATGGCCGCGGGCGAGCTTCTGGCCGTGGTCTCCACCAGCGCCTTGGAGCTCGGCATCGACATCGGCGGGTTGGATTTGTGCCTGTTGGCGGGCTATCCGGGCTCGGTCATGTCCACCTGGCAGCGCGGCGGCCGGGTGGGGCGCAAGCTCAGGGAATCGGCCGTGGCGCTCATCGCCGGGGAGGACGCCCTGGACCAGTATTTCATGCGCCATCCCGAGGATTTTTTCGAGCGCCCCCCGGAGGCGGCGGTCATCAATCCCCACAATCCGGCCATCATGGCCAAGCATCTGGAATGCGCGGCCGCCGAATTCCCCCTGACCGGGGGCGAGCCTTACCTGGCCGAGGCGCCCGTGCGCCGGGAGCTGGAGGCGCTGGTTCGCAAGGGGCTGCTTCTCGAGGACGAGGGCGGCGGCAAATGGTACGCCGCCAGGAAACGCCCCCACCGGGATGTGAACCTGCGCGGGACCGGGGGGCAATACCATATCGAGGCTTCGGGCGAGACCATCGGCCAGGTGGACGAACACCGGGCCTTTCGCGAGACCCATCCGGGCGCGGTCTATCTGCACCGGGGGCAAACCTATCTGGTGGAAGACCTGGACATTCCGGGCCGCGTGGCCCGGGTGGTTCCGAAGAAAGCCGATTTCTACACCAGGGCGCGGGGGGAGAAGTCCACCGAGATCCTTGAGGTCAAAGGCGAGCGCATGGTTTTCGGCATGCAGGCCTTTCACGGCAGGCTCAAGGTCACGGAGCGCATCACCGGGTTCGAGCGCCGCAAGACGCGGGGAGGGCAGCTTCTCAATATCGTCCCCCTGGACCTGCCGCCCCTGACCTTCGAGACGGACGGCCTGTGGCTCGCCATCCCGCGCGCGGTCCAGGACGAGCTGGACGCCAACTACATGCATTTCATGGGCGCCATCCACGCCATAGAGCACGCGCTCATCGGCATCCTGCCGCTTCTCATCCTGACCGACCGTAACGACCTGGGCGGCATATCCACGCCCATGCACCAGCAGGTGGGCCGGGCGGCGGTGTTCGTGTACGACGGCGCTCCGGGCGGGGTGGGGCTCACGCGCCAGGCCTTTTCTCAGGCCGACGAGGCGATGCGGCGGACCCTGGCCGTGGTGGCGGGCTGTTCGTGCGAAACGGGCTGCCCGTCCTGCGTGCACTCGCCCAAATGCGGCTCGGGCAACCGGCCCATCGACAAGGCCGCCTGCCTGCGGGCGCTGGAGCTCATCGTGGGGGGCGCGTCGGATGAAGGAAACAGCGCGCTTGCGCCCATACGCATCGCGGTTGGGGAGCCTCGGCGCGCCGAGGACCCCGGCGAGCCCGGCGAGGTTCGCGAACCCAAAGGAGCGGATATGTCCGATTCGAGCAAGGAAGCGGTCGCGGCGCCCGAATTCGCGACCCAGGCTTCGCCCGTTCCCGTCGACCCGGCCAAAGGCCCGCGTTTCGGCGTGCTGGACCTGGAGACCCGGCGCTCGGCCCAGGAGGTGGGCGGCTGGGGCAACGCCCGCAGGATGGGCATCAGCGTGGGGGTCCTGTACGACTCGGGGTTGGACGACTGCCTTTCCTACGCTCAGGACGAGGTCCCGAGGATGATCGAGGACCTCGCCCGGCTGGAATTCGTGGTGGGCTTCAACATCAAGCGTTTCGACTACGAGGTGCTTCGCGGGCTTTCGGACTATCCTTTCCGCAAGCTGCCCACCCTGGACATCCTGGAGCTGGTCCACGCGCGCCTTGGCTACCGCCTGTCCCTGGACGGCCTGGCCGCCGCCACGCTTGGGGCGAAAAAAAGCGCCCATGGCCTCCAGGCGCTGACCTGGTGGAAGGAGGGCAAGATAGAGGAGATCACGGCCTATTGCCGCCGGGACGTGGAACTGACCCGGGACCTCTATCTTTTTGGCCTCAATAACGGCTATCTTCTCTTCACCAACAAGGGCGGACAAGTGGTGCGCCTCCCCATCGATCTCACTTGGCCGCCCAAGGAAACGAAAAGACCGGACGCGTCGCCCTAAGCGCCCCGCGAAGCGCCGATAAAAAGTTTTGAAGGGAGTCCAGAGGGAAACTTTTTCAAAAGTTTCCCTCTGGCCGCCGGAGGCATAATCTTTTTCCTTGCCTTTTCATGAAAAGGCGGCCATGGGTCGCCCCCCAACACGTTTATAAGGACGAGACTATGCGATTTGTCGATGAAGCCGTCATCACCGTGCGTTCCGGCCACGGCGGCCATGGCTGCGTTTCTTTCCGGCGGGAGAAATACATTCCCAAGGGCGGGCCCGACGGGGGCGACGGGGGCAAGGGCGCGGATGTCATTTTCCGGGCCTCGGACGCCCTCCTGACCCTGTACGACCTGCGGCTCAAGCGCCTGTACGCGGGCAAGAACGGCAGCCCGGGCATGGGACGGCAGCGATTCGGCAAGGCCGCCGAGGACCTGGTGGTGGACGTGCCGCGCGGCACCCAGATTTTTGAGCTGGACGAGGAGGGCGGCAAGGAGCTTCTGGCCGATCTCACCGAGGACGGCCAGGAATTCGTGGTCTGCAAGGGCGGGCGCGGCGGCAAGGGCAACCTGCATTTCAGCTCGTCCACCATGCGCACCCCGCGTTTCGCCCAGCCCGGCGAGGAGGGCGAGGAAAAGCGTCTGAAGCTGGAGCTCAAGACCCTGGCGGACGTGGGCATCATCGGGCTGCCCAACGCCGGAAAATCCACCTTCATCGCGGCCATTTCCCGGGCCCGGCCCAAGATCGCCGCCTATCCCTTCACCACGCTCACGCCCAATCTCGGCGTCATCGACGACGACTACGGCCGCAGGCTGGTTCTGGCGGACATTCCGGGGCTCATCGAGGGCGCCAACGAGGGCCAGGGGCTGGGCCACCGGTTTTTGAAGCACGTGGAGCGCTCCAACATCCTGGTTCACATCGTGAGCGCCGAGGACGTCAGCCCGGAGGCGCTCATGGACGGGTTCCGGCTGGTGGACGAGGAGCTGGCCAAGTTCGACGAGACCCTGGCCAGCAGGCCCCAGCTTCGTTGCGTGAACAAGATCGATCTGTTGGACGCGGACGCGCTCGCGGCCCTTTCCGAGGCGGCGGACCAGGCGGGCGGCGGCGTTTCCTTCATGTCCGCGCTCACGGGGCAGGGCGTGGAGGAGATGCGCGAGCGCATCTGGCAGGCCTATCTGGCCTCGGTCGAGCCTGCGGACGAAGCCGGAAACGAGGACGAAGGCCCGGAAGAACCGGCGGACGGCGAAGACCAGCCGGACGAATAAGAATTCGGGAAAAGGGAGGCCGGGCGGCCTCCCTTTTTTTATTTTGGAAGCCGCTGCGCGACCCCGTACGGCTCCGCAGACGGCTCCGATGCTCCTCGCCGGACGTCCCCCCGCAGCCAGGGCCGGGAAAATCCAACGCGCCGCAGGCCCATCCCCGACGCATCCCCCTTATATGGAGGGCGCGTCCAGGCTCAAAAGAGCGGCGTTGGCGGCGAGCCATTCCTTCCAGTATTTGCGGGCGCGCTCCACGTGGAGCTCCTTGCGCCTGGCCTTCTTGGCCTTCACCCCGATGGGCGGCATGAGGCCGAAATTGGCGTTCATGGGCTGGAAATGCTTGTTCTCCGTGCGCAGATGCGTAAGCAACGCCCCCAGGGCGGTCTCCTGGGGCGGCAGGCTCAGCCCCCGGCCGAGATAAAGCCCCAGCCACAAGCCGCAGGCCGCGGACTCCACATACCCCTCCACCCCGGCGATCTGCCCGGCCAGGTAGGTTCCGGGCAGGGCGGAGAGCTCCAGATGCTCCGTCAGGACCTTGGGCGCGTCCACGAAGGTGTTGCGATGGATGCTGCCCAGGCGCACGAACTGGGCGTCATGCAGGCCGGGGAGCCCGCGAAACACGCGCTCCTGTTCGGGATAGGTCAGCTTCGTCTGGAATCCCACCATGTTGACCATGGTCTTTTCCTTGTTTTCCGCCCGAAGCTGCAACACGGCGAAAGGCCTGCGGCCGGTTCTCGGATCCACAAGGCCCACCGGTTTGAGCGGCCCGAAAGCCAGGGTCATCTCCCCGCGCTCGGCCATGACCTCGATGGGCAGACAGCCCTCGAAATGGGCCTCCTTCTCGAAATCCCGGGAGGGAACCTTCTTGGCGGCCAGAAGTTCGGCGATGAAGCGCCGGTACTCCTCCTCGCTCATGGGGCAATTGAGATAATCCCCCTTGCCCTCGGCGGCTTCCTCCTCGGCCCAGCGATCGGCGTAGAAGCAGACGCCCATGTCGATGCTGGCGGTCTCGATGATGGGGGCGATGGCGTCGTAGAAATAGAGGCTTTCGCCGCCGATGACTTCCTTAAGATGGGCGGCCAGGGCGTCGCTGGCCAGGGGGCCGGCGGTCACGGCAACGGCGTCGAAGGCGCTAAGCGCGGGATCGTCCAGGCGTTTCACCTCGCGCCGGACCACGGTAATGGCGGGTTGGGCGGCGATCCTGTCCGTGACGTAGCGGGAAAAGGCCTCGCGATCCACGGCCAGGGCCTTGCCCGCCGGAACGCGGGTCGCCTCGGCCGCCTCCATGACCAGACTGCCCACGGCGCGCAGTTCTTCCTTCAAAAGCCCCACGGCCATGACCGGCTCGTCCGAGCGCAGGGAATTGGAGCAGACGAGCTCGGCGAAGGTCTCCAGGGAATGGGCCGGGGAATGGACTTCGGGCTTCATCTCGAACAGCGTGACCCCGCATCCGGCCTTGGCGAGCGCCATGGCGCATTCGCAACCAGCCAGTCCGGCGCCGATGACGGCGATATTCTTCATGGGCGATCCTTTGGGGAGAACGGCGTTGACGCCTTGGCGGCGTGGACAGGGCATACCCGAAGCGGGGCCGGGAGTAAAAAACTTTCCCCGGGGGCTAAAGATCCGGGCTCCGGGCGCCGATAAGAGTATCGAACAGGCGTAATTTTCGCGTCCCTCGGGAGGGGAGGCGCTACCCTGAGATGGGGGCATGGCATAGCCGCGAAAAAGACGCGCTGGAGGTAGTTGTGATTGATTCCATCCAAAGACAGGTTGCGCAGATGTTTCAGGCCTCGGTCGCGGCTTCGGCCGGTCCGTCCGCGGCCGGGCCTGAAGCGCAGCCGTCCGCCCAGGTCCGGCTCGAGCGGCCCGCGCCCGAACGGGCGGCGGGAACGGGCCAGGACGTCCTGTCCTCGGCCGCCGCGATGACGGCTCTTCCCTCGGGGCTGGCCGCCAAAGCCGGTTCCGCGCCGCTGTCCCAGCCTTCAGGCAAGGACGGGGCGGACGACGGCTCCTCCCGGGACGGGGAGTCCCGATCCGGCGCGTCTCCCGGCGATTCCAGCCGCGCCGCCAAAGCCTACGCCGCGACCTCGTCCCAGACGTCCCCGGCGAAGGGAATTGAGCTGACCGTCTAGATCGCTTCCGCAAGAACGCCGTCTCCGTTTTACATGCGGCGGCGCCTTGCGCATGCGCTTTACTTTCCGTTCATCCACCGTTCCCAGTCCTTCTTCTCCCGCATCTCCTTGGTCACTTCTTCCTGAAGCGCCTTGAGCTCGTCTTGCGTGGGCCTGCGCGACATGGTTTCCTCAAGGCGTTTTCTCCGGCCGGACTCGGGGCGGGCCGTTTCGGGCCGCTCGGCGTCCGAGATTTCGAGAACGCGCTGGCGCATGACTCCGCCGGGCGCGTCCAGGCTTGGCGGCGGGGCTTCGCCGGGGCGGACGATGACGTCGGAGGCGCGGGTGGTGAGAAAGGCCGCGTCCCCGCGTACCGAGCCGCGCGGCCGGTAGTCGGCGCGTTGGTCGTAGGGGCCGTCGTAGAGGACTTCGGACCAATAGACGGTCTTTTTCCCGGAAAGCTCGGCGAGGTAGACATTGGGCCCAAGTTCGCGGCGGATGACGCGGCCGTTCTGGGATGTCGAAACGAACGCCGTCCGCTGGCGTGAAAGGTCGTCGCGCCAGCCTTTTGCGGAAAGCCATCCGGCCTCGCCCGCCTGGAACCGGTATTCCTTTCCGCCGAACAGCACCGTCGCGTTCGCGTCCCCCGCCACGACATACGCCTCGGTCACGACGCCGTAGGCGCTCGAGAAGCGCAGCATGGCCACGCCGAGCAGCGCGAAAACGAGCCACAGGCCGAAATCCTCGATAAGGGACTCGTTGAACCGCTTCTTCCTCACGAAACAGACAAGGAACGGAAGCGCGAAGAAACATGCCGCGAGCACGAGAAACAGCGCGCTGAAATCGAACCGGGCCCGCGTCAGCCAATCGACGAGGTCATGCGCCAGGTTCATGGGCGTTTCTCCGCGGCGCTTGCGCCCGGCGCAACCTTCTCCAGTTCCTCCAGCCGGGCGAGGCCCTCGGCCAGGTCCCACCGGGCGTCCGCGTCGTTCGGATCCTGGGCGAGCGCCTGGCGCGCCAGATCGACGGCTTCAAGGCAGCGCTCCCGGGCGCTCTTCCATTCCTTCAGGATCAGGGAGGACTGGCCCAGTTCAAGCAACGCTTCGCGCATGTCCGCTCGACGCGCCTGGTTTCCGGGGTCCTGTCGCAGCAGTTCCCTTACTGCGCTCAGCGCGTCCTCGTTGTGGCTTGCGCACGAACGGTGATCCAACTCCATTCTGTAGCTTATGGCCAGCGCGCGCTGGCTGACGAAATACAAGGCAAGGAGGTTTTGGTCGCCGGGCGCATCGGCGAGGGCTTCCTCGCCGATCGCAACGGCCTGCGAAAGGAAGTCCCGTCCTTTGGCGTGTTCTCCCTTGGCCACATAGGACGGCCCGATATTATTGAGAATCATGATGTAGCATGCGGACCAGTCATATTTTTCGGCCACATCGCGGACGGGCTGCGCCTTAAGGCGCCGGATAGCCTTTTCAGCCACGCCGATGCGCTCTTCCACGGAGAGCATGTCATAGCTGAGGGCGTTCAGTTCGCGAAGATACCCCGCCATTTCTTCGAGAAACCGCATGTCGCGCGCGAACGATATCCCGGGATGGCCGAGGACCAGGACCGCCGCCACGGCAATATAAAGCGCCAGGACGAACCGGGCGGCGCGGGGGACGGGCGGGCGTTGTCCGCGCCCTGTCCGCGCCGCCGCCACGGAGCCGGAGAGCGGCGCGTCTTTCATGATCCCCCCGGGCGCGGCCGCGCGGCGGGTCCGCGGGCGTCCAGCATGCGGGGAGAGGGGCGCGGGCGGATGGCGCACGCGTTTTTTCCCGGAGCGTTGCCAGGGCAAGGCGGGCGCGCGGGGCCCGTCCGCCTGCGCGGGGCATGGGCGCGTCCTTCCAACGGCGGCCGGAAGTCCGGACCGCCTTCCTGATATCCGCACGGGAAAATCATGGGGGGAAGCCGCGCTAATTGGCCAGGGACGGGCTTTCCTGGAGCGTGGAGGCGAGGACTTGCGGGGGGACCGTGGCCGTGGCCAGGCGCTCGCGGGTTTCGCGCTGGGCCTCGATGATCTCGAAGCCCGTGTCCAAAAGCCTGGCGGTCTCCGCCTCGCGCACGGCCGCGTTCCTGGCGCCCAGCACCACGGCCAGAAGCCGGGCGTCTCCGCGTTTGGCCGTGGCGGCGATGTTGTAGCCCGCGGCCGTGACGTAGCCGGTTTTCAGGCCGTCCACGCCCTCGTATTTGCCGAGCAGGGAGTTGGCGTTGTGGCGGGTGCGGTTGTTGTGGGAGTAGTATTTCTGGGAATGGATGGCCAGGGCCTTGGGAAAACGCGTGAGATAGGTCTGGGCCAGCGTGAGGAGATCGCGGGCGGTGGTGAGCTGGCCCTCGGCCGGCAGGCCGTTGGGATTGCAGAAGGTGGTGTGCTCCATGCCGAGGGACTTGGCCGTGTCGTTCATGCGGCGCACGAAGGCGTTCACGTCGCCTTTCTCCAGATACTCGGCCATGGCCACGCAACCGTCGTTGGCCGAGGCGATGGAGATGCCCTTGATGATCTCCGTGACCGTGACCTCCTCGCCCGCCTTGAGCGACATGGTGGAGCCGAACGTGTTGTCCGCGTTCATGCTGACGGGCACCTCTTCCCAGGGACGCAGGCCGCCGTTCTGGATCTCGTTGAAGATGATGTAGAGGGTGAGGATTTTCGTCAGGGAGGCGGGGGGAATCTGGCGGTCGGGGTCCTGCTCGAAGAGGATCTCGCCGGTGTTCATGTTCATGAGAATGGCGGATTTGACCCGAAGATGCAGTTTTTTGGCCAGCTTAGCTTCGGGAGAGTCGTTTTCCTGATAGCGCTTTTGGGCCACGTCGAAGAGGTTGCGCGAGAGGACTTCCTGGGCGCGGACCACGGGCGCGGCACAGAGCGCCACGAGGGCGAGGACGGAGAAGACAAGGAGTTTCCGGGGCATACAGCGTTCCTCATGGATCGCGCGGGACGGGTTGCTACACAGAGGCGTTCGCGTCCGCCCCTGGCTGGTTCTGTATCGGGGGCGAAGACGCTTGTCAAATGGGAGCGGGGAAAAACCAGACGCGGCGCGGCCTTGCGGGAGCGCATCGCACGGGAAGGGGAATGGGCGCGTTGGGGGCGCCAAGGGGGAGGTCTTGGGAAATGCGTCGGAAAATTCATGACTTGGAAGGATTTTTTTCAAGGGGCCTGTTGCCTTCGCGCGCAAAGTGGGGTAAGGGGGCGCGTAAGCGTGGATTCCGATATGTAACGGTCTGGGGGCAGCCGGGCCAGGAAACCGCGCTGGGGGGGTCTTGCAGATTGATCTCGACCGGCATCAGGCCGTCATCAATTCCATAGCCGCCGCGGCCGAATCGGGCGCGTTGCCGCCGCCGGGAGGCGTAGCGGCCGACGATATGCGTCGCGTGGGCTTGCAGGGCGGTTTCATCAACGTCATTCCCCCCCCGGAAAACGGTTCGTACGGGTCTTTCATCGACAGCTACGCCTAGAACCGGGCGCGACCGATTTGGCCGCGCCGTCCGGTCCGGGGCGCGGGGACGTTCGCCGTTTTCCTTTCGTTCTTTTTCCGGCGCATTGCTTGTGCGCCGAAAAGCCGCCGCCCCCAGCGGATACTTCCCTTGCGGCATATCCTTGGCGGGCGATGGTCTGCATACGATTGTGAACCTTCGCCGGAGTTAAGGATGTGAGCGCGCCCAAAAAGCTTTTCCCCATCACAGCCGTCACCGTCGTATTGGCCGCCTTGGCCGCGTTCGGCTACCTGAGGCCCGTGCCCGCGAGCGAGATGCCCACCCGCATCCTGTTCGACAATACGGGCGGGAACGTGGTTTTCACCCACCTGACCCACCACCGGGACTACGGCATCCCCTGCGCCAAATGCCATCACGAGACGGGCGATCCCAAGGCCAAGCCGCTGGCATGCGGTTCCTGTCACGCGATCTCCTTCAACAAGGATTACGTGGACCAGCACATCAGCTCCTTCCCCGACCCCACGGTCTGCGTGAACTGCCACCATCTGGAATTCCACTCCCTGGATTTCGACCACGAGGCGCACCACGAGTACGCCCCGGATTGCGAAAATTGCCACCATGGCCCGGACATCGAACCCGAGCCGCAAAAATGCTCCAATTGCCATTCCAAGATGGCCGGAACCAAGGAAATGCCCAGCGTGCGCGACGCGGCGCACGACCGCTGCATGGTCTGCCACGAGGACGTATTCGGCGAGAAGCTGCTTTCCTGCACGCCCTGCCACAAATTGAAGGACATGCACGGCTACGACGGTCCGTTCACCTCCTGCGACCAATGTCATAAAAAACCGGCCAAGGACCTTCTGCTCGACCGCACCAACGCCTTTCACGACCAGTGCATAGGCTGCCACGAACAGATGCAAAAAGGCCCGCGCGGCGAAAAAGATTGTGGCAAATGCCACATGCGGTGAGTTCCCATGCCAAAGCCCAGTCTCGCGTTGTCCTCCGTCGGCCCTGACGTCGTGCGTGAAACGCCGGTCAGGGAGGTCCACCTGCCTCTGGACGGGCGCCTGCCACAGGCCGCCTGCGGCGACAAGGTCCTGAAAGGCCAAAGAATCGCCGAATCCCTCGCGCCCTTTTCCTCGGGCGAGGGAGACCTGCACGCCCCCTTTTCCGGGGAAATTCTGGCCGTCAGCTCCGAACACGTGGCCATCCTGGCCGGCGGGAGCGGGGAGACGGTCCCCCCCGCCGCCCTCTCCACCTCTTCCGGCGAAGCGCTGGCGGCCGCGCTGAAACGCCTGGGCGTGGCTTCGGCCGCCCTGCGTCCGGCTCAAACCCTGGTCGTCGGCGGCCTGGAGCCCGAACCGGGCGTGGGCGTGGCCGCAAAACTTCTCGGCGCCCGCCGGGAGACCCTGGAGGCCGGACTCGAACTGGCCGTCCGGGTCATCGGTCCGGAAAAGCGGCGTCTGGTCCTGCCCCACGGGTCGAAGGCGGGACTTCCCGGCTGCGAACCGGTCTTCGCCGCTCCGGTTTATCCAAACGGGCTCGGCCCCATGGCCATACGCGCGGCCACCGGGCTCGAGAATCCGGCGGACGCGGTCTTTCTGGCCGTCCACGAGCTTTTCGCCCTGGGCCGGGTCGCCGAATCCGGCCTGCCTCTGGCCGAGACCGCCATAAGCGCCGGCGAGGAGCTTTTCTGCGTCCCCCTGGGGACGCCCGCCGGGGAGCTGGTCAAGGCCGCCGGGCTCAAGGCCGCCGACGGGGACCGGGTGGTCCTGGGCGGTCCCATGCGCGGCCGGGCGCTCTACGGGCTGGCCCAGGGCGTGGGCCCGGGCGACTACGCCCTGACCGTGATCCCGCGCGGAAGCTTCCCCAGGATGACGGATTCGCCCTGCCTCAACTGCGGGGAATGCGTCATGGTCTGTCCGGCCAGGATTCTGCCCGGCATGATCAGCCGGTGCGCGGAATTCAAGCTGTTCGAGAGGACCGTGGAATACCACATCGACGCCTGCATGGACTGCGGCCTGTGCGGGTTCGTCTGCGTGGGCAGACGGCCGGTGCTGCAATACATCCGGCTGGCCAAAAAGGAACTGGCGGACCAGAGAAACGCGGCCTGCGAAACTTCCGAGGAGGAGGCGTCTTCATGCAGCGGGAAGCGCTGAAGCCCCTGACCGGGCGTACTGTCTTTACCGTATCCTCGCCGCCGCACTGGCATTGCGGGGCGACCATTCCCGGCATGATGCTGGACATCCTGCTGGCCCTGTGTCCGGCCGTGGTCATGGCCGCGGCCGTGTTCGGCATGGACGCGGTCCGGGTCATGGCCTTGTCCTGCGCCACGGCGGTCGTCGTGGAGGCGGCCTGCTGCAAGGCCATGAAACGGCCGGTCAGCGTGGACGACTACAGCGCCCTGGTCACCGGGCTGCTCTTCGCCTTTCTGCTCCCGGCCGAGGCCCCCTGGTGGCTGGTCATGGCCGGGTCGGCGATTTCCATCGCGCTTGGCAAGATGGTCTTCGGGGGCCTGGGCGGCCATCCCTTCTGTCCGCCCCTGGTCGGGTGGGCCGTTTGCCGCATTTCCTGGAAAAGCTCCATGGATATCGACATGTCCCTCTTGAACGCCGACCTTTTCTACCCGCTGACCCAGCTCAAGCACCTGGGGCTCGAGGCCATTTCGCGTTTTTCCTACGCCGACCTGCTCCTGGGCAAACAGCTGGGAGGCCTTGGGGCGGCCCAGACCGGGGCCTTGCTGCTCGGCGGAATCTACCTGCTTTTGCGCAGGCGCATCCGGCCGGACATCCCGCTGGCCTTCCTGGCCGGAACCTTCCTCCTGTCCCTGGCCTACGCCCTGTCCGATCCCTCGTTCTACGCCCCGCCGCTGTTTCACCTCATGACCGGCTCGGTGGTCCTTGGGGCCTTTTTCCTGGCCACGGACTGTTCGTCCTCGCCCATGGGCCATGTCCCCATGATCCTGTTCGGGCTTCTGGGCGGCGCGCTCACGGTGATCATCCGGGTCTACGGCGACTATCCGGACGGCGTTCCCTTCGCCATCATGCTGGCCAATCTGGCCACGCCTCTTCTGGACCGCATCAGGCCCCGGCCGTTCGGCGGCGCGGGGCGGGGAGGGCGGGCTCATGCGTGAGATCATGAAAATGGTCGTGGTTCTGTCGCTCATCAGCGGCCTTTCCGGGGCGGTTCTGGCCTGGCTCAAGGACGCGACCAAGAACCGCATCGAGGAACAGGTCCTGACCTATGTCCAGGGGCCCGCCCTGGAGCAGGTCTTTCCGCCCCACGACAACAATCCCATCACGGACCGCAAGCGCTTCGAGGTCCCCGGCGCGCCGGGCGAGAGCGTGACCATCTTCCCGGCCCTGAAGGACGGCAAGCTCGCGGGCTACGCCATGGAGACCTACGGCCAGGGCTATGGCGGCGACATCGGGGTGATC
The DNA here is from genome assembly GCA_937934715.1 of uncultured Desulfovibrionaceae bacterium. Classification (GTDB taxonomy): domain Bacteria; phylum Desulfobacterota; class Desulfovibrionia; order Desulfovibrionales; family Desulfovibrionaceae; genus CALGYO01. The sequence continues at coordinate 12,775 of CALGYO010000050.1, read as the reverse complement.
GTGGGCTTCGACGCGGGCAAGGACGCGCTCACGGGTATCGGCGTGACCACCATGAAGGAGACGCCGGGGCTTGGGACCAACGTGGCCAAACACGGGTTCACCACCCAGTTCGCCGGGCATCCCCTGGAAAAACTGGAACTCAAATCCAAGGGCGGTTCGATCGACGCGGTGTCCGGAGCCAGCTACTCCTCCACCGGCGCCATCACCGCCGTGCAAAAAGCCGTGGCCCTGCGCGACAAGCTCAAGGACGAGATCGGCAAAACCTGGCAATAACCGCATCCCCCCGACGGGCGTACAACCCCGGGGGCGAAGCCCGGCAAAAGTTATCGGGAAAGGGGGTCCAGGGGGAAAACCCCTTTTTCAAAAGGGGTTTTCCCCCTGGCCGCCGGAGGCGCCTATGAGCACGCTGTGGAAGGAATTCTCCAAGGGGCTTTGGAACGAGTTGCCGCCGTTTCGGCTGGTGCTGGGGCTTTGCCCCACCCTGGCCGTGACCAAGACGGCGAACAACGGGCTGGGCATGGGACTGGCGGTCATCTTCGTGCTGACGCTCTCCAACATGCTCATCTCCATGGTGCGCAAGATCATTCCGGCCAAGGTGCGCATCGCCTGCTTCATCGTGATCGCGGCCTCGCTGGTGGTGGCGGTGGAGCTCTTGATGCAGGCCTACGCCTATCCGCTCTACCAGCAGCTCGGCATCTTCGTGCCGCTCATTGTGGTCAACTGCATCATCCTGGGCCGGGCCGAGGCCTTCGCCTCGCGCAATCCGGTCCTGCCCTCCATCGCGGACGGGCTGGGCATGGGCGTGGGATACACCGCCTCGCTCACCTTTCTCGGGGCGCTGCGCGAGCTGTTCGGCTACGGAACGGTCTTCGGCGCGCCGGTCATGTGGGGGTCGTTCAAGCCCTTTTCCTTCATGATCGAGGCGCCGGGCGCCTTCGTGTGCCTGGGGGTTCTTCTGGCGGGCATGAATTTCTTCAGCGCCTGGCAGGCCCGGCGCAAGGGCGGACCGGACGCCGTTCCCGCCGTATCCGACTGCGGTTCCTGCGGCATGTGCGACATGGCGCGGAAAAGGGGGTAGGCCATGACCGAATATTTCCTGCTCATCATCTCGGCCATTTTCGTCAACAACATCCTTTTGGCCCAGTATCTCGGCAACTGTCCGTTCCTGGGGTGCTCCAGGAACATCGGCACGGCCGCGGGCATGGGGGCCGCCGTGGTCTTCGTGGTGGTCATGGCCTCTGGCTTCACCTGGGCCATCCAGCGCTACGTGCTTGTTCCTTTTTCCCTGGATTATCTGCAAACCATCGTGTTCATCCTGGTCATCGCGGCGCTCGTGCAGTTCGTGGAGATGTTTCTGAAAAAGGCCGCTCCGCCGCTTTACAAGTCGCTCGGCATCTTCTTGCCGCTGATCACCACCAACTGCGCCGTCCTCGGCATCGCCATCATCTGCCAGCGCAAGGACTACGGCATCGTGAAGACCCTGGTCTTCTCCTTCGCCTCGGCCCTGGGCTTCATGCTGGCGCTTCTGCTCATGGCGGCCATCCGCGAGCGTTTCGAGCTTTCCCGCCTGCCGCAGTCCATGAAGGGCGCCCCGGCGGGCCTGGTTATGGCCGGGCTCATGTCCCTGGCCTTTTTCGCCTTCAAGGGGATGATCTCCTAGGGGCCGAACACGATACGTTTCCCCGGCCGATGGGACGCGGCGCCAGTCCGTTCCCGTCGCGGCCGCGAAAGGGGCGCGCATGGTTACTTCGTCTATTCTCGTTCTCTTGGGACTGGGGTTCCTGTCCGCAGTGATTTTGGGCGTGGCCTCCAAGCTGTTGTACGTGAAGGAGGACCCCAAGATCGCGGAGGTGGAGGAGGCTCTGCTTGGCGCCAACTGCGGCGGCTGCGGCTATCCGGGCTGTTCGGGCGCGGCTGCGGCGGTGGTGGCCGGAAAGGCGGGCTGCGACGTGTGCGTGGCGGGCGGCCAGGAGATCGCCGAGCGGGTGGCCAGGGTCATGGGACAGACCGTCAGTTATCGCGAGCCCCAGGTGGCCGTTCCGGGCTGCTCGGGCGGCGACCGGGCCACGGCGCTGTACCGCTACGAGGGCGCCATGGACTGCCGGGCCCAGGCTCTTCTGGCGGGCGGGGGCAAGAAATGCGGCCTCGGCTGTCTCGGGCTCGGCACCTGCGTCAGGGTCTGTCCCTTCGGCGCCATCCATATGGGCCCCAAGGGCGTGCCCGTGGTCAGTCCCGAGCTGTGCCGGGCCTGCGGCAAATGCGCGGACGCCTGCCCGCGCGGAGTCATCGCCGTGCTCGGCATGACCGCGCGCCTTCTGCATCTCAACCAGACCGACGACTGCCTGGCGCCCTGCCGCCAGAAATGCCCGGCCCAGATCGACATTCCGCGCTACATCCAGAACATCAAGCGGGGCGATTTCGCGGCCGCCGTGCAAACCATCAAGGAACGCAACCCGTTGCTTCTGGTCTGCGGCCGGGTCTGCCCGCATCCCTGCGAGAGCGTGTGCCGCCGGGGCGCCATCGACGAGCCCGTGGCCATCAATCCCCTGAAGCGCTATGTGGCGGACTGGGAGATGAACTCCGGGACGCGGCTGCCGGTTGCGCTCGCCCCGGACACGGGGAAGCGGGCGGCCATCGTGGGCGGCGGCCCGGCCGGGTTGTCCTGCGCCTATTTCCTGCGCCGCCTGGGGCATCATCCGGTCATTTTCGAGGCCATGCCCGAACTTGGCGGCCAGCTGCGCTACGGCATCCCGGAATACCGCCTGCCCAACAAGGTGCTGGACTGGGAGATCGAGGGCATTTTGCGGCTGGGCGTGGACGTGCGCAAGAACGCGCGCTTCGGCCGGGATTTCACGCTGGAATCCCTGGAGGCCGAGGGCTTCGATACGATCTTTCTGGGGCTCGGCGCCTGGCAGGGCTCCAACCTGCGCTGCGAAAACGAGGAGGCCAAGGGCGTCTTGAGCGGCACGGAATTCCTGACCGCCGTGGGCATGGGCGCCAAGGTGGAGCTTGGGGAACACGTCATCGTGGTGGGCGGCGGCAATACGGCCATCGACGCGGCCCGCACCGCCCGGCGTCTGGGCAGCAAGGTCACCCTCATGTACCGGCGCACCCGGGAGGAGATGCCCGCCAATGCGATCGAGATCATCGGCGCGGAGGAGGAGGGTGTGGAATTCCTCTTCCTGGCCGGCCAGACCCGGGTGATCACGGACGCATCCGGCCAGACCACGCATCTGGAATACATCACGATGAAACTCGGCGAACCGGACGCCTCGGGACGGCGCAGGCCGGAACCCATCGAGGGTTCCGAAACCCGCATCCGGGCGGACAACATCCTGGCGGCCATCGGCCAGAAGCCCGACCTCTCGTGCCTTTACGAGGAGGGCGGGGAATGCCGGCTGGAGCAGACCCGCTGGAAGACCATCGTGGCCGACCCCGTGACCCTGCAAACCATCCTCCCCCATGTCTTCACCGGCGGCGACGTGTTCACCGGGCCGGACATCGCGGTGTCGGCCATCGGCCAGGGCAGGCGCGCCGCCCGGTTCATGCACGAATACATGACCAGCGGGGAGATCCGCCCGCCCGAGCGGTTGCAGCGCGAAATGATCCCGGACACGCTGTTTTCCACCTTGGATGGATATCCCGAGCTGCCCAGGGTGAAAATCCCTGAGGTGTGCGCCGAGGACCGGCTGTGCGGCTTCGAGGAGGTGGAGCTGACCATTTCCGGCGAGGAGGCCAAGCGGGAATCCTGCCGCTGCCTCAATTGCGGATCGTTGTGCCATGGCGAGGAGCCGGAATTCGTCATGATCGAGGATGACGCGGCCTGAGCGATCGCCCCCTGACGACGCGGACGGCGCGGACGAGGCGGGTTCGGCTGGCGCCGGACCCGCTTTTTTGTCGCGAAGGGACCGGGCGCGGAACCGGAACGCGTTTGCGTTCGCGGGTAACCCGGGCGCCCTCGCGACCGTCTGGGAACAATGGCGGCTTGCGCGCCGTCTGGCTATGGCCTATCATCATCCGTAAGACGGCCGTCCCTTCGGACATGGCCGCCGCCGGGCCGTCCCGGGGAGTTGGCATGAGAACAATCATCCGTTTCGTATTGATCGCATTGAGCCTGGGGCTTGGTTCCTGCGCCACGGTTTCGAACGACTGGCTCCAGGTGAAGATGGTGGGCGACGCCCGCATGAACGTCAATTATTTCGTCAACCGGCGATAAGCCCGGCGCCCCGCCACCCCCATGAACGCATGAGCGCGCACTCGGATTTCGATGTCATAGACGGCAAACTGGCCGAGCTGGAAACGCTCGGCATGGACCAGGACGCGTTCTGGGTGAAGCGGTCCGTGAACGACCTGCGCCGGTCGTTCAAGGCCATGGCCGAGTCCCAGGCCGCGGCCAAGGCGGAAAGCCAGGCCCTGAAAAAACAGTTGCGGGACCTGCGCAAGGAAAAAGAGCGCCTGAAGACCTACATCGACAAGGGCGAGGAGATCTTCGAGCATAATCTGAACGCCCTGCGCCAGTTTCGCGACGGCATCCGCATCGCCGAACTCATGCATTCCCACGCGGACCTTCCGCAGATCCTCGCCAAGGTGGGCGAGCGCTTCAATCTCACCGCCGCCGGTCTCGTGCTGGAAGAGGAGGAGTACGGCCGTTTTCTGCCCGAATCCATCCTGACCGCCCCGAAAAACGTCCTGGCGCTCGCCGCCAAGAACATCCGGGAGGCCGCCGGGAAAAAGAACGGCCGCAAGCGTCACTCCTTCATGGGCGACGTGGGGCTGATCGAACGGCCGGATTTCTTCTTCGGCGAGGCCTTCGGGGCGGGGCGCAAGGAAAAGCTCGCGGGCTCGTGCTTCATCTACCCCCTGCGCGACAAGTACAATCCCGAGAAGCTCATCGGGATCATGAGCTTTTTCGATGAGAACCCCGGCCGCTACTCCATGGAGAAGGATTCGGATTTCGTGGAGCATTTCTGCGACATTCTGGGCTACGCCGTGGTGGACGTGACCGAGCGCAAGAAATCCGAGCTGTTGCGGGAAGACGTGGACCGCATGACCCGCCATGACCTCAAGTCCCCGCTCACGGCCATCCTGACCCTGCCCCAGCTGGTCAAACGCGAGGGCGGCCTGTCCAAGCGCCAGGAGGACATGCTGGACCTGGCCCAGAGCGCCGGATACCGCATGCTGCACATGATCAACTCCTCCCTGGACCTCTACAAGATGGAGTCCGGGACCTACGAGTTGCAGCCCGCGCCCGTGGATATCCTGCCCATTCTGGACAATATCGCCGCCGAGTTTCGCAGCATCTTGGAATCCAAGGATATTTCCATGCAGGTCCTCCTGCGCGGCAAGCCGCGCGAAAAGGGCGACGCCTTCGTGGTCAGGGGCGAGGAAATGCTCTGCTACACCATGCTTTCCAATCTCATCAAAAACGCCCTGGAAGCCTCGCCCACGGGCGAAACCGTGTCCGTGGCCCTGACCGACGCGGTGGAGCCGCGCATCGTCATCCACAACATGGGGGCCGTGCCCGCAAGCATCCGCCGGACGTTTTTCGAGAAATACGTCACCGCCGGAAAACGCGGCGGCACGGGGCTCGGCGCTTATGGGGCCCGTCTTATGGCCGAGATCATGGGGGGCAGGATCGCCATGCGCACGGCGGATGCGGACGGCACGGCCCTGACCGTGATCTTCCCGGCCACGCCGCGCCATTATCCCGCCGGGGCGGACGATCCGGCGGCGTGAATCCTTGCGCGCTAATGCTTTTGGTCCAAGGCGCCGATAAGATGGGGCCGATCCTCCACGAAAGGAGTTACCCATGTCGCGAACGCAGCGGATGATGCAGGGCGGCGCGCCGGGCGCCCGTCCCGTCCCGTCCCCGAATCCGGACGGCCTTGGCCGCCGCGGCCTCCGTATACGGACCCGGGGCCTGCTGGCCGCCCTGGCCGTTCTTTGCGCGCTGGCCGTCTTTCCGGCTCCGGCCAGGGCCTTCAACGAGAACGTGGTTCTGCCCTGCGTGTTCCAGCGCGCCCTGGCCATGCTCACCTGCAAGCCGTTGGAGGAATTCCGCTTCATGGGACTGCGCGAGGGCGTCTACGTCTACAACGCCCATTTCGGCTCCAAGTTCACGGAATTCTACGTGCAGCTCTTCGACGATTTCGCCATCTTCACCAGCCCCCTCTGGCAGGGGCGGATGTCCTCGGCCCGGCTTATTTATGATTATACCAACGGCTGCATCACGGCTTCCATCGAACCGCCCAGCTGCTCGTTCGTGCGCGAGGCCAAATGCTGCGGCGGCTGATCCGGCCCGAAGACCGGGATGCGCCCTTGGGGTTTTCGTTCGCGGATACGGATGAAAAGAGGCGTGGGCGCCGGCCGGTCATGAGACGGCGGCGCCTTCGGCGGGTCAGATGCGGCGCAGCCAGGCCACAAGCCCTACCACGCCAGCCAGAACGTACAGGGCGGTGATGTTCCCGCGCATGAGGGCCACGGTCACTCCGGCCGCCAGAATCGCCGCGTAGATGAGCGCTTCCAGATATTTTCCGCAGCCATGGCAGGCGCCCGGCGCCGAGGGGTCGAGGGTTTCTCCGGGGTTTTGGACCTCCGGCGGGGCGGAGGCGTCCAGGGGAGAAGCCGCCCGGGAGCGCAATTTGTGGCCGCAGGCCTGGCAAAAACGCGCGTCGTCCTCGTTTTCCGCGCCGCATTTGTTGCAGCGCATCATGCCTGAATCCCCTTGACCGAGCCTTGCGCGCGATTACCTTTCATGAATGCGAGCATAGACCTAGAGAAATGGGATAGCCACCAAAAACCGAAGGGGGCGAGACTTGGCCACACGTGAGGACTGCGTCTTGAAACAGGTTTCCGTGGGACTTGCGCGGTGCAGCGGCTGCGGCGCCTGCGCCTCCCTGTGCCCGGAGGTGTTCGCGATGGACCCGGACACGGAAAAGCCGCGCATCATAAAGGACGAGGTCTGTGAGGACGAGGTCAGGCAGGCCATGGCCTACTGTCCGGAAGACTGCATCGAACTCGACTGAACCGCGATACGGGGCGCCCTTCCGGGCGCCCTTTTCCTTTGGCGCGTAGGTTAGCGCATCTCCCGCACCCGCACCTCGATGCCGGAATCCTTGAGCAGGTCCACGAGCTTTTGGGGATCGGTCTCCCCGTAGTGATAGGGGTAGAGGACCTTGGGCTTGAAGCTCCTGGCCGCCTTGGCCGCCATCTCGGGCGTCATGGTGTAGGGCAGGTTCATGGGCAAAAAAGCCACGTCGATGTCCGTGAGCTTCGCCATCTCCGGAATGTCCTCCGTGTCCCCGGCCACGTAGACCTTCTTGTCTCCGAAGGTGAACACGTAGCCGTTGCCCCGGCCCTTGGGGTGGAACGGCTCCCCGCCTTCGCGCTTGTGCACGATGTTGTAAGCCGGGACCGCCTCGACCCTGACCCCGCCGGGAAGCTCCCGGACATCCCCGTTTTGCATGACCTCGCCCGCGTCCAGCATGTCCCGCGCCGCCGGCGTGACGATGATCTTGGTTTCCGGCTTGGAGACGGCCATGATGGCGCCCGGATCCAGGTGGTCCTTGTGTTCGTGGGTGATGAGCGCGACGTCCGCCTTGGGCAGGGCGGTATAATCCGCCAGCTTGGACCAGGGATCCACGTGGTAGACCTTGCCGTTGAAGACGAAATACAGGGTCCCGTGGCCAATGAGGACCATGTCCAGGTCGCCAGCATTTGTTTTCAGGACATCGGTCTGGGCGGCCTGGGCGCTTTTGTGCGTCATGAGGATGACGAGCAGGGCCGCGCCGAGAAAAGAAAGCATCCGAATCATGGGCCTCCTCCTTGTTACAGGCTCGGGAAATGCTTAATAAAGGATAATAAGCACGTTGTTACGCGAAGCAATCGGCGATTCCGGGGCGCGCGGCTTGACTTTTCCCGGCCCCCGGAGCGTACTCGTCAAAGCCCGGCGTCCATCCGGCCGGATCATATGCGCAAGGAGGCCAATCATGCCCGATCTTATTGTCTGGGGCCGCCGCGAACTCTCGAAAATGGAGCGCGATCTCGACCGGCTCATCCACGAAATGTGTTTCGATTTCGGCCTGACCGGGTCCGGCGTCTGCCAGGTGGCCGGCGTCGCCTTTCACGACCAGGGAGACAACCTGGTCCTTCGCATGGAGGTCGGAGAATTCGAGGCCAGGGATATCGATCTGACCATCGAGGACGGCCATGTGGTCATCCAGGCGGTCAAACGCCGGGAGAGCGCCCGGGGCGCCCACAGCGAAACCCTGCGCCGGGAATTCTCGCTCCCCCTGCTTGTGGACTCGGAAAAGGCGGAAGCGTCCCTGGAGGACGGGGTATTGACCGTCACCGCCCCCAAGCGGACCGGAGCGCGCGGCGCCAAGGTGCGCGTTCACGGAAAATAACGGGAAAACAAGCGGCGAATTACGGGCAGCGGAAAAGGCGCGCCGATCCGCTCCAGCGGCATTCGCCGCAGGCCACGCCACGCGAGGCCGTTTTCAAACTTTGAGCGGCAAGATGTCATCCATTTTGCGCTCTCAGCAATACAAGGAAGGCGCTTATGCCCGCGAAACATACGGTCGTTCCTGAAGCGACTCCCGACCAATTGCGCTGGACCCTGGACCCCAAGAGCCTGCCCTTCAAGACCACCGACGACCTTGAACCCCTTGATGAGATCGTGGGGCAAAAGCGGGGCGTCGAAGCGTTTCGCTTCGGCATGGGCATGACGAAAAAGGGCTACAACATCTTCGTCACCGGCTCTCCGGGAAGCGGCCGCCTGGCCACCGTGACCAAGCTCCTGAAGGAGCTGTCCAAAAAGGACGCAGTCCCGGACGATCTGTGTTATGTGAATAATTTCAAAAGACTGGAAGAGCCCATCCTCCTGCGTTTCCCTGCGGGGCGGGGAGGGGAGTTCAAGAAGGCCGTGCATGAGTTTCTGGAAAACCTGAAGCGTGAAATCCCGCAGCTTTTCGAGAGCGAGGAGTACATCGCCCGGAAAAACGAGATCATCGAGACCCATGAGAAAAAGATCATGGAGTTCTACCAGGCGGTGGAGGAAAAGGTGAAGAACACCGGCCTGGCCGTGGTGCGCATGCAGATGGGCTCCTATTCCAGGCCCGACGTGCTGCCCTTGGTGGACGGCGAACCCAAGCGCATGGTGGACCTCGAAACCATGGTGGAAAACAAGCGCTTTCCGCCGGAGGAATACGAAAAGCTGCGCGAAAAGCGGGACGAGGTCAAAAAGGAGATCGACCACATCGTCAAGGAGGTGCGCCGCCTGCAAAAGGAGATGGCCAAGCGCCTCGAGGAGGCCGACCAGCTCATCTTCACCAGCATGGCCAAGGACCTCCAGCAGCCCCTGCGCGAAAGCTTTGCGGACGAAAAGACCACGGCGTTCCTCGACGCCATGCTGGACGACATGGCCGAAAGCATGGACGCCATAAAGAGCATGGGCGCCAAGCCCCAGGGCATGCCCCCGGGCATGCCGTTCATGGGCCCCTCGCCCGAAGCCGTCATGCACCCCTACCAGGTCAATCTCCTGGTGGACAACGCCGAGCGGGAAGGGCCGCCCATCATCATCGAGTCCTATCCCACCTACCGCAACCTCTTCGGCGGCATAGACCGGGTGTTCGGCCCCTACGGCGCGAGCCACACGGATTATTCGAAGATCTCGGCGGGCTCCTTCATCAAGGCCAACGGCGGCTATCTGGTGCTCAACCTCATGGACGCCGTCATCGAGCCCGGGGTCTGGCAGACCCTCAAGCGCTCGCTGAAAACCGAAAAGATCGAGATCCAGACCTACGATCCGTACTACTTCCTGGCCGGAGCCGGGCTCAAGCCCGAAGCCATCGACATGGAGGTCAAGGTGGTGGTCCTCGGCGACCCCTATCTCTACCAGATCCTGCGCCATTACGACCAGGACGTGCCCAAGATCTTCAAGGTGCGCGCGGACTACGAGTCCTTCATGGACAACACCGCCGAGGCCGTGGACAAGGTGGCCCGGTTCATCCGGGCGGAGGCGGACAAGCACGCCATGCGTCCCTTCGACGCCACGGCCGTGGCCGCCGTGGTGGAACAGGCCGTGCGCATGGCCGGACGGCGGGAGAAGATCTCCACCGCCTTTCCAGTCCTGGCCGACCTTTTAAGCGAGGCCGACTACTACGCCGGGACCAACGGGACCAAGGTGGTCAAGGCCGAACACGTGCGTAAGGCCATCGAGGCCAAGGTGGAGCGCTCCAACCAGATCGAGGAGCGCATCCAGGAAATGATCGACCGGGGAAGCCTGTTCGTGGACACCGACGGCGCGGCCGTGGGACAGGTCAACGGCCTGGCCGTCTACTCCATGGGCGATTACGCCTTCGGCAAGCCCTCGCGCATCACCGCCGTGACCGCCATGGGCAAGGAAGGGGTCATCAACATCGAGCGCGAGTCCGAGATGTCCGGCCCCACCCACAACAAGGGCATGCTCATCCTCCAGGGCTACCTGCGGCGCAAATTCGCCCAGGACAGGCCGCTGACGCTCACCGCCTCCATCGCCTTCGAGCAGTCCTACGGCGGGGTGGACGGGGACTCGGCTTCTTCCACGGAACTGTACGCCCTGCTTTCGAGCCTGTCCGAGATCCCCCTGCGCCAGGACATCGCCGTGACCGGCTCGGTCAACCAGAAGGGCGAGGTCCAGCCCATCGGCGGAGTGAACGAAAAGATCGAGGGCTTTTATCTGGCCTGCAAGCACGCCGGGCTTACGGGCAAACAGGGCGTCATGATCCCCTTCCCCAACCTGAAGGACGTCATGCTGAAGCCCGAGGTGATCGAGGCCGTGAAAAAAGGGAAATTCCACGTCTGGCCGGTGAAGACCATCGACGAGGGCATTGCGCTGTTGACCGGGGTCAAGGCGGGCGAACGGGACGCCAAGGGCGCCTACCCGGCGGGCTCCATCAACGCCCTGGCGGAGGGCAAGCTCAAGCGCCTGGCCGAAGGCCTGCGGGATTTCGCCGGAGCGGGCGACGAGGGCAAGGAGAAAAAGAAGGCCAAACCCAAAGCAAAGAAAGCGGAATAACGCGGCGCGCCTGAAGCGCGTCCGGGAAACGCCCGTCCCTTTTGCGAGAGGGGCGGGCGTTTATTCGTCGCCGATGCGCGGCGCAAGCCACTGGGCCGCACTATTCAGGAGGGCGTCAGCTGGCGCAGGACGGGAATGCGGCGCACGGCCATGCCGGCGAGGAACGAGGCTGGCAGGGCCAGGGCGGTCACGACCAGGAATTTGGGAATCGCGGGAAGGACCAGGAACCGCAGCTGCTGGGAGATGAAGACCAGGACCGGCGGATGGAACATGTACACGGCGAACGCCGCCCCGGAGAGGGCGGCGGTCAGACGGCTCTGGGCGTTCCAGCCGCGTTTGAGGACGCCTAAAAGCCCGATGGACATGAACACGCCGGTGAAGGATTCCCAGGCGGAATAGGCCAGGCTCTGCCAATGGAGGCCGCCGAACAGGGCCTGCTCGTTCCCCTCCAGCGCCCCGCCCGCCACGAACAGGAGCGGCAAAAGGGGGATGAAGGCGAAGGCCAGGATGACGAGGCGCTTGCACAGGCGGTAGTCGAGGGAGTCGAACCAGCCCCGGCCGCGCGCCATGATCCCGAAGACGAACAGGATGACGTACTGGGCGAAATAGCACAGCTGCATGTTGAGGATGTCGGTCCCCACGGGCTGGACGATGCGGATGGCGAAGGCCGTGACTGAGGCGGCCAGCGCGATGCGCGCGGCCATTGCGCCCGTGATCCGGCCGGTCTGGGGAGGCGGAGACCCCGGCCTGTGGGCCAGGGCATAGACCGCGCAGAAAAAAAGAAGGGCCAGGGCGAACCACATGGGACCGGACCCGCTGAGAAAACGGAACGTGGAGACATAGCCCAGGTAATAGTCCGGAAAGGAAACGGCGTCGCGAAGCCGGTCGAACTGCACCAGATAGTAGACCATGAGGGGGTTCACGCCCAGCATGTAGACCAGGGAGGGCAGGCCCAGACGAAAGGCCCGGGCCTTGATGAAGACGGTCTTTCCCTTCTTTTTCAGGGAGCCCGCCGCGAAATATCCGGCGGCCATGAACAGGACGCCCATGAAAAACGCCTGGAGAAAGCTCTGGAACACGGCGAAGAAGATGGTGGTTCCCAGGCCGGGGTTTAGATCCTCCTTGTAATACCAGCTTCCCAGCCCGCTGTAGGTCACGGCCGCGTGCATGCACACCACCAGCATGATGACGCAAAGCCGCAGGTTGTCGAAATAGAGCATGCGATCCTTATCCATCATGCGAAATCTCCAGCGTAACCGGTTGAGATGCCCGAGGCATGGTCCGCGCTCCCAGGTCGCGGCAAACCGTAAAGGCGTTCGCAATGTCGGTCAAACATCGATTGGCCTATGGCGCGCTCGAAAGGTCCATGGCCGGGCGCCGCCGCTATCGGCGTCTTGCCGAAACCGAAGCGCCTGGCCCGGATCGGGCCGGGAACGGCGCAACCGTAAGGACGAAGCGTTACGCAATAATGACGAGGGACTGACCGTGAGGAGCGGCCCCGCCGCTTGCGGCTTGCTATTTCAAAAGGTTTTCACGTAGTGGTGGGATGCGATGAAAATCAGGCTGTTCTCTTGATGGAGCCCATGGCGCGATATCTCTTTCTTGCCCACGTCCTTCTTCTCTTTGCGGCCGGAGCGTCTCAAGGGCTGTGCGCCGATCGCCCAGTCATCATTCAGGCGGACCTTTTCGTCGACTCCAGCCGCGAACTGCGCATCGAGG
>CALGYO010000049.1 GCA_937934715.1 uncultured Desulfovibrionaceae bacterium | reverse complement strand
GCAGCCCCTGAAATTTTTGTGCGTGAACGATCCTGAAAAACGCGCGGCGGTTTTTTCCAACCTGGCCTTCGCCGCCTATTTCAAGGATTGGACCCCGCCGCCCCATGAGCGGCCCGGCGGATACGTCATCATCCTGGGCGACACGGACATCGCCACGAATTTCTGGTGCGACCACGGCATCGCCGCCCAGAACATGCTCCTCCGGACCACGGAACTGGGCCTTGGCGGCTGCATCCTGGCGGCCATCAACAAGAACGGCCTGCGCAAGGCCTTCGCCATCCCCGAGCGGTTCGAGATCCTCCTGGTCATCGCCCTGGGAACGCCGGCCGAGACCGTGGTCCTGACGCCCATGGGCGAGGACGGGGACGTCAGATACTGGCGGGATGACGCCGGGGTCCACCACGTGCCCAAGCGCGGACTGGACGAGGTCGTTCTGGCCGTGAATCCGCCGCTTGCGCAAAACGAAGGCTGAGCGCGGCGTTTTCCTGATTTCCGCCAGACGTTCCTGGCGGCCGCAAGGCTGCGGTTTTGCGCGAAATCGGCTTTTCGAGACGCGCCGAGGATGCGGAAAAAGTCCGGGAGAGCGTTGACTTTTCGATTTAGCCCGTGTTAGGGCTTCGCGACTTGTGAAGTCTTGCACGATCTCCCTGGCCACAGGATCGGCGAGACTGGGCCGGAAGAGCCGAAGGGGTTGGAATTTTGGCTGTTGTACTTTTCCGGCAAGCGAGGCGAAATGGTCTTTAACCGGCTGATAAAGGACAGGCAGACCCGGGACGCCATCATGAACGCGTCCGTACTCGGGCTGAACCTGGTCACGAGCACCTTCGTCGGGCTCATCATCGGCTGGTTCTTGGACAAGTGGCTGGGCACCAAGCCCTGGCTGCTCCTTGTGTTTCTGGTGCTCGGCATCATCGCCGGGTTCAAGAACGTATTCATGGAAGTGAAGAAGATCAGCGAAGCTGACAAGGCGGAACATGAAGGTCATGGGCAAGATGATTGAGCGGGTCGACGCGTTTTTCCACCGCCGGGGCTTCACGCATCCGGACGTGCGGGAGCTTGCGCGCAACCAGGCCGTGATTGTCCTGATCGCGCTTTTGTGTTGCGCGCCGTTCGCCGCGTTTTCCACGTGGGCGTGGTCCTTCGCGGCGGGCGCCTCGTTGATCTCCCTGAATTTCTGGTCCTTGGCCCGCTTCGGCCAGCGGGTTGCGGGCTACGAGAGCAAGAAAGAGGCGGTTCTCGTGGTCCTTTTCCGGTTTTACCTTCGGCTTGGGTTGACGGGGCTGGCCTTGTACGCCCTGATCGTGTGGGCCGGGGCGAGCGCGACGGCGCTGTTGGCGGGTCTGTCGATCCTTGTCGTGAATTTTCTGTTCTGGGGGATTTCCAGGATGTCCCCCAAGACGCGGGAATTGCCAAATTAAAGGAGGCGTAGGAAATGGCTGGCGGTCTTCCTCATCCGGTTTTGCTTGTTGACGTGGCTTTGGAGTCCGTGGGACTTCATATCCCGTCCCACGTGGCGTACGCGTGGTTCGCGATGGCTTTGTTGATCGTGCTCGGTTTTCTGGCCACGAGAAAGATGGCCATGGTGCCCACGGGGCTCCAGAACTTCTTCGAACTCGCCATCGGCGGACTCGAATCCTTCGTCGTTGAAAACATCGGTGAAAAAGGCCGCAAGGTCTTCCCGTTCCTCTGCGCCCTCTTCCTGTTCATCATCACCGGCAACCTGATCGGCCTCGTGCCGGGTCTGGATTCGCCGACCAACAACGTGAACACCAACGCCGCCATGGCCATCACCGTGTTCCTGTACTACAATTTCTGGGGTCTCAAGATGTGGGGCCCGGGCTACATCAAGCATTTCATGGGCCCCTTCTGGTGGCTGGTGCCCCTTATGCTGCCCATCGAAATCATCAGCCACCTGGCCCGTCCGCTTTCGCTCACGCTGCGTCTTTTCGGAAACATCCGCGGCGAGGAAATCGTTCTGGCCCTGCTGTTCGCCCTGGCGCCGGTCATCGGCACCTTCCCGATGTACTTCCTGTTCTCGCTGGCCGACTGCATCCAGGCCTTCGTGTTCTTCATGCTCACCATGATCTACCTGAAGGGCTCTCTGGAACACGCGCACTAGGCCGGACCGAACCTTGGGGGAAATGGTCTTAAGACCAACACAATAAACCGCTATCCTTAGGAGGATACAATGCGCAAGATTATGTTCACCCTGCTCAACACCGCCGCCCTGATCGCCCTTGCTTCCGTGGCCTTCGCCGCTGAAGGCGCCATGGGCGCCATCGGCACCATCTCCTGGGCCACCGCCATTGGCATGGGCATCGCCGCCGCCGGCTGCGGTCTTGGTCAGGGCCTGGGCCTGAAGGCCGCTTGCGAAGGCACCGCCCGCAACCCCGAGGCCGGTGGTAAAATCACCGTTACCCTGATCCTGGGCCTGGCCTTCATCGAGTCCCTGGCCATTTACGCCCTGGTCGTCTGCCTCATCCTGCTGTTCGCCCACCCGTTCGCCGCTCAGATCGCCGGCTAACTGGGCATTGATTGACCAAAGAGGAGGCCGGGCTCCGGCCTCCTTTTTTTAACCAAGAGCTTGTTAAAAGTTTCACATAGTTACCGGCAAAGGCGGATCACGTGAAGAGCGAACACATCCCCAACGCGACCATCAAACGGTTGGCCATGTACGTGCAGGTTCTGGAGACCTTCAAGCGCGAGGGAAACCAGGTGGTCTCCTCCGAGACCCTGGCTAAGGCCTGCAACGTCAACCCTTCGCAAATCCGCAAGGACCTCGCTTACTTCGGGGAGTTCGGCGTCCGCGGCGTGGGCTATCACGTCCAGGACCTCATCACCTCCATCAAGCATTCGCTCGGCGTGGACCACGTCTGGAAAGCCGCCCTGGTCGGGGTGGGCAATCTGGGCCGGGCTCTTTTGTGCCACCAGGACTTCAAATATCGCGGTTTCGACATCGTGGCCGCCTTCGATTGCGACCCCTTCAAGATCGGCGAGGAAGTCTGCGGCATGGAGGTGGTCTGCACCAGACGCCTCAAGGAAACCGCCGAAGGCAAGAACATCGAGATCGGACTCATCACCACCCCGCCCAACAGGGCCCAGCGCGCGGCCAATTTCCTCGTGGGCGCGGGCATCAAGGGCCTCATCAATTTCGCCCCGGCCCGGATCAACGTGCCGGACGACGTGCATGTGGAATATGTGGATTTCTTCCACCACCTGTATTCCGTGGCCTTCTCCATCACCCTGGACCGTAAGCAGAATTCGGATTTTTCATCCCGCATCGATGATTGATCCGTAGGACAATCGCTTTTCGGAATCCGGAAAAGCCGCTGGCCCGATCCGGTTCGCGTCGCGTCCAGGCGCCGCGGCTGTTCATCCGCCTTCAAAAACGCTAGGAATTTCCCTGCGCGCCAAAAACGTTCGCGCGCGGCGCGCGGCCTGCGCGGCCTGTACGGTTGGAGGAACGGCATGATCAGACGGGAATCGAAAGACGCCGCGCCGCGCCCAGGGCGGAAGGAAGCCGGGCCGCCCGTGGCCGCGCTTCTGACGGATTTCGGCCTGTCCGATCCCTATGTGGGCCAGATGAAGGCCGTCTTGACCTCTCTGGCCCCCATGGCCCGGATCATCGACATCAGCCACGGGGTTCCGGCCCACGACATCGCCCGGGGAGGCTTCTTCCTGGCGGCCAGCCTGCCCTGGCTGCCCGAGAGCGCGGTGATCGTCGCGGTGGTGGACCCTGGCGTGGGCTCCTTGCGCCGCATCGTTCTGCTTGAAAAAGACAGCCGCGCGATCCTGGCGCCGGACAACGGGCTCCTCACCCAAACCCTCGATCTGCCCGGCGAAGCCTCGGCCCGGGACGTCACCCCAGCGCCCGGCGCCCTGGATGCGCAGGCCGCCAAGACCTTTCACGGGCGCGACGTCTTCGCCCCCCTGGCCGCGCGCCTGCTTCTGGGCGAAGCCCCTTCCGGCCTGGGCCCGGCTCTGGCGCCCGGCAAGCTCGTGAGGCTCGGCGGCGCGCCCGCGCGGCGCGTGGGCGACGTTCTCGAGACGCGGGTCCAGCATGTAGACCGCTTCGGCAACGCCATTCTGACCTTGGACGCCGCTTCCTGGCGAACGGTCCTGGCGGCGGCCGGGGGCATGCGCCTGGAATGGCCTGCGCGCCGGGAACTGGCGCTGGTCAACGCGTACGCGGACATCGCGCCCGGAGGGCTCGGCCTGCTGGAAGGCAGCCAGGGCTATTTCGAGCTGGCCATGAACCAGGACGGCGCCGCCCGGGAACTCGGCCTTGAGCCGGGCGCCCCGGTCCGCATCCGCATCGCCAGGGAGGATGAGGCGTGAATCTTTGGCAAAGCCTTTTCGCCGCCCTGTCCTTCATGACCCGGCTCGTTCCGGCGCCGAAAGACGTTCTGAAGGATTTTTACAAGACCGTGCCGTTTTTCCCCATCGTAGGTCTCATCCTGGGCGCCGTTCTGACCGCGCCCTTCGCCCTGGGGCTCTTGAAGGACAAGCCCTACGTGGCCGCCTGGCTGCTGGCCGCCGCCAACCTGTATCTCACCCGGGGGCTGCATTACGACGGATTGGCCGACCTCTTCGACGCCTGGGGCAGCCTGGCCGAAAAGGACCGGTTCTTCGCCATCATGAAAGACAGCCGGGTGGGGGCGTTCGGAGCGCTCGGCCTCATCTTCGGCGTGGCCGGGCAGATCGTCCTGTTCGCGGCCCTTCTCGCGGCGGGCGATTTCGGGGTAATCGTCTGGGCCTGCGTGTTCGGCCGAGGGCTGTGCGTCTTGCTCATGCGCCTGGGAAAGGCCTATCTGCGGCCGGGCATGGGCGCCATGTTCCTGCCCGGGGCGACCGGAGGGGCGCTGGCGATCGCCATGGTCCTGACCATCGCCCTGGGTCTTGCGCTCGCGGGCTCCAGCGTTGTTTTCCTGTCGGCCCTGTGCGCCGCGCCCGGACTTTTGGCCCTGTTGGGACTGGCCCGGAAGAACGAAGGGCTCAACGGCGATTTTCTCGGAGCCTGCATCGTCTACGGCGAGCTGGCCGCCTGTCTGGCCGCCGTACTGTAGTCGTATCGTCCGGAACGTCCGCGGGTCGAAGGAGAAACGGAGGGAAGGCTTTCGCGCCCGCGCCGAAGCGAAAATCCAGGATTCGCGGCAGGCTTCTATGGACAGCCAGCCTGTTGTGGGGTATGGGGCAAGGTCCAATCGCATCAGCAAGGAGGAACCACCATGGCTCGTCATAAAAAGCATGAACGGAAAAAGGAACTGGACAGGCGCCGTCATCGCCGTGAGCAGCGGCTCAAAGAGCGCGTCAGGGAAGCCAAGGCCGCCAAGAAGGCCTAGCGCGGGGTCCTCGGGATGCGCCTTCAGGCATTTCGAGGATAGCGCGCCGTTTCATTACATCGAGACGCCGCGGGGTCTCGAAAAAACGCGGCGCAAGCCCGATTCGCGCAAGCCCGGCCTTCAAGCGGGGAACGCATGCCGATCTACGAGTATCACTGTCCGAAATGCCGGGAGACGTTCGAGGAACTGCGCAAGAGCGTTGACGACGACGTCGCGCCCTGCCCGGTCTGCGGCGAACCCTCCGGGCGCATCATTTCCAACTCCGCCTTCATCTTGAAGGGCGGAGGCTGGTACGCGACCACCTACAAGGACCGCAGACCGGAATTCATCCAGCGGGGCGGCCGTCCCAAGATCAAGGGCGTGAGCGCCACGCCGGAGCCGGAAACGGTCCCGGACGGCGCGGTCCGAATCGCCGCGCCCGCCGAACCGGCCACGCCTTCCACAAACGCGACCGCTACCAAGCCCTCGGGCCCGGCGGACGCGAAGAAAAAAAACGCGGCCAAGAGCGCCTCCTAGCGTCCGTCCCCGCGCCAGACGAGCGACATCGGGAACGCCCCGCGAAAGGGGAGGCATTTCCCGGAAAACGCGTCGCCCCGCGCGTTGACGGACGCGAGCCGGAAACAGGCTCCGCCGCCTGGGACTCCCATGATAGAACGCTATACGCGCCCGGAAATGGGCGCGCTGTGGACCCTGGAGAACAAGTTCAGGGTATGGCTTGAGGTGGAGCTGGCGGTTTGCGAGGCCTGGACCAGGCTCGGCGCCATTCCGGAAGAGGACATGCGCGTCATCCGGGAAAAGGCCGATTTCGAGCTGCCCCGCATCCTTGAGATCGAGGAAACCACCCGCCACGACGTGATCGCCTTCCTGACGGCCGTGGAGGAAAAGGTCGGCCCGTCCGCCCGGTTCATCCATCTCGGCTGCACCTCCTCGGACATCGTGGACACGGCCAACGGCGTGCTTCTTTCGCGCGCGGGCAAGATGATCCTGGACGGCGTGGACCGCCTGCTCGGGGTCCTCAAGGAGATGGCCCTGCGCCACAAGGGCCTGCTGGTCATCGGCCGCACCCACGGGATCCACGCCGAGCCCACCAGCTTCGGGCTGAAGCTCACCGGGTTCTACGCCGAATTCGCCCGGCACCGGGAGCGCGTGGCCGCCGCCTGGGAAGGCGTGCGCGTGGGCAAGATTTCCGGCGCCGTGGGCGGCTACGCTCATCTCGATCCCGATGTGGAGCGCATCGCCTGCGAGATTCTGGACCTGACCCCGGACCCCTTTTCCACCCAGATCGTGCAGCGCGACCGCCACGCGGCCTTCTTCACCTCCCTGGCTCTGCTGGCGGGCGGAGTGGAACGGCTGTGCGTGGAGCTGCGCCATTTGCAGCGCACCGAGGTCCTGGAGGTGGAGGAAGGCTTCGGCAAGGGGCAAAAGGGCTCCTCGGCCATGCCCCACAAGAAGAATCCCATCTCCGCCGAGAACCTGACCGGCCTGTCCCGGCTCATCCGGACCAACGCCCTGGCCTCCATGGAAAACATGGCCCTTTGGCACGAGCGCGACATTTCCCACTCCTCGGTGGAGCGGGTCATCATGCCCGATTCCACCATCCTGGCCGACTACGTCTTAAGCCGCCTGACCGGCCTGCTTTCGCGGCTGGTCATCAACAAGGACAACATGGCCCGGAACCTCATGGGATCCTACGGTCTGTTCTTCTCCCAGCGCGTGCTGCTCGGGCTGATCGAGGCGGGCCTGGACCGCCAGAACGCCTATGTCATGGTTCAAAAGGTCGCCATGCGCTGCTGGGAAGAGAAGACCTCCTTTCCCGGCGCCGTGCGCGCGGACGCGGATATCGCCGCCAAGCTAGACAAGGCCGCGCTGGACGCCATTTTCGACCCCGGATATTACATCCGGCACGAGGACCTGATCATGTCCCGGGTGTTCGGCTGATTTTCGCGGCGCCCCGCGAAAACATGAAGGAATTGCCCTGCCAACCGGCGAAACCTCTTTTCAAGGCGCCCGGAGTTTTGTAAGAAAATCGCCAAAAGGACCGCGTACGCGGCGTACCCGGAAGAGCGTGGACGCTGTTCCGGCCGGAAGCCCATATGAAGCGACGACTTGCCAGACTGCTTTTGGAGAAATCCTACATCGAGGGGGAAGTGACGCTCACTTCCGGCAGGAAAAGCGATTATTATTTCGACTGCAAGCAGACGGCGCTTTGCCCCGAAGGCGCCTATCTCATCGGGGAACTGTTCCTCGATATGCTGCCCGGCGACATCGCGGGCGTGGGCGGCATGACCCTGGGCGCCGACCCCCTGGTCTCGGCCGTCACCGTGGTCTCCCACATCAAAAAACGCCCCCTGCCCGGCTTCATCGTGCGCAAGCAGTCCAAGGGCCACGGCACCAACCAGTATCTCGAAGGCATGGCCAATTTCGCCAAGGGCGACAAGGTGGCCCTGCTCGAGGACGTGGTCACCACCGGCGGCACCCTGGCCAAGACCATCGAACGCGTCCAGGACGCCGGACTGGTCGTGGCGGGCGTCTACTGCGTCCTGGACCGCGAAGAGGGCGGCGCGGACAACCTCCGGAAACTCGGCTTTCCCCTGCGCGCCATCTTCACCCGCAAGGAACTGGTGGCCCTGGGCCGGGAGGACAAAGCGTGACCGGAACGCTCCGCGTTTTCCTGATCGCGCTCGCCGCGCTCGCGCTTTTGCCCCTCCCTGCGCGGTCCCAGGGATGGCTCGCCGCGCTGTCGAGCCACGCCTCCGGCCCCTCGCGCTTCCTGGCCGTGGACAAAAGCGCCCAGACCTTCATGATCCTCGAGCAGAAAAGCCCCCTGCGCGTCGCCTACAAGACCCCCTGCGCCACCGGCCAGGTCCTTGGCGACAAAAGCAAGGAAGGCGATCTGCGCACCCCGGAGGGCGTCTATTTCGTCACCTCCAAGCTCGACAGCGGGCTTGATTTCGACATGTACGGCGACCTGGCCTTCCCGCTCAATTTCCCCAACCCGGTGGACAAGCTCAAGGGCAAGTCCGGCCACGGCATCTGGATCCACGGCCGGGGCGCGCCCATCATGCCCTACGAGACCAAGGGCTGCGTGGCCTTAAACAACCCGGTCATCCACGACGTGGCCTCGGACATCGAGATGAGCATGCCCGTGATCATCGCCGGGGACATCACCTGGACCGACGCCGCCAACCAGACCAGCGCCGAGGCCGACGAGGTCATCGCCGCCACCAGGGACTGGGCCAAGGCCTGGCAGGAAAAATCCGGCGCCTTCTTCGATTTTCACGACCCGGCCAAGTTCTCCATCGCCCAGGGCGAATCCTTCAAATCCTTCCGCCAGCACAAGGAGCGGCTCTTCAAGCAGCTCCCCTGGATCGTGGTGGCCCTGGAAGACGTCCGGGCCCTCCCCGGCCCGGACTACTGGGTGACCTATTTCACCCAGTTCTACCGCTCGCCCACCCTCATCTCCCAGGGCGTCAAGCGGCTGTACTGGCAGAAGGACGACGCGGGCGCCTGGAAGATCGTGGGCATGGAATTCGAGCAGACGGAGCCCACCCTGGCGGCGAAATATCCCGGCGGCAAGGCGGTCATGCTGGCCGATGCGTCCAAACCCGCCGCCTCCGAGGAAGCCGAGGCCAACACGCCCAAACCCGACGCCGTCAGCGAGGAGGAACCCGCGCGCAAGAGCGAGCCCTCCGTGCAGAGCGCCGACATAACCGCCCTTCTGGAAGCCTGGCGGACCGCCTGGGAAAAGGCGCGGATCGACGACTACATGGCCTTCTACGCGAAAGACGCCGCCCAGGGCGACCGGGTGGGCAAGGACTCCATCCGGGACCAGAAGAAGACCCTGTGGAGCGAGCGCCCCCCTGTGCGCGTGAAGCTGAAGGACGTGCGCATGCGGCCCAGGGACGGCAAGTACGTGGTGGAATTCGTGCAGGTCTACGAAAGCGCGGGCGGCTACGGGGACAAGGGCCTCAAGGAGCTGGTCCTGGCCCAGGAGCAGGGCGGCTGGCGCATCGTCAAAGAATCCTGGAGCAGGTTGTAAATGTCCGGCAAAGGCAAGATCAGCATCCTCATCATGCGCGAGGACGCGGGCGTCCGGCGGCTCAAGGTCAGCCCCGGCTTCCTGCGCGCGCTGATCTGGCTGTTCGTCCTGTTCTGCGCGGCGGCGGGACTGGCCGGGTACGCCTCCTATTACTACTGGAAGGAATCCACGGCCAGGACGGCGGAAAACGCCCTGCTGCGGGATGAGACCGAGGCCTCCAAGGATCAGCTGGTCAAGCTGGCCTCCCTGGAAGGCATCCTGAAGGGCGGCGATCAGACCGAACTGAAAACCCTCCTGGGCTCCTACAACGCGGACGCGGCCGAACGGCTGGAATGCCAGCCGCCGGAGCCGGAAACGCCTCCCGCGCCCGTCGCTCCGGGCTCCGAAGCCCCCAAGGAAACCCCGGAATGCCCCAAGGTCGATCTGCGCGGCATCTTCGACAAGGTGGACCTGACCCTGGCCGGAGTGGACAATTTCAAGGCGACCCTGGACAACAAGCACGTGCGCATCGCCTTCGACCTCTCCAACGTGTCCCCCCAGACCGCCCTGTCCGGTGACGCGGAATGCCAGCTTCTGACCAACGCCGGCGACCTCATCCCCCTGAAGACCAAACGCGAGGACCTCAATTTCCAGATCCAGCGTTTCAAGCAAGTCTCGGCCTCCGGCGCCCTGCCCCCCAAGGTGGAGCCGGCCGACGTCTACGGCGTGAAAATGATCATCAAGGACCCTGACGGGAAGATCATTTTCAGCAACGTCTATCCCCTTTCCAAAAGCTGATCCTGGCCGGGGCGCGCCCCCGGTGGAGACCCTTCATGTATTTCGTCAATTATCCGTTGCGATTATCCCTGGACGACGAGGACCGATTGCCCCGTCTCATCGAGCGCGGCCTGTGCCCGGAACTCGGCCTCGACGCCGTGGTCATGGAAACCGTGGACGTCTCCTGGCACGAAAACAACGCCGCCCTGCTCGACGCCGCGAACCGTCCCAGAGCCCTGCACCTGCCCTTTTTCGACCTGCAACCCGGCAGCATCGATCCGCTGGCCAGGGAAGCCGCCTACGAGCGCCTGAACCTGGCCTTCGAGGTCGCCCGGATCTACAAGCCCCGCCACCTGATCGGCCACGTTTCCTACGACCAGATCCTCTACGTCAAATCCTACGACGCCTGGGTGGAACGGGCCGCGGAAGTCTGGGCGAGCCTGCTCGACGGCTGGCCGGGCCATCCGCCCCTTTTTCTCGAAAACGTCTTCGAGACCAACCCGGCCCATGTGGCCGGACTTCCCCTGGCCATCCGGGAATTCCTCGACCCCGGAGACGAAAGCGTGGGCTTTTGTCTGGATATCGGCCACTGGCACAGCTTCGCCCAGGGCGCCAAACGGGAGAACCTTGAGGAATGGCTGGAGGCAGCCGCCCCGGTTCTCGGGCATATGCACCTGCACGACAACGACGGCTCCTTCGACGACCACAAGGGCCCCGGGGCCGGAACCATCCCCTTCGACGCCCTGTTCGCCGGACTGGACAAGCGCGGGCTTTCCCCGACCTTCACCTTCGAGCCCCACACCCCGGACGATCTTCTGCGGGTCCTGGAATTCGCCGCCGCGCGCCCCGAGCGCTTCTAGGGGAGGGCGAAGCCGTACGGGGAGAGGCCTCCGGCGGCCAGAGGACTGGCGCCCTCTGGACTCCCCTACCGGATCATGCCAGCGCTCGCGGCCTCGACCATCCGGCGCGACGGCCCGAGCTGATTTTGGCGAAGCGAGGAGGAGGATATGTCCGGTCCGCCGCTTTATGCGATCTTCCTCATCTTCCTGCGCCTGGGGACCACCGCCTTCGGCGGTCCGGCCATGATCCCGCACATGCGCAAGGCCTTCGTCGAAAACAGACGCTGGATTTCCGACGAGGACTTCTCCCTGGGCGTGGCCGCCGCCCAGTGCATCCCCGGGGCCACGGCCATGCAGATGGCCGCCTATTGCGGCCTGCGC
This sequence comes from uncultured Desulfovibrionaceae bacterium, assembly GCA_937934715.1. GTDB lineage: Bacteria > Desulfobacterota > Desulfovibrionia > Desulfovibrionales > Desulfovibrionaceae > CALGYO01. Next base: position 76,680 of record CALGYO010000049.1, on the reverse strand, counting down.
CTTCGGGGCGTGACCGGCGGCGCGGCGGCCTACCTGGGCTTCGGTCTTCCCGCCTTCGTCCTCATGACCGCCCTGTCCGCCGCCTATTTCACCTACGGCGACCTGACCAGGGTCAAGATGGTCTTCACCGGGCTTTCGGCCGTGATCACGGCCCTTCTGGCCGAGGCCGCCGTTTCCTTTGCCCAAAAATACCTGCGCGGCCTTACGGACCGCCTGCTGGCCCTTGCGGCCGCGCTCCTCTTCTTTTTCCGGGGCAATCCCCTCTATGCCGTAGCCGGGGTCTGTCTGGCCGCCACGCTCCTGTTGCGGGACGTTCCGGCTCTGCCCTCCGGCGGCGAAGGCCGGAAGGCGCTGAAGGCCGGACGCGGGCTCTACGCGGGCCTTGGCCTGGCGGCCGGACTGGCCATCCTCGGCGGACTCGTCTGCCTTTTGACGCGGCCGGATCTTTTCGGCCTGTCCGTGATGATGGCCAAGGTCGATCTGTTCGCCTTCGGCGGGGGCTACGTGTCCCTGCCGCTCATGCTGAGCGAGGTGACCAGCCGGGGGATCATGAGCGAGCGCATGTTCCTGGACGGGGTGGCCCTGGGACAGCTGACCCCCGGCCCCATCGTCATGACGGCCGCCTTCGTGGGCTTTCACATGGACCGGATAGCGGGCGCGGCCGTGGGGACCCTGGCCGCGTTCACGCCCTCCTTTTTCCTCATGGCCCTGACCGCGCCGCATTTTTCCGGGCTGGCCCGGTCGCTGTTCTTCCGGCGGGCGCTCATGGGGAGCCTCTTCTCCCTGACCGGACTCCTGGCGGCCACGGGCGGCGTATTCGCCCAATCCGTCCCCTGGGACCTTGGGACCGGGCTTCTGGCCCTTGGCGCGTTTATTGCTTTGCGTTTGAACGCGGGCCCGGCGCCGGTGGTGGCGGCCGGGGCGCTTTTCTCCCTGTTCCTGTAGGAGCGTCGCAGCATGGCCGGACCGTTCAAATTCAACCTGCAAAAGGTGCTGGAGTACCGGGAGCAGCTCGAGGAGCAGGCCAAGATGGCCCTGGCCCAGGCCATCGCCGCCGTACGGGACCAGGAACTGCGCATCGAATCCCTGGCCCGGCGCGTCCGCGAGAACGAGCGGGAGGCTTCGTCCAAAAAGTCTTTGACCCCGGCGGAGATGTGGCTGTATCGGACCTACAAGGAACGCCTCTTGCAAGATATCGCCACGGCGAGGAAGGACCTGGAGGTCCTCAAGAAACGGCTGGAAAAAAGACGCGCCGAAGCGGTGGAGAAATCCAAGGACCGCAAGCTTCTCGAAAAACTCAAATCAAACCAGGCAGTGAATTATGCGCGAGCAGAAAGCCTCAAAGAGCAAAACGGATTCGACGAGATGGCAACCATCCGCTACCAGCCGAAAGTCATCTAGGAAACCAGCCGAACCCAAAAAAGGCTTTTTGCGCGCCTTCAACCCCAGGCTGTCCAAGATTCTGACGGTCCTGGTGGGCCTGGCGGCCGTCAAGCTCGGCATCCTGCTGTTTTTGAGCATCGACATCTTCGCCCCGGATATTCCCGACGCGCCCCGGACCACCGGCGCGGCCGCCCGGGAGGAATCCCCGGGCAACGTCTTCGTGGCCCAGGTGGTCGGCGCCCAGAAGGCCATGGCCCAGACGCCCGCCCCCAGCCAGGCCGCCCCGGCCTCCCAGCCCGCGCCCCAGGCCTCGCAAAGCGCGCTCCCTTCCCTGACCGACATCCAGGAGCTCAATACCCGCAAGGAAGAGCTCGACCGCAAGGAACAGGCCCTCAAACGCCTGGAGGCGGACCTCAACAAGCGTCTGGCCGATCTCAACCAGATCGAAAGCCAGTTGAAGGAAGCCATCAAGTCCGCCCAGGAAGCCAAGGACAAGCAGCTCAAGCACCTGATCGACGTGTATACCAACATGAAGGCCAAGCAGGCGGCGGCGGTGCTCGAAACCCTGGATGAGGACATCGCAGTCAAGATTTTGGCGGGCATGAAAGGCAGACAGGCGGGCGAAATCCTGACCAACGTCTCGGCCAAGAAGGCGGCCGTCCTTTCGGAAAAGCTGACCCAGCTGCAAATGCCCAAGGACGACCTGCCCCCCATGCCCTAGGGCGCGGCTCGGGACCAAGACAAGCCAAACCTGACCGCGCGGCTGCGACAAACGGCCGCGCGGTCTTCTTCGGAGACCCGGCGTGATCCGTTTGCGATTTCTTCTGGCCTATCGCGGCGAGGGCTTCCACGGCTGGCAGCTGCAGCCCGCCAGCCAGGGCCGCACCGTGCAGGGCTGCCTGGAAGAAGCCCTTTTCCGCCTGTGCGGAACGCCGGTCCGGGTCCACGGCTCGGGCCGCACGGACGCGGGCGTCCACGCCCTGGGCCAGGTCGCCCATGCGGACGCGCCCGAGGGCAAAGCCGGTCTTCCCTGGCGCAAGGCCTTAAACGCCCTGCTGCCTCCGGATCTGAGCGTCCTGTCCGCCGAACCCGCGCCGGAAAACTTCCACGCGCGCTTCTCCGCTCTTTCCAAGACCTATTCCTATACGCTCTGGCTCGAACCTGGCTTCGTCCTGCCCCAGCGCGAGCCCTTCGTCTGGGACGCGGCCAGGCACGGCGCCCCGGACCCGGCCCTCATGGAGGAGGCGGCGGCCATTCTGACCGGGGAGCGCGATTTCAAGGCCTTCCAGAACGCGGGTACGCCCGTCAGGAACACGGTGCGCGTCATCCACTCGATTTCGCGCCATCCCGGACCCACGCCCTTCGAAGAAGTCTGGATGTTCCGGGCCAACGGCTTCCTCAAACAAATGGTCCGCAATCTCATGGGCTGCATGGTCGCGGCCGGGCGCGGAAAAGTTTCCCCCCTTCACATCCGATCATTACTTACGGAACCGGACAGAACCCGGGCGCCCGCCACGGCGCCCGCCAAGGGGCTCTGTCTCGAACACGTGGAGTATGCGGACGATGGAGACCGGGATCAGCGACCTCTCTTTCACCGCCCTGCTTCTGGGCAAGGGACTGGACCAGAACGGGGAGGCGGACGCCCTCAAGGCTGAAAAGGCCCGCGAGGACGTGGCCGCGCGCTCGGGCGCGGACGCGGGCGGCGGGCTCTTCGCCTGCCGGCTGACCGATTCCCTGTCCCAGACCCTTGGCCGCAAGCTCTCCCGCTTCTCCCTGGCTCCCGACGGCTTCGATCCCAACGCCCCCACTACGCTCGCCATCGGGCGTCACGACTTTTCCGTGACCATCGGCCAGGACGAGCAGGTCACGAGCTATATCTCCAAGGTCTTCGACCCGGACGCAGCCACCCTGGCGCCCGGAGTCTACGATTTCAGCGTGGATTTCAACGGCCAATCCAAGGATCTTTCCATCACCGTGGGCGCGGACTGGAACTGGACCGACGTGCTCAACGCCGTGGCGGGCCGGATAAACGCCCAGGCAGCCTACGCCTCCACCGGCGATCTCATGGGGTCCGGCGGCTTCTCCCTGCCCGGCCTCACCGCGAACGCCGCGAAAGCGGATCTGGCCTCCCAGACGCAATCAGGCGTGTTCACGGACGGACGCATCCTGACCATCGAAACCGCAGCCCCCTTCGCCTGCGCGTCCCTGACCCTGACCGGCGGGGACCAGGGGCTGCTTCCACCCTGGGCTGACCACGAAGCTTCGGAGAACGCCCCTTTCCGTCACCGTCGAAAAGGACTTGACCTGGGGCGACGTGACGAACGCCGTTGGTTCGGCCGTGGCCATGACCTCCGGGAGGTTGTCCGGGGAGACGGCCGACGAACGGTTGCGGTCGTACGCGGTGGAAGGCAGGACGCTGTATCATGACGCCAAGGCCGCCGTCGTATCGCTCCTTGACCAGCGCCTGGACGAGCCCATGACCCTGCACGACGGAGCGACCGGCTTGTTGTCCGCCATGGGGCTCGACAGGGCGTCCCCGGGACAGAACTGCATGATGAACGTGGATTATTCGGCCATGGGGTCGGAAAACGGCGCGTACAGCCTGCAACAGGGCCGGGCGACCCTTTCGGCCGGGGAGGTCTCGGGCGAGACCCTGCCGCTTGCGGTGACGCGGGCCATGGGGACGATCGAAACGATCCTCGGCGGGATCGTGTCGGCCTATGACGACGTGCGGAAATTTCTCTTCGCCAACAAGGGGTATTGCAACAAAACCCTGACCGGGAGCCTGGCCAGGCCGGTGGAAGCGAACTGGGGCGCCCTGTCGGTAATGGGATTCAACCGTTCGAGCAAGAACAACACGCTCTGGATCGACGGCGGGACGTTCCTGCGCAGTCTGTCGAACGACCCGCAAGGCGTGGGCGCGGCCCTGTCGGGGGGGGCCGGGGAGCCTTGCGGCGTCCTGGAAGGAAACCGTGGAGCGCCTGGGGGCGAAGGACCCGCGCTCCTTTCTGACCCCGGAGACGCTTCTTCTGGACAACCGCCCGGCGAGCATGAACGAATTCGAGCTGGAAAGGAAATACCGGCTGCTCAACCCGCTGGGCTAGCGTTTCGGGCTCGAAGGGGCGCTTGCGATGTGTCGGCATGCGACCTGTGAGGCATGGCTTTTTCAGGAGCGGCGCATCCCGTTTTCCAGGAACCCCGCATGTGGATGGGAAGAACGGGCCAGGCTGAAAGAATGGGGAAAGAGCGACGGTGAGGGGCGTCTTCCAGTGGCAACGGGCGAGGATTCACGAATCGGGCTGGGCCGAAGCCGCGTTCAGGGCGGAGCCTCGAAACAATAAATTATAATTATTTAAGAATGTTAGCCGTACAAGACGAAGTGATTTGGAAAAAATCGAAGAGGATTTTGAAAAAGCGTTGACAACAGGCGCCCGATTCTCTAGAAGGACTTTCCACGCGATGTGGGGCTGTAGCTCAGTTGGGAGAGCGCTTGAATGGCATTCAAGAGGTCGTGGGTTCGATTCCCTCCAGCTCCACCAAAGAATTTCAAGGGGTTAACTCGAAAGGGTTAACCCCTTCTTCGTTTTATCAGCTATATTTCAGTTCACAAGGTATATTGCTTTATTGGGGATACCCACGGGGTTCCTGTCCAAAAAAAATACTTGACCACTTAAAAATACCTGTTATTTTTGGGTCACAGTTTTTTTTGATGGGGGGGTAAATGAAGGTATTCACTTTGACTGAAGTGTCCGGGCTTACGGGCGTTGCTTATACGACGTTGAACTATCTTTTTAGAAAAAAGATATTAATCGCTGATATTAAAGAAGCAAAAGGCTCGGGGACTTCTCGTATTATTTCTCCTCTTGTTGCTGTCCAGGCATGCATATGTGCTAGATTCACAGGGTATGATGCCAAAGGTGGCATTGAACATCCTGGAGTTGGTGTTGATATTTGCTTTTACTTATCTGATATTTTGAAATTATATAAAGAAAAAAAAGAGTTATGGGGCGCTTCTGCTGGCTCTAAACTAAAAATGTGTATCCCGGATAATGTTTCTGAAATCAAAGATACTGTTGAGCTAGGCATCGGTGGTTCAGAACCTATAGGAAACTTCTTTCAATTTAGGCATAAAGATAAAGCAGTCTTGTTGCATGAGTCGTATGAAGCTCCAAGGTTTTTCTGTGAGTATAGATTTATAAACCTCACTGGGCTGGTTTTGAAATACATACAGCTACTTGACATTGACATAGAAAAAGACCTCCCCCCCCTAGACTCAGACAAATACCTAACGGTGGGTGGCGAGACTATCGGGAGAGGAATAGGTGAGTTATGCTAGAAAATCAAAAAGCATCTACTTCATGCAAAATAAAAAACAAAACAAAGCACTATAAAAGCCAAGACATCACGATAAGCTTGGGTCAACTTCCTATAGGTATAATAATAAATGAAAGTGGAAAGATATACGATCTGTCGTCTACAAAGAAAGGTGGAGTTATTTTAACATCGCGTAGTTAGTTTTATTGCTGGAACACAGCAAGGCAAGCCAGCCCATCAAGTTGAATGGGCAAGCCAGCCGACAATAACCTCATGCTTGAGGTTTTGTCGGCTTTTTTAATTCCAAAGGAGGAAATCATGAAAGGGCGTCCTGTTGTCGAAAGAAGAGTGAAGCGTCTGGCCAATACGAAGGAACTTGCGGAGTACATCGGCGCAACGCCAGCAGCGATTAAGCAAAGAATATACATTGGCAAGCTCCCCTTCCCCTACTCCAAGGACGGAAAGAAGCTCGTGTTCGATCTGGAGAAGGTGGACGCCTGGATAGACAAGCTGCCCGAGTACGGCGGCGTGAACCTGCTCAAGGATTAACGGGCGAGGGGACGAGCCATGAGAGTTGAGGCGTTGCATGCTCTTAATCAGGCCATAGCGATCCTGTCCAGGCTTGTTGATGAGCCTGGACTACGGATCGGAGAGCGGGCGGCTCTCCGGGGCGCTCTTGGGGCAATCCGAGGCATTCGCCGGTCATGGGAGGCTACGCCGCCGCCCGACTATCGCGAGCGTCAATTGCCCGTCGGGGATAGGTAGGCGGATTTAATGGCCGGACGAATCGACTTCAAGGAACTCAACCAGGTTGCCTTGAACAGATGGCAACAGCTTCTTCATAGCTGGTTGCCAGGAGGCAAACAGGAAGGCAATCGTTACTGTTGTGCAAGTATAGACGGTGGGCTTGGTAGGTCTCTTTACGTTTACCTGGACTCTGGTAGATGGGAAGAGGCGAATGGAGGGAAAGGTGGAGGTGACTTAATCGATCTGTGCAAGAATAAATTTAATCTTAAAAATATGGGTGATGCTGCAAAACTAATTGAAAGAGAGCTAGGACTAGACAGTTATTTTCGTAAACCATCTAATAATGTTCGTGGAGATAATCAATACAAAGCAATATACAACTATGTCGATGAATCTGGAGAACTTTTATTTCAAGTCGTAAGGGAAAAGAATCCTAGGCCGGGCGACAAAGGTGTTCGCAACAGAAGACCGGATGGCAAGGGCGGCTGGATATATAATCTAGGTAATAAAAACAAGGGTGACGACGTTAGGCGCGTTCTGTATCGACTGCCTGAGGTCATTAAAGCAAAAATAGTATTTATTTGTGAAGGTGAAAAAGACGCTGACAATGTTCTTAGGCTTTATGATGCTGGGTCATGTGCAGCTACTTGTAATCCTCATGGTGCTGGGAAGTGGAGAGATGAATACTCCAATTACCTTTCCGGCAAAACAGTCTGGATATTTCAAGACAATGATAAGAGCGGAAAGCTTCATGCACAACAAGTGTTTGAAAAAGTTAAAGCTACTGCTAAGTCTGTTGCCATTGTTGATTTGCCGGGTCTTGAAGAGAAAGAAGATGTTTCTGATTACATTGATCGCTTTCCCAGCATTGATGAGGCAAGGGCTTCAATCAATGAATTTATTGAAGGACTTGATGTATATTCCCCACCTCAGCGTATTATCACAGTACGTGATTTGCTTGCTACAGACTTTCCCCGGCAAAACTGCATTGTCGGGAAGGGGGTCCTTCCTGTCGGCGGCGGGCTGTTGATCGCCGGAGAATCCGGGATGGGTAAGAGCATGCTTCGGAACGAACTCGCTATTCATATCTGCAAGGGATGGAATTTCCTCGGTCTGGAAATCCCACTTCCACGGCGGGTTTTTGTGTTTCAGTTTGAAAACACCTTGCATGCCGAACAAACACGGCTCCGGGCCATGATCAAGGGGCTTAACCTTGATGCCTCGACCTTCCCTGATACCTTGAGCTTTTCTGATCCTACGATCCGGGTTGACCTTGGTTCGGACCTGGACCGTGAACGCGTCCTTTCGATCATCCAAGAGTCCGGGGCCGAAGTCGTGATCTTCGATCCCCTCACAAGTCTGCACTGCGTCAATGAGAACGACAACGTTCAAATCCGGCGCATTCTCGACAACCTGACGGAGATATGCCGCCGGGCGAACGTGACGGCGATCCTGATTCACCACTTCGGCAAGCCTGGGAAGGATGACGACGGCAGTACCCAACACCGGGTGCGTGGCGGATCGAGCATCAGGGATTGGGCGGATACGGTTATGACGTTTTCCCACCAGAAGCACGAGACGAAAATTTTGCGGAAGCTTGAGTTCATCAAGGTCCGCAACGGCCCCGAACCCAAGCCGATCATCCTTGAGCGTGACAAGGAGACCTTCCTTAGCTCCGTCACGGATGGCGATGGGGTTTGTACGCCTGGAAAGGTTCGTGAGGTCGTGGTGGAGCTTGGGGGCCGTGTGGATGGGCATAGGCGTTTGCAGGGGGCCGTTTCTCGAAAGGTCGGGTGCAGCGAGCGGGCCGCAAGCGGTTACATCGTCCAGGCTGTTGAGGTGGGGGCGATCATCGAAGGGGCGGACGCGGGGCATTCACAGAGGAAAATCTACCTTGTGGAGGGCTAGGGCTATGACCATCAAAACCGCTGCAAGGGTGAACCGGTTCAACCGCTGCAAAGGCGGTTTGCAGCGGTTTATTCATCTGAAACCATTAACAAAAAACCGCTTCCCGAGAAAAACCGGTTCAGAGCATTTGCAGCGGTCATATCATCTTGATTTTCTTAAACAAAAAAACCGCTGCAACCGCTCCCCCCTAAAGGGGGGAAGAACCTTGCAGCGGTTCTCCCCTCACTTGGGTGCGCGCGGGGATGGTGGGCGGTTGATCCTCGGGGCGTCGAAAAAAGGTGTCCGTTCTCTCGGGCAAGGGCTTTTTCGCCTCCCTCTCGGCATGACCGTCTTCAACCTCGCTCCAGCCTCGAAACCCGACAGGCGAGGCGGTGAAATCCGGGCGCGGTGACTGAAATTAAACTGACAGAGGCCAAGACAAGTATGGAAAGTTCAACTGTTTTAGATCGTTAAGGCAAAGTAAGTCACTGATAGTTACTCAAGCGGGGGGGGGAAAATGGGACGTTGGTATGCTTACTACGAGCGCGATCCGAACAGGGCGAAAGACCCGAAGAAGCGGGGACGGATTTACGAAGCGAAGCTGATTCACGAGATCGGCGGGAACCCAACCACGTCCCAGCTTATTCTTATCCGAACGCTTGTGCCGCTTATCATGAAAGCTGAGGCGCGGCGGAAGTTTATCGAAGAAACCGGCCGGGGGTTCGTGGACAACGAATATCAGAGCCTTCAGGCGCAAATAGCCAACACCATGGGACAAATCAGAAATTCTACGAAACCGGCTACGGCGAAGCGCAAGGAAGAGGCCGCGCCCGAGAGCGAAGAGGCGCGGGAAACCGGGTTGGATTTGGGGGCGGTGTTGAATGTCCAGGATAGCTAAAACATCGACGGAGAAGCCCTTGACCGGCGTCCTGAGCGAAATTGCAGACATGGCCGGGGCTGAGGTCGCCTTGAAGATTGCGGCGGTAGCAGGCGGGCGCATGGCGTACTTCCCGATGGAGAAGAACCTTGCCCCTGACCACTGGCTTGCCGTGGCGGTTGGCATGGAGGCGGCGCGGGCTATCTCCCGGAGGTATGGAGGCGGGAAGGTTATGATTCCCCTTGGGCCGGGGGCGGATCGCTTTTCAAGAATCAGACGGATCATTCATGCGGGCATCAAGCGGGGCTTGTCCGCCTCAAGGATTGCCCGGCTTGCTGGCGTCCATGAGAGGACGGTTTTCAATCACAAGGCCCGCCTCAAGAAAGCGGAAAGCGGCAAGGGGGGCGCGTAGCATGACCGCGCAGGCCAAGACCGGCAAGACCACGGAAGAAATCCTTGCGGCCTGGAACGAACCGGGCGCGGCGGGTTTCTACAACTGGCTTGAGGACGTGAAGCCGCACATTCTCAAGGCGAACAACCACTATTCGCCCGTCGAGCTTGAAGAGTGGCAACGCGAGATCATTGACGGGACGCTTCAGGCTGATCCCGAGGGGCGCTTTCTGTGCAACCTCGCCTTGGCTGTGACGCCGCGCCGCCATGGCAAGACCAACATTTTCGGCCTGGTTGTCCTGTGGCTCTTCACGTCCCGGCGGAACTGGACCTTTCAGGTTCTCGGCAACACGGAAAGCCACACGGACCGGGTTCAAATGCGGACGGTTCGCCGGATCATCCGCAACACGCCCGCCCTTCGCCGCATGGTCAAAGCCGAGAACATGCAGCGGAAGGAAATCCGCCTGCCAGAAATGGGAAACATCATCCAGGCGGCGGCGGGGACCGTGGCGAACGCCTTCGGCGACAAGGTGAACGTCCTTTGGGTTGGCGACTTTCACGCCTGCCCGGACCTCGCGCCGTTCGACGCCTTTCAGGCTTCGCTTTTGGATTCCGAGGATACGCTTTGCCTGATTGACGCGAACACGGACGGGGAAGGCGGGCACGTTCACAGGCTCGAACAGGAAGCCGAAGAGGATGACAAGATATTTTGCCGCCGCATCGAATACCGGGACTTTGAACACTACCTGGAAGCGGCGCCCAAGTGGATCAACCGGGAGAAGGCCAAGCGGCTCCAGCGGACACAACTTCCGGCGGCCTTCGAGCGGGACATTCTCGGCAAGCGCGGCGCGGCCCTCAATTCGCTTTTCAAGCCCGACGATATCCAGGCTTGCCGGACGGCCTACGCGGTCCCTCTTGCTCAGGCCGAAGCCGCGAAGCTCTTCAGTGGGCGTAAGTTCATTGTGGGGGGCGGCCTTGACCGGGCCTATGGCTTCTCTCTGCACGGGGATGCGACCATATGGACCGTTGTAGCAAAGGTGGCCGGTTTTGATGGCGAGCCGCACTACTGGGTTCTTAACCAAAAGAACATTTCATTTTCATCGGGAAGAGGCATCAAAAAAGCGATTTCCGAGGACAATGAACGCTATGAGCTCGAAAATGTGGTCATAGAAGCTTACAACGCTCAGGATATAGCTTCCTGGGCTCAGGAAAGCAAAATCCCCGTTGAAGTCGTTCATGCAACCACAACCGCCCAAGTCCCAGCCTTCACCGAACTGCACAGGATCGTTGCCGAAGGGCGGCTTCATTTTGCGACTGACCTTGAACGCTTGGCCGCTGAAATGAAGACGTTCATTTACGATACCACGGGAAAGCAACCCAAATTCGGCCATGCGAAAGGCTTCAACGATGACCGGGTATATTCGCTTTCCTGGGCTATATGGAGCTTGAGAGAATCGGAATTAGCAACATACGAACTAAGAAGCATCGTTTGCCGCTCTTCTAGCTCCCATGCAAAGCTGTGCTACTTGCGGGCCGGTGAAATGCTACTTCCATGCTCTGAGACATGTGAAGCGCATAAAAGAGTTGAAGGCATGTATCTACAGTACAGAAGGCGGAAAGTTGATTCTGAATTGTCAATGCCTGCCTTTTTCAAGTCGAAAGTTCGGCTTTCTGGCGTCAAAGTTTATCAAAATGCATAGGCGGTGATGAAATGTTGCTAGGCAATGTCGGACAATTGGTGGTTGCGGACGTTTTTCAAAAGGCCATTTTGCAAATCAACGCGGCGAGGAAAAATGAAGCGCGGCGGCGTTTGGACTTCTACCATGACGGCCAATTGCCTTACCTTCTGGTGGAGCTTGAAAAACGCTTTCAGCATCCCGAAAAGTTGCGCCCGGTCTTCATCAACATCGTCAAGAAGATCGTCAACCGCCTCGCACAAGTCTACTGGCAGGTTCCGAAGCGCGAGATAGAAGGCGCGGACCGGGACAAGGAGATTTTTGCGGAGATATCCCGGTCAAGCGGCCTGGATATGAAGCTAAAAACGGCGTCCAGGTACGTCAAGCTTCTGAAAACGGTCATGCTTCGGCCTGTCTGGCGGAATGGCAAAATGGATCTGGACATTCTGACGCCGGATATCCTTGACGTTCAAACCGGCCAATCTCCCGAGGACGTGCTTTCCGTCGCCGTGACGCATTACGGCCCATCGGAACGCCTTGATGACGTGACCTTTTCCGTTTGGACTCCCGAGGCTTGGCGAAAGCTCAACTACCAGGGCCGGGAGATTGAATCCGGCGCGAACCCCTACGGCCTGATCCCGTTCGTTCCAGCATGGGACAGGACGCCCATAGGAAGCGATTTCTGGCTTGATGGCGGCGATGACGTCCTGAGCGTCCAGGAAGCCATAAACGAACGCCTTGTGGACCTGCTGCACGTCATCCGCTTTCAGGCCTTCGGCGTCGGCTACATCAAGGGCCGGGGCGGTGAGTCCCTTGACTCCATTGATCCCGGCTCCCTGGTTGAGCTGCCTGAAAACGGGGAACTCGGATACGCGGCCACTGAGGCGCAAATTGCCGAGGCGGTTGACGCCATTGACAAGCTTGTAAAGTGGGCCGCGATTTCAAACGGTCTTCCCGCGTCCAGCCTGAGCACGGACCCAACCGAGGAAAGCGGCGTCTCGAAAATGGTGAGTAACTTCGAGTTGCTTGAAATGCGGCGTGACGACGTTTCTTTGTTCCGCGTCTATGAACAGCGCATTTTCCAAGTTTTTCACGCTGTGTGGAACGCGCACAATCCAAACAGAAAGATGAGCGACGGTGCGACGCTCTTGACAGATTTCTTTGATCCTACCCCGCAAGTAAGCCCTAAGGAGCAAGCCGAGACATTCGACCAGCTTCTTGAAATGGGCGTCATTTCTCCCGTGGATGTTGTCATGGAAAGAAATCCTGATCTTACGACGCGGGAAGACGCAATGGCGTTTCTGCTCAAGCTGCGGGACGAAACCCGCCAGCTTAATGAGCAAACGATATAACCGGCTATCCGCCGTAAAAGGAGAAGCAACATGTCTGACCTGAACCAGAACCCCGGCGACGCCTCCGTTAACGGCGACCAGAACCAGACTCCCGGCCAGAACGGCGCGGGAGACGATCCGGCTCAGAACCCCGGCCACGGCGCCGAAAAATCCGTTCCTTATGCCCGTTTCCATCAGGTGAACGAGCAAAAAAAGGCGGCTGAAGAAACCTTGAAAGGGCTGGCCGATGAGGCGCTTGAAGAAATCCCCGAGGACATGCGGGATATCGTCCCGAACCTCCCCCCGGCGGACAAGATCAAGTGGATTCGCGCGGCCATGAAGAAAGGCCTTTTCGGGAAAGCCGTCCAGTCAAACGGGCCGGACTCGGAGCGGCCGGGCGGGAAACCGCCCCAGAATCACGAGAACATGCATCCCTATGCGGTCATCGCCCAGGGGTACAAAAATCAGGGAGCATAACAAATGCTGACTCTTATCGAGGCCTCCAAGCTGATTCAGAACCCGCTGCAAAAGGGCGTCGTGGAAATCTTTCCGCGCACGTCGCCGGTTTTGGAACGCCTGCCTTTCCTGGACGTCCAGGGCAACGCCTACCAGTGGAATCTGGAAGAAACCCTGCCGGGCGTGGCGTTCCGCGGCTACAACGAAACCTATGACGAAAGCACGGGCGTGGTGAATCCGCAAACGGAGAACCTGAAGATCTTCGGCGGGCTTTCCAAGCTCGACCGGGCGCAGGTGAAGACGCAGGGCAAGGTGAACAACCTCCGCGCCGTTCACGACGGCATGAAGGCCAAGGCCGCCGCTCTCGACTTCACGAAGTCCTTTTTCAAGGGGGACGAGACCGCGAACCCGAAGGGGTTTGACGGACTCGAAAAGCGGCTTACCGGCGGGCAGGTTCTGAGCGCCGGCGAAACCGCCGGGGGCGACGCCTTGACCCTGGCCAAGCTGGATGAAGCGATTGATGCCGTCCAGGGCGGGCCGGACGTGCTTTTCATGAACAAGACCATGCGCCGCAAGGTCAACGCCCTCATGCGGGCCGCTAACCAGGCGACGGAACCCCTTTCCGATTCGTTCGGACGCCAGATTCAAAGCTATGCTGGCATCCCCATCGGCGTGATCGAGGATGACGCCCAAGGAAATGCCATCCTTGACTTCGACGAAGCGGACAGCGCGGACACCGCCGCCGCTTGTACGTCGATCTACGCCGTCCGGTTCGGCGTCAAGGAGTGGGTTTCCGGCTTGCAGGCCGGGCCTATGGACGTGCTCGACCAGGGCTTACAGGGCATTTTCTATCAAACCCTGATCGAATGGATTTGCAGCATCACCGTCTTCCATCCCAAGGCGGCGTCCAGACTGCGGGCGATCAAGAACGCTTAACCAACCGGGCGGGGGCGGTTCGCCGCTCCCGCCTCTTCGAGGTGGATCATGCCGACGGTGACGGAAGGAATAGACAGCTACGTGAGCGAAGAACGGGCCGCCGCATATTTTTCCGTTCGGCTCTATGCCGACGCCTGGGACAACGCGACGGATGAAAACCGGCAAAAGGCGTTGCTCATGTCCAGGGTTCTCCTTGACGGTCATATTCGCTGGAAGGGGCGCAAGACGGACCTGGAACAAGCTCTTGAATGGCCAAGGGCGGGCGTGGATAGCATCGGCGCGGATTTGATCCCGGATGCCGTCAGGGTGGCCCAAATGGAGCTTGCCCTTGTGCTTCTGGCGGAAGACGTGACCGCGATCCCGGAGACGTCCGGCTTCTCCGAAATTCAGGTGAACAAAATCCGGCTGAAGATTGATCCGAATGACCGGCGAGGCGTCATCCCCGAAAGCGTCTTTGCTCTTGTCTCGAACCTGGGGCGGCGTGAAGGCGGCTGCGGAACAATCAGCCTGGGGAGGTAGCCATGGGATTGAAAGGCATTGTAGCCAAAGCGGCGGGCGTCGCTTTCAAGGCCGCTGGAGACCTCACATGCGATGTTGTCTATCGGCGATTGATAGTACCTGGACCCGCAAATTGGGATGTCCCCGAAAACTGGGAAGAATTCACAGTTAAGGCGATTATTGAGGGGATTAAGAAGGACGATATGAATGACGTCCCTGGCGGAAAAACAGTTGAAAGAGCCGTCAGAACAGTCACAATCCTAAAATCATCTATAGATTTTAAGCCAAAACAGCTTGATCGCTTTATCATAAATGGAGCACGGACAGTTATTGAAAATATATTAGACGATGATAATTCTCCGACGATAGAGTTTACCGTTACAATTTTAGAACCTCTCTCGTACGGAGCATGACATGAAAGATGAGTATCTTGATAGCATATTGCAGTTTGAACATGAAGTGGATCAAAGAGCATCTGAGTTATCGGAAGAAACAAACGCAATTCTTGATGCTTTCATCGTAGCGCTGATTGCTGAGGTAGGATTTCTTGAAGTGAATATGCTCAAGGGTGAATACAGAAACGAGCCAGTTTCACGTAAAAGAAAATTCCTCGCAGCACAAAGAAAGCATGTACAAACAAGAACGGCAGAAATTTATGTAACGATAACTCGCGATATAGAAGAAGCCGCCAAGGATGTTCTCTCCTCTTCTTCTAAGCATACATTGAATCTGATTCTCAAAACAGGAAATGAGATGCTTTCAGTTCCACTCGTCAAATTTACATTTCGGTCTGAGGTCGTAGCGTGGACTGCAAGCGATGAAGCGGTTGCTCTGTGGCGGGAGATGACGACGGTTGAAGGCCTGACGATTAACCAGTGGATTGCAAAACTTGAGCGCAACACGGCTGACAGGATCAATGCGGCGTTGATGCAGGCCATGGAGGAAGGCCGGGGTATTCGTGAAACAATCAAATTCCTTCAGTCAAAGGGAATCGCCGGGAGTCGCTACGGCCTTGAGGGGTTGGCGCGTACCTGGATGGCGAGCGCGAGCAATTACGCCAGGGAAAAACAATCGGAAAAGGCCTTGGGGGATAGGTTGGAAGGCTGGCGTTACTCCGCGATCCTGGATGGGGCGGCCTGCCTCGTGTGCGGCAATGACCACGGGAAAGAGTTTTCTGCGGCAGAACTCCGCCCCTCATTGCCCCGGCATTGGCGCTGTCGGTGCCTGTATCAAGCCATGGTCAAGGGCTGGAATCAACGGCCTGTGAAAGAAACCTATGAACAATGGATGAACAGGCAGCTTGAAAGCAATCCTGATTTTGTTCGGAAGGTTTTGGGGAAAACAAGGTTTGATCTATTCAAAGATGGAAAAATATCTTTAAGCAAGATGACCACTGAAGGCAGGGTAAAGAGACTTTCCGAGATTTAATTTATAGGGGGCATTGCTGTGGATATAAAAATCAAGATCGAGAATGAATCCTTGCAGCGGACATTGGATGCCTACAAGGAAAAGGTCGGCAACCTTGAGCCTGTTTTAGACGTCATTGGGCAGGCGATTCTGTCCAGGGTACATGAAAGCTTCGAGCGCGAATCCTCGCCGGACGGGGCGAGCTGGAAGCCGTTGGCGTTCGGTTCGGTCCTGAGAAGGAAAAAGAAGGGGACGTGGCCGGGGAAGATTCTTCACGACTCGGGAGAGCTGCGCGGATCGCTCCAAAGTCGCGTTCTGGGGAACCGCGTTGAAATCGGTCCCGACGCTCCGCATGGGGTGTTTCATCAACTGGGCGCGACGCTGAAAGGCGGCGGGAAGATACCAGCCAGACCGTTCCTGACTGAGGCGGGCGGAGGGATTCCCGATCCGTGGATACGGCAATGCCTGGATATCATCCAGCAAGCCATTGACGAAGCAGAGAAGGGATAGCCAGGTCAAGGCGTTCGGTGGTCGTCCCGGAAGAAGTCGGCAATGGGTCGCGCATGCATAAATGGTCCCGCTGGGTCGCATGCGTCGTAAATGGTCCCGCCGGACGGATTCGGGAGCGTAAAGGGTCCAGGCCGGGCGCTGAATGTGACGACAAGAGACTATGTGAGAAAAAACGGACAGGGACGGGCCTGTGGACGCTTGAAAACTCCAAGGCGAAGCATGGGCCGCCTCGCGACACAGGATGGCTATTGAACGCCTCCACACGCCTTTCAGCGTGTTTCGTGTGAGTGAGCCGGGGCCGAAAGTGGGCCAGGGAGGAAAGGAGTATTTACGAACGGAAATAGTCTGAAAATGTAGCATCGCTCTTTATCTGGGCGCGGCGAACGCAAGACGCCTTTTGTGGACGGCATTTTGACCGTTAATGGTAGGGTTTTGCGTAATGATTGCCAATTGTTGAGGAAAAGCAAGGGACGCGAGAAAAAAACGCTTGCGCGGTGACTGGGAGTGACGTATTTTGCAGACGTCTACCAAAAAAGCGGCCCGGAACGGTGCTACCAACACCGAACCGGACCTAAACACAGCGACCTATCGAGGAGGTACGCAATGTCTGCAAAGTCAGTACAAGACTCTTCTATTCCCCGCAAGCCTTTACGAATCGCTCCCCAATCCTCCAAGGCTACCGAAGAGGCTAACCGCCCCATCGTTGACCCACAAGGTATCCTTGAGGAACTCGAACGTCGTCACGCCATCTCAAAAGTCCGGGACCGGCTTTTACTTCTCGAATTTACCTCCCTCAAGATGGAAAGCGAGAAGATTAAACCCGTAGGCCTGCTCCGTGGCCTGTCCTACGCTATTGGGGATGTTGTGGATAACGTAAATAAGCTGTCCTGATTCGAGAGGCATGCGGCCCGACGACAGCCGGGCCGCATGCATAAGCGGGGAGACTATATATGCCTCTGTTAATTCGTTGTACATATTGCAAGAAGCTGTTGGGCGCGTCGGCGAAGAAATGCATAAGCAAGAGTGGCAAGGGATGCGGAAAGCCGATCCAATTTGACCAAAAGATATATTATGCACAGTGGACGGACCCACACGGAAGGACAAGGCAAAAGAAAATCGGTCCGAGCAAGAAGGCCGCTGAAAACTTTCTGAGAAATGTCGAAACGGCGATTGCGGAAAACAAGTACATCGACCGTCGAGAGACGCCAAAAGTCAAGATATCAACGTTCATCGAAGAGCATTATCGTCCGTGGTGCGAGTTGAACAACAGAGGGTATTATTCAAAGAAATACTACATAAACATAATATCGGAAATGTGGGGTTCGCTATTCCTTGATGAAATAACGGACAAGGAGGTTGATGCGTACAAGGCGAATATGAAAAAGGCCGGTACCGAAGTTATGTTCAATCGCGTTATATCTACCTTGTCTCATATGTACACCATTGCTTCAGACTATGGCTTCGCTTTGCGTTGCCCGGTCAACCCGGCCAAAAAGCGATTCAAGGAAAAAAGCCGTCTGCGGTATTTGAAGCCGAAGGAAGTTGCGCGGTTGCTGGATGCATGCCCTGTCCATCTTCGGCCTATCGTCCAGACAGCCTTGCATACCGGGATGCGGAAAAGTGAAATTCTTGGGTTGCGTCTTGGAAAAGAAGTCAACCTGGAAGAGCGCCGGATTACCCTCGGCGTCACGTCCAAGACCAAGAACGGCGAGATTCGCCATATTCCGATGAACGAAACTACCTATCGGGTGCTGAGCAAGGCCGCAGAAGGCAAGAGGTCAGGAAGCTTTCTGTTCGCCTGGAAGGGCCGGGAGATCAAGGACATCAAGACCGCCTGGGCGTCTACGCTGGAGGCCGCAGAGATCGAGGACTTTCACTTCCACGATCTGCGGCACACGTTCGCGAGCAACCTTGCCATGAGCGGCGTCGATCTGTTCGTGCTCAAAGAGCTTCTGGGGCATCGCGATATCAAGATGACCATGAAGTATGCCCATCTTTCGCCTGAGCACAGGACTAAGGCGGTTAGCGTCCTGGACGGCATTTTCTCAGCACAGAATAATGAAGCCGAAAGTGTTAAATGCGAGGCTGAGGCTACCTGCTAACCGGTGAGTGTTGCCGAGAATTAATAGTCAGCAAATTGTCAGTTCTGAACTGATATACAAACATGACCAAGGAAGTATTGCAGTGACTATGCCTAATCCATTTAACACTGTTAAATCAAATTGTTATTTTACAGAATCCCGCTATTCTGGTTTTTTTGGCATGCTGCATTGCCAGTATGGCATTCAAGAGGTCGTGGGTTCGATTCCCTCCAGCTCCACCACAAATTTCAAGGGGTTAGGAACCAAGTTCCTGACCCCTTTTCTTTTTCCCGAGGGTCCCCAAAAGTTGGCGGGCTGCCAACTCTTCCCTTGGCCCGCATTCCATCCACCGGGCTGGCCCTTGATCGCATAGTGAGGACTCGAATAAATGTCCTACAATATCACCTGGAAACCCGGAGGAGTAATCTGGACGTTCTATGGTACCCTTACAGGTCAAGATGGCGTCAAAGCTAATCTGGAAATTTATGGTGATCCTCGGTTTGACGACCTGCGCTACGGAATAGTAGACCTCTCGAGTGTAAAACAACACGTTTTATCAGATGATGATGTGGAAGCCGCCGCCGCTTTGGACGCAGCAGCCACCATTAACAACCGCCGACTAATAATAGCCATAGTAGCCTCTGAGAATGAATCGGTGAAGTTTGCGGAGACATACAAGATCGCCATGAGTGATACAACTTGGACGGTAGAGATT
This sequence comes from uncultured Desulfovibrionaceae bacterium, assembly GCA_937934715.1. Taxonomy (GTDB): domain Bacteria; phylum Desulfobacterota; class Desulfovibrionia; order Desulfovibrionales; family Desulfovibrionaceae; genus CALGYO01. Next base: position 57,472 of record CALGYO010000049.1, on the reverse strand, counting down.
TTCAAGTCGATGCAAGATGCTGAAGACTGGGTTCGCCTTGCATTTGACCGGGAGTAATCCTTGCGACTGCACGACCCTGTAAGCCTGCATCTGCCCGCCCGCGACCGGTGGGTTGGAGTGGCCGTGGCTGCGGCCGAAGAGTATGCCTTACGGCTTGGCTTCGCCAAAGAGCGCGTCAGGCACATCTGTCTAGCCCTGGACGAGGCGGCCATGAACGCCATTGCCTTCGGCTACGGCGGCGCAAACGATGAACTTCGCATCACCCTTGCCGGAACGGCCCACGGCATGCACCTTGCCGTGCGCTCTCTGGGCCTTCCCCTGGACGAGCCCCTGCTGCCCCAGTACGACCCGGGCCGCCTTGTCGAGGGCGACACTACCGGACTTGGCGTCCACCTCATCCGCAGGCTCGTCGATCAAGCGTCCTTTTCGGTCAAGGAGGGCGGAGAACGTGAGATTTCCATGCTTGCGCTCCTACCGATTGCTCATTCCCCAGACCCGGGGGAGCGCGGGGAGCCCCCAGCCGCTTTATCAGCAACCGATAGTCCGCTCCCGGCCCAAACCCTGCGCCGCGCAACGCCCAACGACGCCGAGGCCATCGCTCGCCTCGCCTTGAGATCCCACGGTACAGTCCTCTTCGACGAACGGATTTATTACCCGGCCAGTGTCCGGGAAATGCTTGAAACAGGCGAGATGATCTCTGTCGTGACCGAGGCCGAGGGCGTCGGGCTAACAGGCCACGGCGCACTGCTGCTTCTGGAACCGGGAGTCGGGGAACTGACCTTCGGGTTCGTGGACGCGCGCCACCAGGGGAAAGGCTGCTCCTGGGGACTGGCCGAATACCTCATCGAAGCCGCCGCCGAACTCGGCCTGCGCGTCGTGCTGGCTTCGGCGGTCACAAGCCATGTCCGCTCCCAGCGTTCCGCGCTCCACGTCGGGCTCAGGGAATGCGCCCTGCTCACGGCCGCAGGGCCGGCGGCAAGCATCTGGCGTGAGGACAGGGCTGACAAAGCCAGCGTCGTCCCGGGCCGCATCGCCGATCTCGTATTGATCCGCTGCCTCGGTGAACCCGATCCCGCCCCGCTCCATCTGCCGACCCGGCACAGGCGCATGATCGAACGCATCCTTGCCCATATCGGCTTTGGCCACCCCCAGGTCACGGACGCGACCGGCGAGGCCCACCTACCGGACACGCCCTCGCTCCTGGAAACTGAGGCGGACTTCAAGGAGGGCTGGGCCTTCGTCACGGTGGCCGAGCCCGGCCGGGATGCGCTGGCCCAGATCGAGGCCCAACTCCATGCCTCCCGCGCCCATGACATCCCGTTGACAGTGCTCCTCCTGCCTCTGGACAACCCGCATACCCCGGGTCTGTGCGAGGCTGCCGAGAGGCTGGGCTTTTTCTTCGCGGGCGTTGGCCCAGGCCAGGAAGGCCGCATGCATCTGGCGCTCCAGTTCCTTCACGGCACGGAACCTGGGTTCGAGGCTATGCATGTGTACACGCCCTTTGCTCACGAACTACTGGACTACGTGCGCTCCTGCGCTCCTGGAAGCTGTGCAGGATAGGTTTAAGGGAGACCTTCGTGGACGGGAGCGCTATAATCCTGCCAAACTAAAGCCCGTTCCTCGCGGCTATTGTTTCATGACATAGGCGAAAATTAGCGGCGCCACGATTGTGGCGTCGGAATTGATCATGAATCGCGGCGTGTTCACGTCGAGCTTGCCCCAGGTGATCTTTTCGTTGGGCGGCGCGCCGGAATAGGATCCGTTGGAGGTTGGGCTGTCGCCAATCTGGGCGAAATAGGCCCAGAGTGGTATCTTTTTCACCTTCACGTCCTGGTTGAGCATCGGGACGACGCATATAGAGAAATCGCCAGCGATGCCGCCGCCGATCTGAAAAAATCCCACTGGCGTCCCCTCTCCCGCGTTCTCCATGTACCATTTCGCCAGAAATTCCATGAGTTCGGTATCCGTGCGCAGGCCATGGCGCCCAGCAATAGCGCCGCGCATGACCTCGGCGCAATAGGCGTTGCCCAGGGAACTGTCTGCCGCGCCCGGCGAAAAAATGGGCAATCCCTTTTCCTTGGCCGCCAGAACCCAGGAATGCTCGCGAGGAATGTGAAAATGCTCCTCGATATTCGGCTCATCAAGAACCTTGTATAGGAACTGGTAGGGGAAAAGCGGCTCGCCCTTTTCGGCTGCCTCCTGCCAAAATTTCACGATGACGCTTTCCACGTGCTGCATGGCCGTCTTGGGAATGCAGGTGTCCGTCACCCTGTTCATGCCCCGCTCGTATAGGTCGCGTTCGTCAAGCGGGGAAAGATCGGCGTAGCCGGGAAACATCTCGTAGTTGTTGTGGCTGAAAAGGTTAAATACGTCTTCCTCAAGATTGGCTCCGGTGCAACAGATGGCGTGAACTTTTTCCCGCCGGATCATCTCCGCCAGAGATATGCCTATCTCAGCCGTACTCATGGCGCCCGCCATGGCCAGAAACATTTTGCCACCCGACTCGATCAGCTCGCGCCAAGCCTTGGCGGCATCCATGGTCTCGCGGGCGTTGAAATGCTTGAAATGTGTTTCCATGAATTGGGAAATAACAGTCATCTCGTATCCTTGCCTTGCAGTAAGTCTTTCGTTGGTCCAACTCTTGTCCACATCCCCATAAATGGAGAGCGGGCATGGCATTCAAGAGGTCGTGGGTTCGATTCCCTCCAGCTCCACCACAAATTTCAAGGGGTTAATCCGAAATGGTTAACCCCTTCTTCTTTGGCTTAGCCAACAACCCGCCACTACTTGCCCTGCTTCTCGACACAATAGTATTTACATGTCATTCGATGAAGACCGTTTTCACTCCATTTCAGCTATGACTCGACATGTTGTCCCTGTCGATTTTGCATCCGACAACGGAAAACAATAAAGCTTAAATTCGGTCTGCTCAATCTTTTCTATGCAACAGAGGTTCTCCAAATTGAAAACTCCGGATTGAGAACAAAGAACATCCATGTCATAATGCTTATGCTCTCCAGTTGTTCTTCTAATCCCGGGGGCATCAATTCCAATCAAGTTGACCTGCTTGCTTATTAAATACTGTATTATTTCAAAGGATATATAAGCATGATCTTTGAAATATTGATCGGTTTTGAAATACTTCTTCATCCACCCTGTATGAAAAATGATACTGTCACCTTTCTCGATTTCAATAGCACTCAATCCCGTCTCCCCAAGCTGAATCTCTCTGTCAAAGATGTTCACAACCTGAATCAGGTGACACTTCGATATAAAGCGCTCAGGCGCCAAACCACCAGTATCCATGATGTCAATATGAGTGCCAAGGTGATGAAGCCCTTTGAACTGTTCTCTTGCCTCGCTTAATTCCAAAGTCAAATCAATCATCTTTTTCATTTTCATTTCCCGGCTTTCGGAAATGTTTGAGTAGTCCGCTCAAATGCCAACATCCAGAAGTTCAAATTCTTTGGCTTAAGAGTTATTTCGACCCCGCTATGCTGTTGTTGCAAAGCGACTAAACAAGCAAGAATAAGGACTAGAATAGAACGTAGCTTCAATCTCCTCAAAAATCAAGATGCCCATGACCTTGATCCCAACAGAATTGACGCGAGTACAATCTCTTCCTTACAAGGTACTTTATACAATTTGATGAAACGTACCCTTATCTGCATAATTATGGCTGGGCAGATGGTCACAACCTGCTACCCGCCGTCCCCCGCCCGGCTGCGCTCTGTTGCCCCCGGTTATTCCGTCATTTTGCAAAGACGAGCAACGCTTGATCGGCGTGAATACTTTACACCATTCCGGCAAGCTCAGAGAAGAAAAACCTCGTTATTGCAACAAAAACGGCTTGGATGTCCATAGGCAGCAAGCTGGCTGATGCGCCACAAAACCTACGGATGACCGGCGGCAGGAGCCAACAATGCTATGCGCCCCCCTAAATTGCTAAAAAAACAAGTTATTACAAGGAGCAACAAGCATGTAACAGTATCGTGTGATAATGCTATGTCTTTGGCATGACGCACACGGACACGAGAACGCTTTCACGAACGGCCCAGGAAGCCATACGGTTTAAGGTGGTTCGGTCTGTGGTTATGGATGGGAAGAGCCAGACCGAGGCTGCCAAGGTCTTCGGCGTTTCCAGAACAGCTGCTTGCCTCTTGGCGAAGGCCTATCGCGAGAACGGCGAGAAAGCCCTGAAAACGAAGCGGCAAGGTCGCCCCAAGAGCGGGAGACTGAACAGGGAGCGGATGGGGGCGGTCAAGAAATCCATATTGGGCAGATGTCCGGACCAGCTCCGGCTCCCCGGGCTTCTTTGGACGAGGGATTTGGTATCTGAGCTCATCGAGCGGCGCTACGGGATCGATATTTCACGTTGGACGGCGGGGCGATATCTCAAAGCATGGCCCCTTTCGCCGCAAAAGCCCGCAAAGCGCGCCTTGGAGCGGAATCCCGCCCAGGCGAGCGACTGGCTCAAGCGGAAGCATCCTGAGATCCGCCGTCAAGCCAAGGAAGAGAATGCCCGGATATGGCGGGGAGACGAGACGGGACTGCGTTCGGACCACCAGACGGAAACGACGTGGGGAGAAAAGGGAAGACGCCGGCGGTCAAGACCTCGGGGCGACGGTTCGGCTGCAACATGATTTCGGCCATTGCCAACCAGGGGGACCTGCGTTTCATGGTTTTTGGAGAGCGCTTCACCGTCCCGGTCTTTCTTGAATTCCTCGATCGTCTTATGCAGCAACAATCCGGTGAAAAGGTTTTTTTTCGTGGATCGCCACGCCGTGCACAAGACCAACAAGGTGAGTCCGTGGCTGGAAAAGAACCGTGAAAGGATTCGTCTGTTCTTTCTCCCCGCCTACCACCCGGAGCTGAATCCGGATGAACTTTTGAATCAGGACTTGGAGGGCAATGCCTTCCGCCAAAGGCGCGCCCGTGACAAGCGAGACATGATGGTCAAATTCGAGGGCCTTTTTACGAAGCAGTCAGCGTCGGCCAGCAAAAGTCAGAAGGTATTTCGAAGGCGCTGCCGTCGCCTATGCGGCCGCAGCATAGTTAACTATTTTTTGCTCCCGGTAATACGTCCCTTTATCAACACGTTGCGCAGCGGTCTCCTTTCCGGAAACGCTCCGCAGCGGCGCCCAAAACGGGATGATGATGGGCGCGTTTTCCATTTTCTGGCGGCCCTTCCGTCCTGAGCTGGCGCTTGGACGTTCCGGGCGCTTTTCCGCGATCACCGGACCAGTCATCGTTCTTCTTCGATTCTGAAGGGTTGGATGGGAAAGGCATACTGAATGCGTACAGCGGCCACATGAATGATTGAACAAAGAGATGTTATCCATGTAAAACGAGAATGGATCTGAAAAGATATTGACCATGACAATAAAACTGGAGATGGTGTCCTGAGCCCAGGACTACACAATAATCGATTTTATACATCTGTTAAAAAGAAGACTATTGCATTATCCGCCTAAAAGCATGAACCGCTCATACATACTCTTATAACTTGAAGTGGTTGCATTATGCGAATGACCTTCGCCCGTAGTTTCAATTCAAAGATGATGTTTCTTGTGGTTGTCCCAACACTTGTGACGACTTTTTTCGTCCTTACTATCGTATTATTCGTGTACAATCGCCTTTCAGATGATAGTTCATCCATCATCAATAGGCATATGAAAAGCCTCTATACTGATTTTATTACTGAAAGCAGCAGGAACATCGCGATCAACATCCGGCAGCGGACAGAAGAAATCACACATGAACTCAACATGCTGGCCGGAACCGTCCAGACCCTGATCGATATGGGCGCGGATGCGGAACGAATCGGCGAAGAATTACAGCGCTACGACTATTACCGGAATGACTTTGCGTACAACCGGAAACAAAACTGGTCCAACATCGAAAAAGGCGATGCGGACATCAGCATAAGCGTCTGGGGATATCAGCATGACGCGGCGGGCCAAGTGGATACGGCCACCCGCTCCTATGCGGCGACGCTGTCCACGCTCAAGCCCTTTATGCACGCTATCGGCAAATATGGCGTACAAAAGGGATGGCTTTATATTGTTGGCCCCAAGAGCGCTCCTTTGATGATGATGTACCCCTGGGCCCAGATGCCGGCTCTTTTCGACGAAACATACCCCGGGCACAACGTGCAAAATTGGTGGGACTTCTTTTTCCCCAACATGGTGGAAGGCTGGGAGAAATGGATACATGGGAATGCAGGGCCGCTCGCTGACGGGACCAGCCAAACCACGATCACTCCGTTCTATGATGATGCCGGGGGCGCCGGCGTCATGCTTACGTTTTTCCATCCCTTGTGGAACGCCAAACGCGACGCCAACGCGGGCGCCGTTGCCATAGACGTCAATATCGGCGACATTGCCCGCATCGTCCAGGAAGCCAAACTGGGCAAGCAGGGCTTCTCGTTTATCATGACGAGCGACGGAGACATGCTGGGTTTGAGCGACGAACAATGCAAATTGCTCGGCGTGCATCCCAAAGGAGGTCCTGGGGCGGGCGTCAACACCTTAACCACCAACATTTTTTCCAGCAGCATCCCAAGCTTTGCCAGCATAAAGCTCCCCGGAAAGGAGAATGCCTTTACGCTCTACGACCTCTCCGATAATGCTGATGGATGTTATCTGGCGCTGCGATCCTTTGCGAAGGTCTTCCGCTGGAACGGCGCCACCATCGACCCCGTGATGTTCTTTGTCGGCGTCATCGCGCCTAAATCCGAAGCCGGTTATATCCAGAGCGCCATTCAGGAGGAGATCGCCTCGGCTTCCTCAACGTCCATTCTGTTCTCCATCGTCGCCGCGTGCGCCGTCAGCGCCGTGGCCATCACGCTTTCACTCCTGGTCGTATCCTACAGCGTCAAGCAGATAAAACTCTTGAAAGAGAGAGCCATCTCCCTTTCTCAAGGCGACTTCCGTTCTCAGGCGCCTGTCATTTCTCACGACGAACTGGGACAGCTTGCCCTGGCGTTCAACTCCATGACCAACGACCTCTCCAACTCCCATAAACAGATACAGGAACATGCCGAAAACTTGGAACATATCGTTGCGCAGCGCACGCAGGAGCTGGAAACGGCCAACAAGCTTCTCGAGGAGCTGTCCTTGACCGACAGCCTGACGGGACTGCGCAATCGGCGCCATTTTGACGAAACCCTGCGGCTTTTATGGAGCCTGGCCCAACGCGAGGGAGCGGGCCTGGCCCTGATCCTGTTCGATGTGGACTTCTTCAAGAAATACAATGACCGGTACGGGCATCAAAGCGGCGACGCTTGCCTCAGGCGTATCGCCGGCGCGGCGCGCCGTTGCGCCCGCCGGGACCTGGACCAGATCTGCCGCTATGGCGGAGAGGAGTTCGCCGTACTCATGCTGGGACGCAAGGAAGACGCCGCGCTCATCGGCGAGCGCATCCGGCAGGCCGTGGAGGACGAACGGATACCTCATGAACAGGGAACCTGTCCGTTTGTCACCATCAGCCTTGGCTGCGCCTTCGTGGAGCGCTTCGAGGAGGATTCACCGGAAAAGCTGTTGTCCCGGGCGGACGCCGCCCTGTATCAGAGCAAGCGTGAAGGCAGAAATCGTCTGACGGTATTGTGACATGCCGCAAAAGACCGGCTGTGGAATCGTTTCGCGCGGCATCGTGCGCCAGGCCGTGACAACAGCGGGACAGGAATTGACCGTTTGTTTTCAGAGCAGGCGGGCGCCGCGATGATAACGCCAGCGCGCTCCGGGACCGCCGCGGGGAAATGTTCAAAGAGCATTCGTCATCAGCGCGTATTGCGCCAGCATGCGTCCCGCATGGCCGCTGCGCAAGATGCCTGGCCGCGGGGCGTTTCGGAGCGGGCGGGGCGTGAAAAAGGGCGGCCCCGGGGAATCCCGGGGCCGCCCTTGGGTTGCGGGTCGCGGATGCGGGCTAGAGGGCTTTGAGTCCGGCCAGCACCTTTTCGGGGTAGGCGGGCAGATCGCGGATGCGCACGCCGCAGGCGTTATGGATGGCGTTGATGATCGCCGGGTGCGGGCCGCACAGCGGGACCTCGCCCACGCCGGACGCGCCGAAGGGACCGCTGGGACGCGGCGTCTCCACATAGATGATCTCCATGTCGTCCGGGATGTCCTTGATGTACGGAATGCCCGCGCCGAGCATGGTCGAATGCTTCTTGATATCCTCGTAGTCTTCGGAAAGGGCCAGACCGATGCCCTGGGCCAGGCCGCCGTAGATCTGGCCGTCCACAACCAGGAAGTTGTTGACCTTGCCCACGTCGGCCACCATGGTCATCTTCTCCACGGTGGTCTTGCCGGTGGCGATCTCCACGGCCACTTCGGCCATGAACACGCCGTACATGTAGCAGCAGAAGGGGTTGCCCTGACCGTTCGCGTCACAATCGTTGGCGGGCGCCGAGAACTTGCCGCTGTAGCGCAGGTCCAGCTTCTCGGCCTCCATTTCAGCGTAGGTCCGCAAGGAGCCGTCGGGCTTTTTCATGGCCTCCAGCAACCGCTCGCAGGCGTTCTTGGTGGCCTGACCGACCACGACCTGGGAACGGCTGCCGCCAGCCGGACCCGCGTTGGGCGCCAGACTGGTATCGCCCATCACCAGGTGAATCCGGCCGGGGGCGATGTTGAGCGGGCGAAGGGCCTCGTGGGCCGTGCCCAGGGTGCCCATGTCCGCGCCCTGACCGTGATCGCCCCAGCAGGAGTAGACGGTCACGGAGCCGTCCGCATTGAGGGCGACGTCCACTTCGGCGGTGTCGGGGCCGTCAAGGCCAGAGCCGTAGATGCCGAGCGCCACGCCCACGCCGCGCTTGAACTCGGCGGTGGAGTTGGCGGCGGCCTTTTTCTTGGCCTCCTCGTATTTGGGCCGCAGGATGTCGATCATCTCGGGCAGGGAATACACCTCGGGATCCTGCCCCGTGGGCGTGGTGGAGCCTTTGCGGTAGACGTTCTTGTAGCGCAGCTCCAGCGGGTCCATGCCCAGCTTTTCGGCCAGCTCGTCCATCAGCGCCTCGGAGGGGAATTCCGCTTCCGGACCGCCGTAACCGCGGAAGGCGGCGCCCCAGCAGTGGTTGGTGCAGACGGTGCGTCCTTCGCCCCGGATGGCCGGGATGTCGTAGCCGGCGCCGATGAACTGGGCGCCGCGCAGGGTCAGGAGGTCGCCGAATTCGGAGTAAGGGCCGTGGTCCACGGTCCAATCGGATTCCAGGCCGAGCAGCTGGCCGTCCTTGGCGGCGGCCAGGCGCACCGTGGTGAACTGCGGGGACCGTTTGCCGGTGTAGGTCTGCTGCTGATACCAGTTGTACCGCAGGAACGCCGGGCGTCCCGTGGCCAGGGTGGCCGCGCCGACCAGGGCTTCCATGGTGGGCGAGAACTTGTAGCCGAAGGTGCCGCCCGTGGGGTTCTGCACCATGACCATGTCCCCGGGCTCCACGCCCAGACCGGGGGCGATCATGTACATGTGCAGGTGCACGCCGATGGACTTGGAGTGGATGTACAGCTTGCCGTTCTCGGCGGTGTAGGCGAACCCGACGTCCGGCTCGATGGGCATGTGCGGCTGGCGCTGGGTGTAGAAGTCGCCTTCGATGACCACGTCGGCCTTCTCGAAGATGGCTTTCGTGTCTTCGCCCTTGGCCACCTTCTGGGTGTAATAGATATTGGGAGTGCCGGGATGGATCTCGATGGCGTCCTCGGCCATGGCCGCATGGGCGTTCATGTAACTGGGCAGTTGCTCCAGCTCCACCTTGACCTTGGCCACGGCGTCATGGGCGTGGTCCTCGGTGTCGGCGCAGACGATGGCGATGGCGTCGCCGTACTGGAAGATCTTCTCGTCGCACAGGATGGGACGGTCCCAGCCGTCGCCCTTGTTGGACGGGAAGGTGATGAGCCCGGTTATGCGGTTCTTGCCCTTGATGTCCTTATGGGTGACGACCTTGTAGACGCCGGGCATCTTTTCGGCCTCGGACACGTCGATGGACTTGATGAGCGCATGGGACGTCTCGGCCTGGACCAGGGCGCAATGCAAGGCGTCGTCGGGCAGCCTGAGGCCGAGGTCGGCGCCGAAGTCCCAGGTTCCTGTGACTTTGGCCACGGCGGAAGGGCGCGGATACTTGGAGCCCCAGATGCGGCCGTCTTCGGGAATCTTGAATTCCAGGGCCGAGAGCGGGACTTCGCCGCGCATGACTTCGGCGGCGGCCATGACCGCGTCCACCAGCGGTTTGTAGCCGGTGCAGCGGCAGACGTTGCGGTATTTCTGGAACCAGTCGCGGACTTCGCCGCGCGTGGGGCTGGGATTGCATTCCAGCAGGGCGTAGGAAGAGACGATGAAGCCCGGCGTACAGTAGCCGCACTGGGCTCCGCCGTAGGCCATCCAGGCCAGCTGGATGGGATGCAGCGACTGGGGCGTGCCGATGCCTTCCAGGGTGGTGATCTGAGCGCCTTCCGGAATGCGCTCCATCTTGCGGGCGCAGGAACGGACCAGCTTGCCGTCCAGAATGATGCTGCACGAGCCGCACTGTCCTTGACCGCAACCGATCTTGACGCTCGTCAGTCCAAGGTTCTTGCGCAGGACATCCGCCAGCTGGGCAGTGGGCTTGGCCACCACCATGCGGCTGACGCCGTTTACCAGGAGTGTCTTTTTCATCGAATGTTCTCCTCAGTACTGGGTTTCGTAGGTGCTTTGCGTTTCAATCAACCGTGCTTTCCGAAGGAACAAAGGGGATAGCGGCAGGTTTCGCATCCGGCGCAGAATCCGCCATGCCCCATGGAGACAATGTCCGCGCGGGTAACGCGCTTTCCGGCCAGCAGCCTGGGCGCGACCAGATCGAAGATGGACGCCCGGTAGTACATGACGCAACCGGGCAGCCCCAGGATGGGGACGTCGCCGAGATAGGCCAGCAGAAACATGGCGCCCGGGAAGGTGGGCGAACCGTACGTCGCCACGTCGGCGCCCGTGGCCCGTATGCTCGCCGGAGTCTGGTCGTCCGGGTCCACGGACATGCCGCCGGTAACCATGACCATCTCGGCGCCGTCGGCCACGAACCGCAGAATGGCGTCGCGGGTCGTCTCGACCTCGTCGCCGACGAAGGTCTGTCCCATGATTTCCGACCCCCAAAGGCCGAGCTTCCTGTTCAGGACCGGACCGAATTTGTCCTTGATGCGGCCGTGGACGATCTCGCTGCCGGTGGTCACGACGCCCACGCGCATGCGCTTCAGGGGCAGCGACTGGATCACCGGGTAATGCGCGGCGCAGATGGCTTCCACCCGCCGGACCTTGGCTTCGTCGACGACAAGCGGCACCACGCGGGCGCCCGCCACGTCGCGCGCGGCGGTGATGACCATGCCGTCGTGCATGGTCGCCAGCGTCACTTCCTCGATGGAATTGATCTCGTAGAGGGCCTTCACGTCGATCTCGAGCAGCCCCTTGGCCGCCGTCATGTTCACGCGCCCCTCGCACGCACAGGTCAGGGTCAGTCCGGGACCGGCGGCGGCCCTGGCTATGCGCACGGCCGCCTCGTCCTCGTGGATCTTGCCCGGAGGCATATCCAGAACGTAGATATGCTCCTTGCCGATCCGCAGCAGGGCCGGGATATCGTTTTCGGTGATCACGTGCCCCTTGCGGAAGGCCGGGCCCTTGTATTCGTCTGGAACGATGCGCGTCATGTCGTGGCAGAGCACCATGCCCACGGCGTTCTCGACCGGGACTGCCTTCATGGGAGAGACTCCTTGTCGCCGCACTTTGACCATTGACCCGGTTCAAAAAATGTGGCATTTGGTTTGGTTTTTATTTTTCGAGGCCCAGCCGAAGCGCCCTTACCGCAACCTCCCGTAAAATATCACGTTTTTCCCTTACGCAACGCAAAAGGCCGGTTGTCCCGGGTTTGACGCGGCCCCGGGCCTGCGTTAGGCCGGAGGCATTGACGTTGCGTTTCCCTTGCCGGCCGCGGGCGGCGAGCGACGGTTGAAGGACGCCGCTTGCCGCCGGGCCCGCGCAACAGGATGCGCCGGGCCGAGGGCTGGCCGCGTCGGAGCGCCGCCCTGGCCCGGCTCGTGAAAACAAACGGAGCAACAATGAAGATCGCCATTGAAATCAATGCGTTCGGAGAGATCATTTCCAAGGTCGTGGAATACCCCGGCGCCCCCGCAAGCCAGGCCGAAGTCATCCAGTGGCTCATGAGTCAGACTGACTACAAGTGGGCCGACTACGAGCACGCGCCCCTGCAGGACCGGCTGCTGTACGACTGGGGCGACGGCCCCATGCATTAACCCTTTCATCATCTCTTCCCGGCCGCTCAATCGCCTCGGCTGATTTCAAGTCCTCCTTCGCCCAGCTTCAGCCGAGACGCCGGAGCCGACCCGCGCAGCCGGTTCAGGGATTCCTCCACATGGGCGGGGACGGCCCCGGCGTTGCCGGAGAGGACGGGGAGCCAGGCGAAGGGAATGCAGATGCGATCGCTGTAGTGCATGACCCCGTGCAGCCAGCGGTCCATGGAAACCTTGGACAACCGGAAACGCTCACGGACGAAGCCCCGGAGATCCTCCCCGCGTTGCAGCGCGCGGAGGATCTCCGGGTTCAGCTCGATGACGCAGTGATCCGCCTTGTCGTCGAACAGGGCCTTCTGGATGGGCTGCAGATAACAGGTGAACCGTCCGCCGCGGATCTTGATGCGCCCGGACTCCAGCCTGCGCAGCGATTCGGAGACCCGGCGCCGGTCGACGGCCCCCCCCCTGCCCAGCACTTCCCTGGCCAGCGCCTTCAGGTCCATTTTGAGAGCGCTGGGCGCCGAGGATTTCTGCCTGGGAAACCGGGCCGCGCTGGCTAAAAAGACGTCCTGGTCGAACTGGTCGAGCCGCTCTCCCGAGTAGAGCAGGCTGCGGCGCGAGCAGACCGATTGTATGGGATAGTCGCGCACGAGGTCCCTGCGCCGGACGTATTTTCCCTGGAACAGTTCGGAGGCGAAAAAAAGTTCCGGCGGCAAACGCAGGAAGTCGGCTTCCCTCTGGGTCAGGAACAGCCCCCCGGCGCCCCCGGCGTTGCCCGGCGGCCAGCCCCGCTCCATCCATCCGTCAATCACAACGTCATCGTACATCCCTTTGCTCCTCTCTCGCCTGACAGGGCGCGGCGGCGAACTCCCGAACGCGAATCCAAAGGGCGATCCGAAACGGCGGTCGGCGTTTCGGATCGCAAAGGCCGGAAAACGGGGCGTCTACATCTCGTTGGGCTGCCTCCGAAGCTGGGCGTTGGTGAAGACCGGGCCGTCCTTGCAGACGTATTTGGTGCCGATGTTGCACCGGCCGCAGATGCCCACCCCGCATTTCATCCGCTTTTCCAGGGTGGTGATGATCCGGTCGTCCTCGAACCCCAGCGAATGCAGGGCTTCGATGGTGAACCTGATCATGATCGGCGGGCCGCAGGTCACGGCGAAGGCGTCCTTGGAGGAGGGAGCCATTTCCTTGAGCACGTTGGGGATGAGCCCGATATGGCGTTCCCAGCCCGGGGCCCCGTTGTCGACGGTCAGTTCGGTGGTCATGTCCGGCCGGCCCAGCCAGTCGGGCAGTTCATAGCTGAAGGCCATGTCCGAGGGGCTGCGGGCGCCGTAGAGCAGCGTGATCTTGCCGTAGTCCTCCCGGTTGTCGAGCATGTAGAGGAGGAGCGTCCGCAACGGAGCCATGCCGATGCCGCCGCCGACGAAGACGATGTCCTTTCCCTTCATGGCCTTGTAGGGAAAGCAGTTGCCCAAAGGGGCGCGCACGCCGATCTGGTCGCCGGGCCGCAGCTTGTGCAGCCTCTCGGTCAGCTCCCCCACGCGCATCACGCTGAACTGGAGATAGTCCATGCGGCTGGGCGGCGAGTTGATGACGAACGTCGATTCCCCCACGCCAAAGACCGACAGCTGCCCCACCTGCCCCGGCTCGAACCGGAAACTGCGCATCGCGTCGGGATTATTGAGCGTGACGCGGAACGTCTTGATGTTCTGCGTCTCCTCAATCACCTCCTGGATGGTGGCCATATCGGGGAGATACAGGTTGGATCTGTACGAATCACTCATTGGCGTACTCCTCCTTGTCCAGGACGCGGGAACGCGCTTGGATTACGATAGCCCGGACATCCATGGACGCGGGGCAGTTCGCGATGCACCGCCCGCATCCCACGCAGGCAAGATTGCCGTCGTGTAACTTTGGGTAATAGCTGAATTTATGGCCGATCCGGTTGCGCATGCGCTGGGCCTTCCCGTTGCGCGGGTTGTGGCCGCTGCCCTCCAGGGTAAACTGGAAGGACATGCAATTGTCCCAGGTCCGCACCCGGACCCCGTCGTTTCCGTTGCTCTCGTCGGTCATGTTGAAGCAGTAGCAGGTGGGACACAGATAGCTGCAGACGCCGCAGCTCAGGCATTTGGCCGCCACGCTCTCCCAGAATGCCCCGTCGTCGAACAGCCGGAGCACTTCGTCCGGAGCGCCGTCGAGGGAGGGGCCCTCGGGCATGGCCCGTCTCACGGCTTCGCGGACCTCGCGCGCCTCCTCCGCCTTGCCGTCCGCCTCCTCAAGCGCTTGCTCCCGCAGGAACGCGCCGCCCCGTTCGGTCACGGCCTCGACCGTGAACCCGCCTTCGACGGGCGTGAACAGAAGATCCGCGCCGTCCGAACCGCCGGGATCCCCGCCGACGCGGTTGCAGAAGCAGGTCTCGGCCGGGTCGGCGCAGGCGATCGCCGCCACCAGCGTCTTGTCCCGGCGGGAGCAATAGTAGATGTCCCGGCGGGTCCCGGCGTCGTAGACGCGGTCGAACACGGTGAATCCCCTGGCGTCGCAGGGCCTGACGCCGAAGAGGAAGGTCTCTTGGCCGGGCAGGATCTCGCGCACCTCGAGCGTCGTCCTGGACGGGACGCCGGCGGTTTTGGCGTAGTGGAACTCGAGCAGGGGCTCGCAGCGCGGGAGCAGGGCCGCTTTGGCCGAGTCGTCGGCCAGCCCCCGCAGATCCAGCCGGCTGTCTTCCCTGAGGGGCAGGAAGAGCGTCTTTCCGCCCTCCCGCACAGGGGCCAGCACCCGCCTCCCTTCGGCCAGGCCCAGAAGCCAGGGCATGAGCTTGTCGTGTGCGATGTATCGTGCGGTGGGCATTACCATTCCCTTTCCTTGATGTTTGTTTCCACTTCCCGGAACTCGAACAGGGGCGGGGTCTGGTTCGGATCGATCCCGGCCTGGTAGTCGAAGACGTCCTTGATGCGGCGGTTGAGGGCCCGCTTCAGGGTCATGACGGGCAGCCCCATGGGACAGGCCCGTTCGCATTCGCCGCATTCGGTGCAGCGCCCGGCCGTATGCAGGGCGTGGATGGCCTGGAACATGAGCTTTTCCCTGGGATGGTCGGTCTGATCCACCCAGTGGGGCTCGCGGCTCTGAGCCGCGCAGTGGTCCTGGCAGACGCACAGGGGGCAGGCGGACCGGCAGGCGTAGCAACGGATGCACCGGCTCATCTGCGTTTCCCAGAAGCGCAGGCGCTCCTCCATGTCCATGGCCTCCAGCCTCTCCAGCGTCGATTCCGGCGGGTTCCCGAACTGGGGCGGCAGGCCGCGCTCGCCCGCGAAATGATCGCAGAGGCCGGCATCGGCCCCGGCGCAGCCGAAGCATTTGCTCTGCAGGACCTCGCCCGGGGAAAAGAATCTGGGCTCCCCGTTCACGGAAAAGCATACGGACGCGCCGTCGATGGCGACGTCCCGGACGCCCCTGGACGAGCCGAGAGCGGCGCGCGCCGACCGGGCGTCCACGGCGCCTTGGCAATCCAGGCCGAAGATGACGACGTCCTCCCGGTCGATGAGTTTTTCCTGCAGCAGCTCGACAATGGAGCGGACGTCGCAGCCCTTGGCCACGATGCCGGCCTTCTTGCCGCGCAGGCCGGGCAGGTATCCGGCCAGGTTCTGAGAACACCGGGGATCCCATTCGATGCGCGCGACGTCCGCCTCCTCCGTGATGAACAGCGGAGCGTGGCTCAGGGCGTCGGGGCCCGCCGTCCAGGCGATGACCACATCGAGGCCGGGCAGCGCCTTTCTGATCGCGGTTTTCAATTCGTCAAGGGATGATGCCATGCGGGACTCCTTTAGAAGACGCGGGGTTGGACCGCCGGACGCAGGCACAGATCCAGGCTGGTCCCGGACATGAAACGGGGCATGGAACCCAGCGCATGGACCTGTTCGGTAAAGCTGGCGACCACCGACCGCCAACGCTGTCCCTCGGAAGCCGAAACCCAGGTGTATTCGAAGCGGCCGGGATCCACGCCGATGACGGGCAGCAGGGCCTTGAGCGTCTCGAGCCGCCTGCGCGCGTAGAAATTGCCTTCGGAGTAATGGCAATCCCGCGGGTGGCAGCCGGAAACGAGGACCCCGTCGGCTCCGTTCATGAATGCGCGGACGATGAACAGCGGGTTGATCCGGCCGGTACAGGGCAGCCTGACGATCCGCAGGTCCGTGGGCTGGGCGAAGCGGCCCACTCCGGCGGTGTCGGCGCCCGCGTAGGAGCACCAGTTGCAAAGGAAGCCGATGATCCGCAGTTCCTTTCCTTCGGTTACAGACATAAGGCGTTCACCTCGGCGAGTATCTGGTTGTCGGTGAAATGGCGCAGCTGAGCCGCTCCCTGGGGACAGGCCGCCGTACAGACGCCGCAGCCCTGGCATACGGTTTCGATGATCGAGGCCTTTGGCATGCCGCGGAATTCGATCATCTCGATGGCGCCGAAGGGACAGACGGATTCGCACTTGCCGCAGCCGATGCAGCGCGCCAGCTTGACGCCCGAAACCTGGGGGTCGCTGGCCAGCTTGTCCTTCGACAACAGGGACAGCGCCTTGGCCGCGGCCGCGCCGCCCTGGGCCACCGAGGACGGGATGTCCTTGGGCCCCTGGCAGGAACCGGCCAGGTAAACGCCCGCGGTGTTGGTTTCGACGGGTTTGAGCTTGGGATGTCCCTCGAGGAAGAATCCGTACGGGTCGTAGGAGATGCGCAGCTTTTCGGCCAGCTCCCCCGCTCCCCTGGCGGCCTCGGCCCCTACGGCCAGGACGACGAGGTCGGCCTCGATCTCCACCTGCCGTCCCAGGAGCGTGTCCGCGCCCTTGACCAGGTAGCGGCCGTTTTTCGGCTGGATGGCCGAGACCCTGCCCCGGATGTACTTGGCGCCATACTCCTCCATGGCCCGCCGGGTGAATTCGTCGTAGTTCTTTCCGGGCGAGCGGATGTCCATGTAGAAGACGTAGGACTGGGAGTCCGGCATGTGATCCTTGGTCAGGATGGTCTGCTTCGCCGTGTACATGCAGCAAAACCCGGTGCAGTAGGGACGGCCGATGGATTTGTCCCGGGAGCCCACGCACTGGATGAAGACGATGTCCCTGGGCTCGGCCCCGTCCGATGGCCGCCGGATGTGGCCTTCGGTGGGGCCGGAAGCCGAAAGCAGCCGCTCGTACTGCATGGCGGTGATCACGTCCGGATACCGGCCGCCGCCGTATTCCCCGTATTTGGTGAAGTCGAACAGGTCGTAGCCCGTGGCGGCGATGATGGCCCCCACCTTCTCGGTGACCAGCTCGTCCTTCTGGTCGAAGCGGATGGCCCCGGTCGGGCAGACCTTGGCGCACGCGCCGCATTTGCCCTTGGTCAGCTTGATGCAGGCGTTCGCGTTGATGCTGGCCTTCTTGGGAATGGCCTGGGGGAAGGGAATGTTGATGGCCGTGGTCAGGCCGATGAATTCGTTGAACCGGTCCGGGGTCTTCTTGCTCGGGCATTTGGCCGCGCATTCGCCGCAGCCGGTGCAGGCGTCCCAGTCCACGTAGGCGGCTTTCCGGCGCACGGTGACGTTGAAATTGCCCACGAAGCCGTCCACGGAGTCCACCTCGGACAGGGCGTACAGGGTGATGTTGGGATGCTGGGCCACATCCACCATCTTGGGGCCCAGGATGCAGCTGGAGCAGTCCACGGTGGGGAAGGTCTTGTCGAGCTTGGACATCTTGCCGCCGATGCTCGGCTCGCGCTCCACCAGGACCACTTCGAGCCCGCCGTCGGCGCAGTCCAGGGCGGCCTGGATGCCGGCCACGCCGCCGCCGATGACCATGACCCGCTTGGCGATGTCGAATTCGCCGGCCTGGAGCCGTTCGTTGCGGCGCAGCTTTTCCACGGCCATGTGCACGAGCTCGGCGGCCTTGCGGGTGTTGGCCGCCTTGTCCTTGCCGACCCAGGAGACATGTTCCCGGATGTTGGCCATCTCGAACATGTACCTGTTGAGTCCCGCCCGTTCCAGGGTGCGCCGGAAGGTCGCCTCGTGCATGCGCGGGGTGCAGGACGCGACCACCACGCCGTCCAGGGCATAGGTTCCGATGGCTTCCACGATGCCCGCCTGGCCGGGTTCGGAGCAGGCGTACATGGCGTCCGTGGCAAAGACCACTTCACGATACTCCAAGGCGGCCTTGGCCACGGCCTCGGTATCCACGGTTCCGGCGATGTTGCTGCCGCAATGGCAGACGAAGACTCCGATGTTCATTACGCCCTTTCTCCGGTGTGTTGCGCCAGTGAATTGAGCAGGAGGCGCGGACTGACGCAGAGTTTGTCCATCATGGTGGCCGCTTCCCCCTGCCCGGATGCGAGACCGGCGAGCTGCGAATAATAGAACACGGGGAGGTTGTGCCTGCTGCGATTGGCGCGGTTGATCTGCGGCCGCCGCATATCCAGGTTCATCTGGCACAACGGACAGGCCGTGACGATGGCGTCGGCCCCGGCCTCTACGGCCGCATCCAGGATGCGCCCGGAAAGCCTGGCCACCACGTCCTTGCGGACCGTCCCCAGGGCCGCGCCGCAGCAGTCCGTCTTCAGGGCGAAGGGCAGCACCTCGGCCCCCAGTTCCCGCAGCAGGTTGTCCAGGGCCATGGGGTTTTCCGGATCGTCGAACCGCATGAGCCTTGGAGGACGGACCATGATGCAGCCGTAGTAGGGAACCACCCGCATGCCGGCGAGCGGCGTCTTGACCAGGCGGCCCAGGGCCTCGACCCCGAGGTCCTCGACCACCACCTGGAGCACGGACTTGATGGGCAGTCCGGCGCGCAGAGGCTTGCCCAGCACCTGCTCCACCTTGCGGCGGAATTCGGGATCGGACAGGCTGCGCTGGGTGGTCTTGAGATTTTTCAGGCAGCTGGGGCACGGCGTGATGATGCCGTCGAGCTTGCGCTCTTCGGCCATCCCGTCGGCGATCTCCAGGTTCCGTCCCGCCAGGCAGGCGGACAACAAGTGATCGACGGCGTGCGCCGGGGTGGACCCGCAGCAGTTCCAGTCAGGGATGTCCACAAGTTCGACGCCGAGGCTCTCGCACATGGCGCGCGTGGACGTGTCGTACTCGAGCGAGGAGCCAAGCCCCGAGCATCCCGGATAATAGGCGTAACGAGGACTCATTGCTGTTGCTCCCGGTAGCGGTCAAAGATGCCCCTGATCTCGGCGATTTTCTCGATGTCATGCGCCTTCAGACCGAGCTTGCCCTTGCGCAGGGCCATGGGCGCCAGGTCCACGTCGGTGAACATGCGCCCCGTCCTGCCCGCATAGGCGGCCATGAGGCCGAGCTCGTAGACGCGTCCGTGCTTCTCCACGGAATCGAGGAAGGATTTCCAGAAAGCGCCGACCGCCTTCTCGCTGACCATGTCTTCCCGGCGGGCCATGTGGCGCAGCGCGTCCATGACCCTGGCCACGTCGATGTCGTTGGGACAGCGTGTGGTGCAGGTCTCGCAGGAGGCGCACAGCCAGATGGCGTGGGAGGACAAAGCCTCCCGCTTTCTTCCGGCCTGGACCAGACGCATGATCTGGTTGACCGTGTAGTCGTATGCGAAGGAAACCGGGCAGCCGGCGGTGCAGTTGCCGCACTGGTAGCACAGGGCGAGGTTCTGCTCGCTTTCCCGCTGCACCTCGCCAGTGAATGCGGGGTCAATGACGTTCGGATGTGATGGCATGGACGCGATTCTCCCTTTTGGGTGCAAGCGGATGGCGCGGGAACGCCGCTCGAATACGAGCGGTCTTTCAACGGGAGCGGAGCCGGAGCCCCGCTCCCGTCGAAAGGGAGGAGGACTACATGGCTGATTTGTAGATGGCCATGACGTCGGCGTCGCGCGGCAGACGCGGGTTGGTCAGGCCGCAGGCGTCCTTCTGGGCGTTGGCGGTCATCACGGCGATGTCTTCGATCTTGACGTCCTTGCCGTAACGCTTGCCCAACTCCACCAGCCCGGAGGGGATGCCGACATCCGAGGAGAGCTGCCTGATGGCGTCCAGGCACTTTTCGGCGGCGTCGCGCTTGCTCATGCCGGAGATGTTCTGGTCCATCATCTCGGCCATTTCGGCGAACCGCTCCACCCGGGCGATGAGGTTGAACTTCTCCACGTGGGGGAGGAGGATGGCGTTGCATTCGCCATGGGGCAGGTCATAGAAGCCGCCCAGCTGGTGAGCCATGGCGTGCACGTGGCCCAGGCTGGCGTTGTTGAAGGCCATGCCCGCCAGATACTGGGCGAAGCACATGCCTTCGCGGGCCTCGATGTCCCTGCCGTTGGCCACGGCGCGGCGCAGGAATTTGAAGATGAGGCGGATGGCCTTCTCGGCGCAGGCGTCGGTCATCGGGGTGCTGATGGTCGAGACGTAAGCCTCGACGGCGTGGGTCAGGGCGTCCATGCCGGTGGCGGCGGTCAGGGCCGGGGGCATGCCCATCATCAGCAGGGGATCGTCCAGGGCGATGCCCGGGGTGACGCGCCAGTCGACGATGGCCATCTTCACCTTGCGGGAGGTGTCGGTGATGATGCAAAAGCGGGTCATTTCGGAGGCGGTTCCGGCCGTGGTGTTCACCGCGATGTACGGGGGCATGGGTTTGGTGGACTTGTCCACGCCTTCGAAATCATGAATCTTGCCGCCGTTGGCCACGACCAGGCCGATGCCCTTGCCGCAGTCGTGGGAGCTGCCGCCGCCCAGGGTGATCAGGGAATCGCATTTATTGTCTTTGTAGACCTTCACGCCGTCGTGGACGTTCTTGTCGGTGGGATTCGGGATCGTCTCGTCGTACACCACGCAGCTCATCTTGTTGGCGCTGAGCAGATCGACGATTTGCTGGGTGATGCCGCAGGCGGTGATTCCCTTGTCAGTCACGAGCAGGGGTTTTTTGCTGCCCAGCGCCTTGATTTTGGCCGGGATCTCCTTGTGGGCGCCGATGCCGATAAGGGTAACGCTGGGGATGAAAAAGCCGTTGACTTGTTCTTGCACTGCCATAATGTTCCGTCCTTGTGGTATAAGGGTGACTGAACTCGGGACATGTATTCGCCACATCCCTGCGACGATCCCCCTAGAGCAAGGATTGGACCATTCTCTTTAAGTCAATTGTTCCAGTATATTATATTTTTCACCCCCAAAGCCTGCTGTGGCCTTTCTTGATGCCGATTGAGTCACGATGACCACGCTCTTCGTGATTATTGCAATATCTCCCAATATTTTAGTATGTTATTATGTGTATCGTTTTGATACACAAATTCCTATCAATTGGGTCACAATTCCCCGTTTCGCCGGACGCAAAAAAACCCGTTGTCGAAACGGGTTTTCGCAGCGGGAGCCTTCGATGATCCGAAGGCGGGGCTAGCCCAGCCCGAATTTCTCGATTTTCCGGTACAGGGTTTTTCTGCCTATTCCCAGAGCCCTGGCCGCCTGCTGGCGGTTGCCGTCGTAGAACTGGAGCGCGCGCTGAATGTGCTCGCGTTCCAGCTCCTCCAGGGAAAAAACCGTGCCGCCGCCCTGATCGGCGTATTCCGCCAGCTCCCTCGGCAAGGCCTGGTCGGTGATCACGCCTCCCTCGGCCAGGATGATGCTGCGCTCCAGCACGTTACGCAGTTCCCGGACATTGCCGGGCCAGGCGTATTGGGTCAGGCACTGGACGGCCTTGTCCGTGATGGTCAGACGTTCCCGGCGCATGGCGATGCTCATGCGGCCCAGGAAATGGTCCACCAGCAGGGGAATGTCCTCCTTGCGCAGGCACAAGGGGGGAATGGCGATGTTGAAGACGTTGATGCGGTGATACAGGGCCTCGTTGAACCGTCCCTCCTCCACCTCCTTGGCGAGGTTCCGGCTCGTGGCGAACAGGAACCGGATGTCGATGCGCCGTTCGTTTTTCTCCCCAACCCGGCGGTAGGTCTTGGCCTCCAGCACCCTAAGCAGCGACCCCTGCACTTCCAGGGGCAGTTCGCCGATCTCGTCCAGGAACAGGGTCCCGGAATCGGCGAAGGTCATAAGGCCCTCCTGGCTTTCGGTGGCCCCGGTGAAGGCGCCGCGCATATGCCCGAACAGTTCGCTGCGCATGAGCTCTTTTTGCAGTGTGGCGCAGTTCTTGACGATGAAGGGCCGTTCGCCGCGTTCGCTCTGCTCCTGGATGGCGCGCGCCACCACGTCCTTGCCCACGCCGCTTTCGCCGGTGATCAGCACGGCCACGTCCGTCGGAGCCACCCGGCTTATGAGATACTTGATCTGTTTGATGGGCGCGGAATTCCCCACCAGCATGGAAGAGGCCACGGTCTGCTTGGAATGCCTGAAGCCGCGGTTTTCCCGCTGGAGGCAGACCCGCTGGTAGGCCCGCTCGATGACCATTTCCACCCGGTCGAGGTGAAAGGGTTTGGTCAGATAGTCGTACGCCCCGATGCGCATGGCCTCGACCGCGTTGTCGATGTTTCCGTGCCCGGTGATCAGCACCACCTCGATATCGGGATAGGCCGTCTTGAACTGGGCGAGCATGTCCAGGCCGTCCCCGTCCGGCAGGCGGATGTCCGAGACCACGACGTCGTAGTGCCCCTTGGCGAATTTCTCCAGGCCGATGGCGGCCGTCGGCGCCGTGTCCACGATGCGTTCCGGCGTGCTCAGCTCGTGCTCGAGCAGCCGGAGTATCGACTCTTCGTCGTCGATGACCAGGACCCTGTATGCGTTAGCCATGCCGGCCCCGTTTCCCGATGGGGAGCGTGACCGAGAAGCACGTCCCGGCGCACGGTTCGCTGTTGACCGTGATCTCGCCGCCGTGGTCCCGGACGATGTGGTAGCAGGTGGCCAGACCGATGCCGATGCCCTTGCCCACGGGCTTGGTGGTAAAAAACGGTTCGAAGAGCTTGTCCAGATCCTTTTCGGGGATGCCGCAGCCTGTGTCGCTCACCGACATGCGGACCCCGCCTTCGTGGATGGTGGTGGACACGCACAGCTCCCCCTCCCCGTTCCCGATGGCGTCCACCGCGTTGGTCAAGAGGTTCAGGGCGACCTGCTTCAGCTGGGCTTCGTCGCCGTAGATCATGGGCAGGATTTCCGCCAGGGACATGGAGACCTTGAGTTTCGGACGGCTCTTGAAATGATGCTGCAGGATGCGGATGCTGTCCTTGACCACGCGGTTGACGCTGACCTGGGTGAAATCGGCCACCATGGGCCTGCTGAAGGTCAGGAGGGTCTTGACGATCTTCTGGCAGCGCGAGCATTCCTTGAGGATGGTGTCCGTGTACTCCTTGAAATCCTCGTAGAGGGCTTCGTCCACGATGCCTTCAAGCTTTGGCAGCCGGCGTTTGAGCCCCTCGGCGAAACCCGACACCGCGGCCAGGGGATTGTTGACCTCGTGGGCCACCCCCGCCGCCAGCATGCCGATGGTGGCCATCTTTTCGGCCTGGTAGAATTTGGCCTGGTATTCCTTCTCCATGGTCACGTCCCGCTTGAAGATCAGCACGCGGTGCTGGGGGAGGTGGGGATTCTTCAGGGGCGCCGCGACCATGTGGTATTGCCGGTTGCGGCCGCCGATGCGAAAGATGGCCGTTTCCCGGCAGACCGCGTCGGTGCTGAGGGAGCGGAAAGCCGGGCATTCGTGGCACGGGTAGTCGGTGTGCCGGAACACCTCGTAGCAGTACCGGCCGATGGGGTTGATGCCCGGGAAAAGCTCCAGGAAGACGTGGTTCACCGAGATGATCTCCAGGTTCTCCGACAGGACCATCATGACGTCGGTGATGCCTTCGAGGATGGCCGCGATTTCGAGGCGCTGGTCCTCGGACTCCCGGTGGCTGGCCTTCAGCTTCTGGATGCTCTGCCGCAGTTCCTGAAAGAAATTGAGCTTGCTGTGCTCAATGCCCATGAGGTCTTCGAGGGTCGTTTTCGAGCTGCTCACCATGCGGCCTCGCATACCTTCATCAGGTCTTTGCAGGTTGTCTCCCGGGGATTGGTCAGGGTGCAGGCGTCGGGCAACGCCTTGTGGCAGAGCAGTTCGAGCTCGCCGTCGTCGGGCAGGATGTCCCGCAACCGGCATGCCACGCCCAGCTCCAGGAACAACCGCTCCAGGTATTCGATGCCCATGATGGCCTGCATCTCGTCGGACTTGTATTCCTTTCCGGTTATCTGCAACCCCACGCGGGCCAGCTTCTTCGGTCTGGACGAGAGGTTGAAGCGCATGACCGAGGGCAGCAGCACGGGATGGACCATGCCGTGCAGCACGTCGAACCGGCCGCCGATGGAATGGGCCAGGGAGTGGGCGATGCCCAGCCCCGCGTTGCTGAAGGCCATGCCGGCCGCCGTGCTGGCGATGCTCAGGTTTTCGAGCGCCTCCGGCGAGCGGGAATCCACCGCCTCGCGGACGTTCTCCATGAACAGCTGGATGGCCAGCAGCGACTGCGGCTCGGTAAAGGGCGACGCCAGCCTGGAGACGTAGGATTCCACGGCGTGGGCCAGGGCGTCGATGGCCGAGGCGGCGATCAGCTCCTGGCTTTTCGTGCGCAGCAGGTTGGGGTCGATGATGGAAAGGTTGGGCACCAGGGAACGGCTGATGATGGACATCTTCACCTGCCGCTCGATGTCGGTGATGATGCAGAACTGGGAGACGTCCGAACCGCTGCCCGCGGTGGAGGGGATGAAGATCATGGGGGGGAGGGGACGCATGATCTTGTTGGCCCCCTCGTAGTCCCTGATCCGGCCTCCGTTGCCCACGATGGTGGATATTCCCTTGGCCGCGTCGATGGGGCTGCCGCCGCCTATGCCGATGATGACGTCGGCGCCGTTCTCCAGATACAGCTCCGCTCCCTCATGCACCTGCGCGTCGCGGGGGTTGGAACAGACCCCGTTGAAGTAGACGCATTTGATGGAATCCTTTCGGAGCAGGTCCATGAGGACTTCGACCCAGCCGGCCTTTTCCACGCCGGGGTCGCTGACCAGGAGAACGCGCTTGGCCCCGAGACGGCGGGCGCAGGGCGCGAGATACTTTATGCTGCCGTTGCCGAAGATCACTTCCGGGATGGCGAATTTCGTGATGCTCATCGAGCCTCCACAGGTGAAGTAGCCCTTTGAGCGTACTCAGAGTCCACGGCCTTAGGCAAGCCCTTTGCCCGAAACTTCTTTGCGCCGCGCCGGTCCCGCCGGGCCGGGGATCGGGGCGTCATGCGGGGCGGCGGCCGCAAGGCATATCCGGAAAGGACGTGGGGCCTGGGCGTTCCCGGTCCGGACGGATCTTCGCCTGGGGAGCGTTTCCATGCGGACGCATGGGAACGCGGAGAGGGCCGGGCTTCCGGGGCCGGAGCGCGGACGGCTGGCGCGAAAGCGTCAAACCGGGCGGGACACGACGGGGCGGCTACGCGTCCGCGTCCCCGTCCGGCAGGCGGAGGTCCGGGACCACGACGCCGTAGCGCCCCTTGGCGCATTTCTCCGGACCGGCATCGGCCTACAGGCCGCCGAATTCCTGCCAGCAGGCGTCGGCCGGCCCGGATTGCAGCAGGTCGTCGGCATAGACGCAGGTCAGAACCGGGTCGCCGGCCGTGTCGTACTTGACGAAGCTCCCGCTTTTCTTGTCGCCCGCGTAGAGGCCCCGGTAGGCGGGCTTGCCGTCGGCTTGGTTGATCAGCCAGACGCCGTCCCGTTTGCCGTGGTTGTATTGCATCTCGTACCACAAGGCGCCGCTCTCGTAGTACCAGTAATGCGTCCCGTGTCCCGAACCATTGTCGTCATAGGATAGCAGGTATTCCTGGCCCCCGGAGGAGTAATAGGTGCTATGCAGACGCATGTTGAAAGTTGACGGCCAGTTGCAGACCAGTTCCTTGGGTTTTGTCCCCGCCGCGTCGTAATAACTGATCGAGGCATAGTAGTCCGAGCTTCCCGCCGATGGCCGCCAGTACTTGTACGCGTTGCCCGAGTAGACGGACATGCCGTAGACGGCCGTGTCAGGCACGTCCGGGCAATAGGCGCAGCTTTCCTGGGGGCCGATGTGGACCGCGGCCTGCTCCGTGGCGGCGTAGGGCGCGTCGCTGTCGGTGTTGGTGATCGAGACCAGGTAGATGTCGTCCGGGGCGGCGGTAAATAGCTGAGGATAGCCGAAACGCAGATTGCCGAGAAAAGTGAAGGGACCAGCGGCATCGGCGCCCTTGTAGAGGGCGTAGGTCAGGTTGGCGGGCGGGGTGAGCACGCTTATGACGTAGTTGGGCGAGGTCACGGCGGTGTTGAAGACGAACAGCAGCTTGCGGGCGCTATAGGGCGTCAGGTCCGAGACGATGTCGGCCGAGGCCTGGCTGGCGTTGTACCAGGCGCGGTCGGCCGGCGTCAGGGGCCAGCCGGAGTAGCCCGTGGTTTTGGTATGGAAGCGGTTGGCGAAGGTCGTCCACTTGCCGCCCAGCGCCATGCCGCCGCCCATGGCGTCGAGGAGCGCCCGCAGATCGCTGTAGCCCGAAGTACCGGCGACCTGATTGCGCACGGTGGTCCACAGGTTGAAAATGAAGGCATCGGAGCCCTGGTCCAGGCGCAGAAAACGCAGGAAGCCACTGGCCCAGTAGCCGATGTTTTGCATCTCCGTCCGGTCCGCGCCCGTTTCCAGGCCCCGGGAAGCCATTTCGGCGTTGGTGAGAAAGATCGAGGGGACGTAGGCCGGGTCGTCGAGCATGGACGACTCGAACCAGGTGGAACTGGCTTCGGCCAGCCACAGGAAATGCGGGGTGAACAAAAGGGTGTTGCGGATGGCCAGGGCCGTGCGCGGGTCGTAGAGGTTCTGGACGGCGTGGAAGAATTCATGACCCACCGTGGCCTTGAGGAGTTTCTCCTTGCCCGGGACGCACAGGGCGGCGTTGATGTTGACGCTCTGGTAACGCTTGCCGGAAAGGGGCAGATCGATTTCCCCGTCGCGTTCGCCAAGCCCCGTGAGGATGTTGATGCGAAACGGCCAGGAAAATCGGCTGGAGAAATCGAAGCCCATGGCGCTCAGTTTGGCGTAGGCCTCCTCGGCGGCGTCCAGGACGAGCTGGGGATAGTCCTCGGATTCGCCCAGGACGCCTATGGGGTAGACGAGGTAGAAATGGGCGCTGGTCTCGGCCCGGAAGCCGCTTATGGCCCAGAAGGTGATGGCCCGTTTGGTGGCCGCGGCGGGCGCCTGGCCGGCGGCGGCCGCGCCGGCCGACGCGGCCGGGCATTCGGCGCTTTCCGGCAGGGTGAGCGTCAGCAGGCCGCCGGAGACCGCGCCGACCTGGATTTCCGGCAGGTTGGCGCTTTGGCTGTCGGCGGTGAAGCTGACGGTTTCACTCAGAGCCACTGCCACCTGCCGGTCCGGGCCGCCCAGGCGCAGTTGCAGACTGGCCGGCTGGCGCAGGCAGGCGTCGTCCATGTCCAGGGCGTAGGCCTTGCCGGACGGAGTGAGGCCATAGGTGTTTGTCGGGGTGGTCTGGCGCAGGGTCACGGCGGTTGCGGCGTCGAAGGCGGCGGCCGGGAAGGCGACGCTGCCCGGCCCCAGCGTGAGGGAGCCGCCGGACGCGCCAACGGTGATGCTGGTGGACCGTGGCGGGCGCAGGCTGGCCAGGAACAGGAGCACGCTATCGTCGCCGGTCGTGGCCGTTGCGGCGGCGGACGGAAAGGCCGACAGGGCGGCCAGAAGGAGCGAACCGGTCAGAACGATGGTGGACAGGCGATGCATGGCAGGCTCCTTTGGCAAGGATCTGACGGCGCCTGGGCGTGCCGCGTCCGTTGCGCGCGTAAACGATGAAACGGCCGGTTGTGGTAAAATTATTACTTTTTAAAAAGTAATCGTTTTTTTTGATTTTTGCAAGGAAAAGCATGGCTCTCCCTGCGCTGCAACATGGATTTCAACATGTACAGTATTGTACGGCAGACGCCAATAGTGAAGGAAGGGATGCTGCTGGCGGACATCTTTGATGAACACGCCCGAAATACTTTCAATGTATGGGAAGCAACTGTGAAGCCGCGTCAATGCGCTGTGGATGGCGCCAGGGAATTGCGTTTCAGGATGTTGCGTCTTCTGATGTACCGAGGGAATTCGTGCGCAATGCCCCCCGGCAAGAGGCGCCGGGCCCCGCAAGGGGCGCGCGAGCCAATCCTTGCGGATCTCTCCAGCGCAATGCCCGCCCCGCGCGCGCAAGGAGCGCCCTCCAGTAGAGTCTGTTTACTTGTGCGATGGAGAGCCCGCCCCGCGCGCGCAAGGGGCGCTCTTCGCGAGCCCCTGCATCCCTACACGAAGGGGCGCCCGCCCCGCGCGCGCAAGGGGCGCTCCGCAGGATCGCCTACCACCTGAAGGCGCTTGCCTTTTTATTCAATATCTCAAGGTGGAACGCTTCGGGACGCGACCCGCCCGCCGCGCCGAAACAGACGTGCAAAGGAAGAAGATGCTCCTGCCTGGGATGGCAATACCGGGCATGCGGGGCGGATTCCCACTCGATCAGGCGGTTACGGCGTTCGGCGTCCGAAAGCGCCGGGCCGGAACAGGTTTCCGTGAGCCAGGCGTCGAAAGCGGCGTTCCAGGCCCGGGTTTCCGGCGTATCCGGCGTGAAGAAGGCCCGCATGTTGTGGAAGGAAAATCCTGATCCTATGATGAGCAGATCCTTGCGCGTTACGCCCGCCAGCGCCTCTCCAAGCGCGATGTGGGCCGCCGGGTCCAGTCCCTTGAGAAGCGACAATTCCACGCAGGGAACGTCCGCCTGCGGGTACATGAGCATGAGCGGGATGAACAGCGCGTGGTCGAATCCCCGTTCGGCGTCGAAGCCGCACGCAAATCCGGCCGCCCCAAGCGCCTCGCCCACGCTCCCGGCGAGCGCGTCGTCGCCGGGGGCGGGATACTCCAGCTCGTACGCTTCCCGGGGAAAGCCGGAGTAGTCGAAGTACAGATGGGGGCGTGAACCGAGGGTGGCCGTTGGACGGGATTCTTCCCAGTGCGCGCTGATCAGGAGGATGGCCCCTGGCTTGGGCATGGTCGCGGCCAGATGGCGCAGGTTGTCCGCCATTTCCTTGTGGCCCGCATGCCCCAACACGGGCAGGGGGCCGCCGCCGTGAGAAATATACAGGATCCTGTGCGTGTCGCCCATGTCTGGTCCTCGTCGTTGCGGGCGATTGGCGCCGCCGCCAAAGGCGGCGGGCCGGGTCACTCCATGAGCAGGATATCCACGGCCGGAAGCGGCGTCCCGGCGGCGCTTTTCAGGACATCCGCCACGGCCAGGCCCGTGGCCCATGGCGCGTGCGCATATCCGGCGGACAACTCACCGTCCGTGATGGTCAAGGCGTCCCAGTCCACGCTCCAGTTCATGAACCCCGCGATCGCGACGTTGTTTTGCCGCATCATGCTCCAGCCGGAAGCGATGAGCGCCGGGGTCGCGATATAGGTCATCTCCCCCCCTGCGGCGCCTTCCGTCGCCGGAATGCCGAGCGCGAGTTTCTGCGCGGGGATAAATACGCCCATGCTCCCGTTGGCTTCGTATCCCTGGGTCGTGGAGGCGGCCCAGGCGAAGCCGCTCATGAACGCGTCCATGCCGTCCGTGGGAATCACCTTGGCCGGAAACCCCAGGTCGTCCTCTTCGGGACCGGCGAAACCGTTGGCCGGGCCCTGATTGTACAGTTGCGGCCAGAAATACGAAAAATTGGCGATTCCGGCGGCCTGGACCAGATCAACGTAGAACGAGCCCGCGAGCGTATGGGAGGCCCATTGTCCCGAGCCGTACATGAACGGAACGATATAGCACCATTCAGGAGCGGCGGTTAGCCAAAAATCCTGACCCAGGTCCCGGTAATGGGAGACGACGTCCATGACCGCCTGAGCCATGAGCGCCGGATCGATCCCGCTGAGCGCATCGGTTTCAAGGTCCAGGTCGATGCCTTCGAACCCGTACGCATCGACGATATTCCGCGTCTGGGTGGAAAACGTGGTCACGTCATCCTGGGTTTTCATGCTCACTTTGAAAAATTGTCCGCCAAGGGAGACGATCACTTTTCGTCCCTGTTCCTTCGCCCTGGCGATCATGTCCTTCACTTGTTGTTCCGTGTAATACGAACTCCCTTGCGATCCCGGGTTTTTCAAGGCGAGGATATAGTTCCCCGAATCATCGGTCACGATGAAGGCGACGATGATGACATTGTAACAGGAGTCGACGGCGTCCATATCGACGGGGTTCGACTGGATCTGCTTGCCTTCGACGCTGTACGAGGTATTGCCGCCCCAGGCGCACCAGTATGTCGCATTGACGCGGTCGCCCTGCTTTGTCGCGGCGGCCAGGGTCAAGGGAACCAGGAGACAAACAGACAAAACCATCGTTCCAAAAGACATGGCTGTTTTCATCGCGCACCTGTCCCGTTAAGAGTGACCGGCCCCGGTTGGCCCCGCGCGCTTGCGAGGCGATTCCCCGACGCCCGAGGCGTGAAATCCCATGGTCCAAGACGCCCCGCCGCATCGTCCAGATCCGGCGGATCCGGCCGATCCGGCCGATCCGGCCGATCCGATGGAGGCGTTGCGAGCCGGGCGCCATGAGGCGGATCCTGCATTTTTTCATAAAACATCCGCAACAGGGAGTCCAGGAAAGAAGCCCACGCTGTTACGGATCGCAGCGATAGATGTAGGAAGCATGAAACGCCGTCCCCGCGCTTATCGTCCCCGCCGCAACGGCCATCATGACGGATGCGGCGCAGTTGGAGGCCGCGACCGCCCCTTTTTGCGTCCGCCGCCCAATGGGGAGGACCGGATACAGGATCACGCCCCACGCTCTTTCCGGCGCCCCCGTACGCTGCGGCATGCCCACCGCTCGCCCCTCTGCCGCGCGCGTCATGCGGCGCCCATGGCCCGTGAGGTTCGGCCTTGGGCCCTCCCCTGGCGCCCTTCTCCCCGTTCCAGGCGGCCGCGACGGTCACGTAGCTTGGGCGCCCACCGTCGGGAATGATGCGCAATGGGTTGGCAAGAACCCGCCGCCGGCCAAGGCCGCGCCTCTTGGAACCCCTTCATCATTTCATCTGCTTATGGACTCTGGATCGAGCATCGGCAGATTGCCGGAGCATTGTGCATCATCTCCCGTCTTGAACACGCGGGATCGGTCCGAAGCCCCAAACGAACCGGACTCAGGACGACGCGTCGCGGGAATGCGGCGCCCTCTTTTGCCATATTTGTCAGCAAACCGTAATTTGTCTTGACGGAGGCTCCATTGCCGGGCAAAAGTTGTCCGACAAAAATTGTCGGACATTCCTTGCGGGTTCCGTCCGGGAATCACGCGGGAAGCCGTTTCCGACGCGTTCGGCCTTGGAAAAAGACATGATGACCAACGACAAAATCATTCCGCTGCGCCACTACGGACGATGGGTTTCCGGCGTTGTCCTGATAGGGCTTTTGGGCCTTATCGTGAACGCCTTCATCGTGGGGCAGATCGACTGGCCCGTGGTGGAGAAGTTCTTCTTTTCGGCGGCGCTTCTCGACGGCCTGGCAAGCACCATCCTCATCACGATCTGCTCCATGCTCATGGGGCTTGCGCTCGGGGTGATCTTCGCCATCATGCGTCTTTCCCAGAATCCCGTGTCCCGCATGTTTTCGGGGCTCTACATCTGGCTGTTCCGGGGCGCCCCGGTCTATCTGCAGCTTCTCATCTGGTTCAATCTGGCGCTCATCTTTCCCGTGGTAAACCTGGGCTTCGCCCAATACCGCATGGTGGACGTGATGACGCCCTTCATGGCCGCCCTTCTGGGGCTGGGTCTCAACGAGGGCGCCTATCTGACGGAAATCGTGCGCGGCGGCATCCTCTCCGTGGACAAGGGACAGCTCGACGCCGCAACCTCGCTCGGCATGACCCGGCTTTTGGCCATGCGCCGCATCGTTCTGCCCCAGGCCATGCGCGTCATCATCCCGCCCGTGGGCAATGAATTCATCGGCCTGCTCAAGACCTCGTCCATGGCCAGCGCCATCGCCTTCACCGAACTGTTGCACAAGGCCCAGGTCATCTATTTCGTCAACGCCAAGGTCATGGAACTGCTCATCGTGGCCACCGGCTGGTACCTGATCGTGGTGACCATCCTGAGCGTCTTTCAGATGGGGATCGAACGGCGTTTCGCGCGCGGACACGCCTTCGGCGAAAAACGCGGTTTCCTGGGAACCTTGCGGGCCAACGCCTTTGGCGGAAAGCGCCGGGACGGAGCCTAGCCATGCCAAGCGAAATCCCCATGCTGCGCGCCGTGAACGTCCACAAATCCTACGGCGACCACGAGATCCTCAAAGGGATCAATCTGGACGTGGACAAGGGCGAGGTGTTGTGCCTGCTCGGCCCCTCGGGCTCCGGGAAAAGCACCTTTCTGCGCTGCGTCAATCACCTGGAGACCATCAACGCGGGCCGGATCTACGTCGCCGGCGCGCTGGTCGGCTACAACGAGCGCAAGGGCCGGTTGTACGAGCAGAACGAAAAGGAACTCTGCGGGATGCGGGCGAAGATCGGCATGGTCTTCCAGAATTTCAACCTGTTCCCGCACATGACGGTCCTGGAGAACATCATCGAGGGTCCGGTCACGGTCAAGCGGGAGGATCCCCGGACGGCCAGGCGGCGCGCCTACGGGCTTCTGGAGAAGGTCGGGCTGCGGGACTGGGCGGACCGCTTTCCCAAGCAGCTCTCCGGCGGGCAGCAGCAGCGCGTGGCCATCGCCCGCTCCCTGGCCATGGAGCCGGGGCTCATGCTCTTCGACGAGCCTACGAGCGCCCTGGACCCGGAGCTTGTGGGCGAAGTGCTCACCGTCATGCGCGATCTTGCCGAAAGCGGCATGACCATGATCGTGGTCACCCACGAGATGGAGTTCGCCAAGAACGTGGCCCACAAGGTGGTCTTCATGGACCAGGGCTGCGTGGTGGAGGAGGGAACCCCGGCGCAGGTGTTCGACAATCCCCGGGAGGAACGCACCAAAGCCTTTCTCGGCTCCATCGCCGAGCGCGCGCCCGCTCGATGAGCGCCTGCGCGGCTTGAGGATGCCGTCTTGATTCCCTCTTTTTTTCAAGGACGCCGCCCGGGGCGGCGGTCGAGCCGGATCGCGAAAGGCGGACGCGACCGATGCGCCAGCCCCTGTCGTGAGGAACGCATTCGCCCATAGCGGCCAGAATCATCAACCCAGCCCATGGCCTACCAGGAGGAAAAGACGTTGCTTAAAAAGAATCTCACCACAATGCTGTGCCTTGCCGTCCTTTTGTTCTCGGGCCCGGCCTTCGCCGCGTCCCTGCACGACATGCTGCCCGACGCCATCAAGAAAAGCGGAAAGATCATCATCGGCGTCAACGGCATCTTTCCTCCCATGGAATTCAAGGAACCCGGTTCCGACGCCCTGGTCGGCATCGACGTGGAGCTGGCCCAGGCCATGGCCAAGGAGCTCGGCATCGCCATCGAGTTCGACGATCAGCAGTTCGACCAGCTCATCAACTCCATCAACACCAAGCGCGTGGATATGGTCATCTCCGGCATGTCCGACAGCGCCGAGCGCCGCAAGACCCTTGACTTCATCGACTATTTCAATTCCGGCACCCAGTGCTTCACCACCAAGGAGCTGGCGGGCGAAATCAAGAGCCTTGAGGACCTAAGCGGCAAGACCCTGGCGGTGTCCGCCTCCACGGACTACCTGACCACCATGCAGAAATGGAACAAGGACAACCTCCTCGACAAGGGCAAGCCCGGCATCACCATCATGGCCATGGATTCCGCGGCCTCCGCGCGCATGCAGATGCTGCAGGGCCGGGCCCAGGCTTCCGCCCTGAGCCCCGAGGCCCTGGGCTGGGCCAATGTGCAGCAAAAGGGCGCCTTCGTGGCCGTGGGGCCGCTGCTTGAGTCCAACCCCTACGGCATCGCTTTCAGCAAGGACAACGCCAAGCTGCGCGACGCCGTGTACGCCGCGCTGAAAAAGGTCTTCGCCGACGGCGCCTACCTGGAGATCCTCAAGAAATGGGGCGCCGAATCCGGCGCCCTTGAGCGTCCCCTCATCAATGGCGAAGCCGTCAACTAATACCGGTCAATGCCGTGAAGAAGCCACTTCCTCCCGGGAGTGGCTTCTTCATGTCCCGGCCCGGCCGCGCCACGGAACACTCGCATGGTCACGTATGGAATGCTGACGCTGGGGCAGGCGCCCCGCACGGACATCGAACCCACGTTTCGGGCCGTCCTGGGAGACGGCGTCGCCTTCTCGCAACGCGGCGCCCTGGACGGTCTGGACCATGGGGACTGCGCGCGGCTGGCCCCACAGGCGGGGGAACCCGGCATCGAAACCTGCCTGCGGGCCGAACATGGCGCCGTCAAAGGCGTGTTCGTGGCCAAGCGCCTTCTCCTGCCCCGGCTCATCGCCGCCGGGCTGGAACTGGATGCGCGCTGCGACGCCCTGGTTCTTCTTTGTTCGGGACGGTTTCCGGAATTGAAGCGGGCCGTCCCCCGGCTTATCGAGCCCATAACGCTTATCCGCCCCGTGGTCGCCGCCATGGCGGGCCGCGGACATTTGTGCGTCATCGGGCCGGAGTCCGACATGGAAGCGGCGCCCGCCCAGTGGAGCGCCTACGCGGCCCGCGTTTCCACGGCGGCGGCCTCGCCCTATGACGGGAGGGAGGCGCTCGTCCTGGCGGCCTTGCGGGCGAGCGCGGCGGGCGCGGACGTCGTCCTGCTGGACGACATGGGATTCACGGAGGAGCAACGCCGGACGGTCCGCGACGCGTCCGGGCTGCCGGCGCTGTGCGCCGCGAGCATCACGGCCCGCGCGCTGCAGGAGCTGGCATGCGCCCGGACGTCATGAACCGCGCCGCGCCGAAAGAAAAAAAGGGGATGACGATGAACGGCGACGTCACCATTGCCCACGCAAAAAGCCTCGCGCGCGTCACGGACGCCGCGGGCGGCCCCCGGGCGGGCCGGGCCCAGGGGGAGCTCGACGTCATCCACGACGGCGCCCTGGCCATTCGCGGCGGCGTCATCAAGGCCGTGGGCTCATCGGAAGAAGTGCTGCGCCGATACGGCGACGACGCGCCCGTGCTTGACGCCTCGGGCAAGACGGTCCTGCCCGGGCTCGTGGAATGCCACTGCCATCCCATTTTCGCGGGCGACCGGCACTGGGAGTAC
The DNA here is from genome assembly GCA_937934715.1 of uncultured Desulfovibrionaceae bacterium. Classification (GTDB taxonomy): domain Bacteria; phylum Desulfobacterota; class Desulfovibrionia; order Desulfovibrionales; family Desulfovibrionaceae; genus CALGYO01. Next base: position 22,138 of record CALGYO010000049.1, on the reverse strand, counting down.
GTGCGCCGTCTGGAAGGCGCCAGCGGCGGGGAAATCCGCGCCGAGGGCGGCGGCATCTGGTCCACCATCGTGAACACGCGCAAGGCGGGCGACGAGGAGCTTCTGCGCAACGCCGCCCGCGCCTTCGAGCGCATCGCGGCCGGAGGGGTGACCACGCTCGAGGTCAAGTCCGGCTACGGGCTCGACGCCGAGGGCGAGCTGCGGCTTTTGCGGCTGTTGCGCCAGGCCGCCGGACACACGGCCATGGACATCGTCTTCACCTTTCTGGGCGCCCATATCGCGCCCCAGGACGGACGCAGCGCCGAGGCGTTCCTCGCCAGCGTCAGAAACGAGATGCTTCCCGCCGCGCTTGCCCAGGGCATCGCCGAGCTGCACGACATCTCCTGTGAAAACGGCGACTTTTCGGCCTCCCAGGCCAAAGAGCTCATTGATGTTTCCCGTTCTTTGGGGTTACCTGTCCGCATTCATGCGGACGCGTCCTCCGATTCACGCGGGTGGCGCACGGCGGTCGAGGGGGGAGCGCTTTCCGCCGACCACCTCACCTATACGCCGGATTCCGAAATACGGGCCGTGGGCGCCGCCTCGACGGTCGCCGTGCTCTTGCCGCTGGCGGAACAGTTCTATCTCGACGAACAAAAGGCCAACGCCAGGCTCTTCATCGAGAACAACGTTCCCGTCGCCGTGGCCACGGACTACTGCTCGTCGTTCCAGGCCACCTCGTTGCCGCTGACCATCGCCCAGGCCTGTTCCTGGTTCAGGCTCACCCCGGCCGAGGCCATCGTGGGCGCCACCCTGAACGCGGCCTACGCCCTGGGCAAGGGGCATGACCGGGGCTCCCTGGACGTGGGCAAGCGCGGGGACGTGACCATTTTCGATTGCGGCCATCCCAACCAGCTGGCCACGGCCATCGGCGCCCCGCTGGCGGACATGTCCCTTTCCCGGGGGCGCGTGGTTTGGAAAGCGCGATAACAACGTTCAGGAAACAGAGATGACGACCCGCCAGACAGAAGGGACCAGGCCCAGCAGCGTAGCCATGATCGCGGCGACGTTGCGGCGCGCCATTTTCGACGGGACCTTCCTCCCGGGCGACCAGCTCAAGGAGGTGGCCCTGTCCCGCTCCCTGGGCGTCTCGCGCAGTTCGGTGCGGGAGGCCCTGCGCATCCTGGGCGCCGAGGAGCTTGTGGCCCACCTGCCGAACAAGGGGGCGTCCGTGCGCAAGCTGTCCCTGGAGGAAATCGATGACATCTTTCTGACGCGCCGGATCCTGGAGCTCAAGGCCTGCGAATGCATCCCCGAGGCGTCGCAAAGCCTGCTGCGCGCCCTGGAGGAAAGCACCGTCGCCTACGAGGCGGTGGCCGAGCTGGACGATCCGGTCATCATCGCCAACGCCCACATCAATTACCACAAGGCCCTGGTCGGACTGACGGGCAGCCTGAAGCTGGCCGAACTGGAAGAAAGCCTCATGCGGACCCTGCAGGTCATCATCGCCTGCATCGAGAACGACCGGGACGACACGCACAACGAAATCGTCATCCACCGGGGCATGACCCGGATGGTCATGGCCGGGGACGTGCGCGGCGCCATGGACTGGGTGGAGGAATACATCCCCCACGGCAAGGACTTCGTGGTCAAGCACATCCTGTCGCAAAAAAACACGCTCCGCCTGCGGCGCTGATCCGGCGCGGCGTTTCCCGCGCAGTCCCGCCGCATACGCGCCGGCGCGGCGAAAGACGCCGCGCCTTGGAGGCGGCATGCCGGTTTTCCCGCCGGTCGATGGCGCTCACGCGCGGCGAGTTGAAATCTCCTCCGGATTTTCGTCTGTTAGGTGAAGCGGAAAAGGCCTGTTCCTGGGAGTGAAAAGGCGAACAACCCCTTCCCGCGGCACTCGCCGCGGACATCGCTACGCGTGGCCGTTCCCCTCGCTTCGAGCAACAAACCAGGAGTCATCATGGGCTCTCGTCAGCTTATACGCGGCCATTCTTCCTGCTCCAGAATTTCCTTCAGGCAAACCGCGTTGTTGCGTAGCGGATCTTTGGCCGCGAACAGCAAGGTGACGCGCCCGGCGCGCGACTCCTCGCGCAGACGCTCCATTTTCCCCCTCGCTTCCGGGACCGTCAGCTCGTCCTGATAGCGTTTTTTGAACTCCTCCCACGGGAAAGGCCCGCTATGCGCCCATTTGCGCAGCGCGTCGCTCGGGGCGAGGCTTTTCAGCCAGCCGTCCAGGGCCGCCGTCTCCTTTTTCACGCCCCGGGGCCAGAGCCGGTCCACCAGGTAGCGCTTCCCATCCTCGGGAGAAGCCTCTTCATAAACGCGTTTCGTCACGAACATGCGCGCGTCCTTGGTTTTTCAGACGAAGCGGCGCAAAAGGCGGGAGCCTTTTCACCCCTCGCGCGGTTTTGCGCTTTCCGGCCCGGACGGCTCATCAACAGCGCGGGCTTATCCGCGTCTCTTGCCCCGGACATCTGCGCGCAGCCGCCCCAGCCACGGCCAAAGCGCCTTCGGGGTCATGCGCAGCAACACCTCGTCCCGCTCGATGAAATGGTGCTTGAGAGCCGCGCCCGCGTGCAGGACGATGAGTCCGGCCAAAAGCGCCGCCCCGGCCCTGTGGATTCCCTCGAGCAGGTCCTTCGCGGCCTCGTTTCCGGCCAGCCCGCCCAGGAAGGGCAGGTCGGGGATCCGCCTGGTCCCGAAAAACAGGGCCTTGTACGGAGAGATGCTGTAGATGGCCCAGCCGGAAAAGGTTTGGAGAAAGAGCAGGACGTAAAACAGCCGCTCGACCAGGATGGCCAGGAAGGCCTCCCAGGGACGCAGGGAAGCGGGGAGGCGGGGTTGCGCATGCGCAAGGCGCCAGGGCAAACGAACGAACGTCAGGAGAAGAACGAGCATGCCGAAGGATTTGTGCAGAGCGTAGAGGCCGCTCAAGGTCTGGCGGGGGAGCGTGTCCAGTCCGGTCATGATCCAGCCCGTGGCCAGTTGGATGAGAAGGAGGGCCACGGTCGCCCAATGGATCGTCTTCAGGATAGGATCAAAGGATGCGACAGGCTTCACGCGCGACATTTCGCCCTCCTCGCCGTGGTTCGTGACAGGACAGCTACGAAACGATCTTTGACGCCGAAAGCGCGTATCAGGCCCGACTCTAGCCCCCGGCCGGGGGAAAAGGCAACCGCCTCCGGATTGCGGGCCGCGCCGCGCCTATTTCTTCCAGATTATGAGCTCGATCTTGTAGTCCGTGCGCTCCACATACGCGTCCGGCCCCTCCTGGAAACCCGCGGCGTATTCCTCCAGAAAGGCCCGGTCCGGCGCCGCCTGATAGGGCAGAAGCATGGCGGACAAGGAGGCGATGGTCTCCTCCTTGCCGCGCCTCTGGGTCCACCGGCCCTCAATGGGGATGGCCGCGTACGCGACGCCCTTCCCGTCGAGCCATGCCCGCATGTCCGGCCCGTCGTTGAAGACCCTGGGGGCGATCCCGTACCGGGCGAGCAGGCCTTGCAGCATGTCCGAGGACATCACCCCGGCGTAGCCCATGAAGACGGTCAAGCCCCCGCTGTAGCGCAAGAGCTTCTCGCGCGAGGCCTCGCTTCGGATGGCCGGAGTCATGGAGCAGAAGACCACGTCGAAAACGCCGTCGCCGTGATACTGCTCCCAGCTCGAATGGACGTACTCGATGTTGTCGAGACCAAGGGCGGCCGCGTCCTGGCGCAGGATGCGAAGCATCCGCTCCGAGATGTCCACGGCCGTGACCCGGCGGGCCAATTGCGCGATGCGCAGGGTGTACATCCCGCTGCCGCTGCCCACGTCGAGCACGGTCTTTCCGCGAAAATCCACCCCGTGCGCGGCAATCCTGGCGAGCACGCCCGCTTCGTAGGTATGCTCGCCCGGTTCGTACCGGGGAAAGGTCCTGGCTTTTTCATCCCAGAAACCGGCCTGATCGTCGCGTTGCGTCTCGGAGGCCATCGAACGCTCCTTTCGCGGGCTCCATGCCGGGCGGCCGCGAGCATGCGAGGGCCGCGCCGCACATTTCCCGCAAGCATGCGGCCCGCGCCCCGAAAACGCAAGCCGCCCGGGCAGGCGCCCCTTCGAAAGGAACCGGCGGCGTCCCGCTTCATGGCGCGCTCCAGTCCCGGCATCCCGTCACGGGCATGCGTGAAGCCCGGGCCCCCCGGGGAGGATGGTCCGCCGTCCAGGGCCCATGGCGGGCCGCCGGCCCGCCCTCCCGGCATCCATCCCCATGCGCCGATTGCGCCGGGTCCTCGCAAGCCCATTGCCTTCCCCTGGAACCGAAGATAGAAAACAATGGACCCTCGGTTCTCCGCGACCGGCCCGGCCATCACGGGAGGCGGCGCGCGGATATGCCGGCCGAAGCCGCCGCCCCTGGTTCCCGTCCAAACGCCGTATGCCGGAGAATCGCCATGAGTGAAAAAAAGGATCCGCTCGCGGAACTGCGCGTCGAAGGGCTTGCCGAAGGCGCCCTGTCCGTTGTGGAATTCACCGGCAGGGACGCGTTGTCCGAACCCTACGCCTTCACCCTGCTCGCCGCGTCGAGCGAACCGGGCCTCACGGCGGGCAGGATGATCCGCAAGGCGGCCACGGTGACGATTTCCTCCGCCCAATGGCAAAACGCCTACAGCGGCGTCATCTTCTCCTTCCGCAAAATGGGCGCCGTGGATGAACGCTCCTTTTACGCGCTGCAACTCGTCCCCAGACTGCGGCTCCTGGAACTGACCCGGCACAATCAGGTCTTCCTGGACATGACCCTGCCGCAAATACTGGAAAGCGTGTTCAAGGAATGCGGCGTCGAGCTCTACGACCTGCGGCTCACGCGCGACTATCCGAAAATGGAGTACGTCTGCCAGTACGGGGAGACCCATTTCAACTTCATCTCCCGGTGGATGGAGCATCTGGGCCTGTATTATTTTTTCGAGGAGACCCCGGCGGGCGAAAAGGTCGTGATCACGGACGCGAAGATCGCCCATTCGCCCCTCGCGGACGCGCCCTTTCCCTACCGCCAGGCCTCGGGCCTGGACGAACTGGAGGAGCCCCACGCCGTTTTCTCCCTCACCCTGGAGGAGAGAATCGTCCCCCAGACCCTCATGCTCAAGGATTACAATTACCTGCGGCCTGACCTCAATCTGTACGTCGAAACCGGGGTCGATCCCGAGGGCGTGGGCAAGACCTACCATTACGGCGATCATTTCGAGACCATGGAAGAGGGGGAATTTCTGGCCAAGGTCCGGGCCCAGGAGCTTCTTTCGGGAAAGCGCGTCTTCCAGGGCGCAAGCGGCTGCCTGCCTTGCCGGGCGGGCGGCCTGGCCGCGATTTCCGGCCACCCCGACCCGGAATTCAACCTTTCCTGCCTGGTGACGGAAGTGGAGCACCGGGGCAGGCCTTCCGGCCCCCTGACCAGCGGCCTTGGGGGAGACGCCGCTCCCCAGCTGGAATCCGGCTACCAGAACCGCTACGCGGCCATTCCCGCCGACGTCCAGTATAGGCCTCTCCGGCGCGCGGAAAAGACCCGGCTGCCCGGGGTGGTCAACGCCATGATCGACGCCGAAAGCTCGGGCCAGTACGCGGAGCTGGACCAGTACGGGCGCTACAAGGTCCGCCTGCCCTTCGATCTGGCGAACAGGCCGGACGGGCACGCCTCCTGCTGGCTGCGCATGGCCGAACCCTACGCGGGCGCCCAGTACGGCGCGCATTTTCCCCTGCACAAGGGGGTGGAGGTGTTGCTGGCCTTCGTCAACGCGGACCCGGACCGGCCGGTCATCGCCGCGGCCGTGCACAACGGCGAGAACCGCAACCCCATCAACAACGAGAATTCCGCCATCTCCGCCATCAAATCCGCCGGAAACAACCAGCTGCTCATGAACGACGCCAAGGGCCAGGAAGCCATGGCCATGTGGTCGCCCTTTCACAACAGCGGCATCGCCATCGGCTCGCTCAAGGAGGGCGGCGGCGGGAGCATCCTCACCCAGACCGAGGGGGAGAACGAAACCCTGGTCAAGGGCGCGATGAACACCATGGTGCTGGGCGAATGCGGCCAGGTGGTGGGCGGACTGACCAACTACGTGTACGCGGGCGCCCTGACCAACGTGGTGGCCGGGATGGGGCTCAATTTCAATCTCGGCGCGAATTTCACCTTCACCAAGGGATACGCCATCTCCCTGGGCGAATCGGCCTCGGATTTCAAGACCGACATCAAGCAGATCGGCCAGAAATCCATCACCCTGGCGGCCAATGTGACCAATCCCCATAACGCGGCCCTGGAAGAGGCGAAAAAAGCCCTGAAATTCGCCGTGGGCGGCGTGGCCCTGGCCTCCGCCGGAACCATCCTGGCCACGGAAGGGATCTCCAAGGAGGGCGTGCTCGGCTCCAAGGGCAAGGACTGGCGCATAAGCGGCGGCTGCGTGGGCGGGGCCATGGCCCTGGCCGGGGTTCCCGCCCTGGGCTACGCCGGATACCTGGGGAAAAAGGCCAGCGCGGATTTCGAGGCGGCGGCCCAGAACATGGTTTCGGCCAAGATGACACTCGATGGAAACGGGGTGAACATCACGGCGGACAACGCCGTCTCCCCGTTGGCCCAGTTTTCGGCCACCGTGTCGGACGCCCCGGCGCCCGCCGTGGAAGGCGAGGAGGCCCCGGCCGCTCCCGACGCCTCCTCCATAACCATCGCACCCCACGGGCAAAGCATCACCCTGAAGAACATGGACGAGGCGACGATCACCCTGTCGGACGGACAATTCATCACGATCGGAATCGGCCCCTCCGAGGAGCCGGTAGCGGCGATCAGACTCAAGGAGGGGGAAATATCGCTCCTGATCGGCGGAACCGAAATCGACATCATGGAGGAAGGGATCACGGTGGTCTCGGGCGATTCCGTCATCGCGGTCAAGGAAAACTCCATTTCGTTGACCAACTCCTCCGGCTCCTTCAGCCTTGCGGACGGCTCCATTTCCATGAAATCGGTCCAATGGAAGGTGAACGAAGGCGCCTTGAAGGTCGACGAAGCCGGCATGGTCACCCTGGGCTAGGCGAACCATGCGCGTCATCAAACCCGACACCCTGACCTTTTTGTTCAAGCGCATCGGCGCGGAACAGGGCATGGTCCTTTCCGCCACCATCCTGGCCGCCTTTTCGCTCGACGCGGACGCCCCGGACAGGGTTCTTCCCGAACGGACCCTGTGGCCCATGGTCAGAAAAGCCATGGACCGGGGCGAGGTCTTCGAATGGAGCCTGCCCAAGTCCGAAGCGGAATTTCTGGTCTACGGCGCCTGCCGCGTCCCGGCGCCGGTCCGCGCCGCCCAAGTCCGGGTGAGCGTGGGCGAAAAGACCAAGACCCTGGACGTCTACGGCGACCGGTTCTGGCGGGGCGGGCGCCCCGGGGACCCGGAACCCTTCACCGCCATGCCCGTCTCCTGGCAACGGAGCTACGGCGGACCGGATTTCCCGGAAAACCCCCTGGGCCTGGGCCGGACGCCGGACGAAACCGGACGCGTCGCCCTGCCCAACATCCTGCCCGAAGGCGCCGCCCCCGGCTCGCCGGACGAAATCATGCTCCCGGCCGGTCTTCGCGCCATCCGGCCGGACCGCCCGAGCCGCAGGCGCCATTTCGGCAAATTCGACGACAAATGGCTGGCCGAACGCTGGCCCTTCTACCCTTCGGGGACCAGCTTCGCCTTCTGCCTGACCGCGCCGGAAGACCAGCGCATGGGCCGCTTTTTCAACGGAGAGGAAACCCTCTCCCTGACCAACATGGTTCCGGAAAAGCCCAGCTTCACATCCCGGCTGCCCGGGCTGCGGCCCCGGCTGTTCCTGCTGCGCCGGGACGGAGGCCTCGAAACCGCCAGGGAGCGCCCCATCCGGTCCGACACCCTCTGGCTTTTCCCGGATGCGCAAGCCGGAATCCTGGCCTGGCGCAACCTGACCCTCGTGCCGGACGACGATCTGGACAGCGTTCCCCGCTGCCTTCTGGCCCTCGAACGCATGGTTGATCCGCCCCGGCCCGAGGAGGAGTATCTGGCCATGCTCCGGGAACGTCCGGCAAAGGCGGCTGGCCCCGCAATCGCCCGCCCCTCCCCCCCGGCCGGGCTAACCGGGCCCGCCAAACCCGCCGCTCCCAAGCCCGCCGCGCAACGCCCCACGCCCCTTGACCCCGAAGCGGAAGCGGCCCTGGCCGAACTGCGCGCGGCCACGGCCGAAATCAGGAAGCGGGCGGACGCCGCCCTGGCCGGACGCGGCATCGCGCCGCAAGCCCTGGAAACGGAAACCGCCGCCCATCCCATGGCCTCCTCCCTCCATGACCTCATCAAGATCTACGCCCCGCCCGACGAGATCGACAAAAAGCTCCTCCAACGCGCCCTGGACGAGTCCGCGGCCAAGCTCACGGAACACGCTGACGCGATCCTGGCCAAAACCGGCGTGCGGCCCGAGGACGTCGAAAAGCTGACCGCCGCCGGAACGGACGCCGAACCGGACCTGAACCGTCTCGCCCAGACCATGGAAAAGGGCCGGGGAGCGCCCGGGGACGTCCAGCCCCATGGGGACGACATCCGGACGGCCCTGGCCGGGCTGGCTGGCGCCGCGAGCGCGCTGGAGAAAGAAGCCCAGGCCGCCGCCAAAAAGAAAACGCCGGGCCCGAAAGCCGCCGGACCGTCCGCCCAGGCGGCCCAGGCGACCCAGGCGGCCAAAACCCGGCCGGACCTGGCGGACGTCCTGGCCCGCCGCGCCTCCGGCCGTTCCCTGGCGGGCCTCGACCTGCGGGGCCTCGACCTGTCCGGCCAGGCGTTGGCCGGAGCGGATTTCACCGGCTGCCGCCTGGAAGGTGCGATCCTGGCCAAGGCGGACCTGACCGGGGCGATCTTCGACCGGGCCGCGCTCACGGGCGCGGATTTCTCGAACGCCCGGGCGGACAGGGCCCGCTTCACGGACTGTCTGGCCGAAAAATCCGTGTTCGCGGGAGCCAGCCTCGGCCAGGCCGTCATGACCGGGGGCGAATTCGGCGGCGCGGATTTTTCCGGTGCCGCCCTTGGCTGCGCCGTTCTGGACAAGGCTTCCTTCGCCGGGGCCCGCCTTTGCGGCGCGCTCGGGCGCGGGCTCCAGGCCCAGAAAACGGATTTCTCCAAGGCCAACCTCGCCAGGACGAACCTGGCGGACGCCCGCCTGGACGGGGCGGACCTGTCCCGGGCGGTCCTTTCGGGCGCCGATCTGCGCCGGATATCCGGGAGCCGCCTGCGTCTGGAAGGCGCGACAGGAGAAAAGGTCCTCCTTTGCGGGGCAAGCCTCGTCAACGCCCGGGCCGACGCGGCCACGACCCTGCCTGGCGCGGATTTTCGCCGCTGCGACCTGTCCCGGGCCGGATTCGCCGAAGCGAAGCTTCCCGGCGCGAACTTCAAACGGGCGGACCTTTGCGGGGCCATGTTCGCCAAGGCGGACCTGACCGGGGCCAACCTGCGCAAGGTCAAAGCCCGGCGCGCCCGGTTCGAAAAGGCCGTCCTGGCCAGGGCTTCGCTCTACAAGGCCGATCTGTTCAAGGCCTCCCTGCGCAAGACCGATCTCACCGCCGCCGCCCTGGTCAAGGCCAGCCTCCACGGCGCTGATCTCTTCAAATGCGTCCTGCGCGAGGCCGCCTTCCCCGGAGCGAACCTGAACCGGACCGTGCTCGACCCGAGGATTTTCCGCCATGGAAAGTGAAGAACTCGTTCGCGCCGCCGCTTCCGGCCGGATCGTCAAGGGAGCGGACCTGACGGGCGCCCGGCTGGCCGGATTGAACCTGGCCGGGCTGGTCCTGGAAAAGGCCGATCTGCGCGGCGCGGACCTCGGCCGGGCCGTCCTGGCCAAAGCCGTTTTCGTGAACTGCGATCTCAGGGAGGCCAGGCTCCCGGAGGCGGATCTGACCGGGGCGCACCTCGTCGGCTGCGACCTTGGCGGGGCCGTTTTCGACCGCGCCAAGCTCGGCTCCTGCGAACTGGAGGGCTGCGCTCTCGCGGGCGCCGACTTCACGGAAGCCGACCTTCGCCAGTGCGCCCTGACCGGCTGCGACTGTTCCGGGGCCGTCTTCGCCAGGGCGGCGGCCGAAAAAGCCGTCTTCACCCGCTGCCTCTTCGTCCGGACCGATTTCACCGGCGCGAACCTGACCCGGGCCATGCTCAAGGGGGCGGATCTGACCTCGGCCGCCCTTGGCGGCGCCACGCTTTTCAAGGCCTTTTGCCAGGGCGCGGACATACGCGGCCTGTCCCTTGCCGGATGCGACCCGCGCCTTGCCATCCTGCGCGAGGCCAAGGCGGCGGGAACCGATTTCTCCGGCCTGGACCTGACGCAGATATCCCTGGCTGGAGCGGATATCGAAAAGGCGCGCTTCGTCAATGCGCGCGGCCGGTTCGCCGGGTTCGCCGGAGCGAACGCCCCGCGCGCCGATTTTTCCGGCTGCCGCCTGGAACAGGCGGATTTCAGCGGCGCCTGCCTGACCGAGGCGGTCTTCGCCGGATCGAGCCTGGTGAAATCGCTGTTTCCCGGGGTCAAGGCCCTGCTGGCCGATTTTTCCCGGGCGGACCTCTCCCTGGCCGACCTTTCCCGGGCTCATGTCCAAAGCGCCGCCTTTACAGGCGCCAACCTGACCCAGGCCAGGCTGCACAAGACGGATATGGCCGGCGCCAGGACCGAAGGCGCCGCGCTCACAGGCATTCGCCCGACCGACCCCGATCTGGCCAGGGCCGAGGAATTCGATCCGGACGCCTGAAGCCGCGTCCCGCCGCCCCGGCGCAAACGAACAAAACGGGAGCCTCCCCGCTTCCATGGAGAACGCCCATGCCGACCGAAACCGCCTGCGAAAGCGCTTCGATCACGGCCAACCCGGCCCCCGGCCGTCCCGGACGGGACAGCCGCGCGGGACGCGGCGAAGGCGCGTCCGCGACGCCCCGGCCCGGGCGCCCCGGGATCCTGCGCCCAAAGCGTCCGGCCGCCCCGCTCGCGGCTCCCGGCCCGGTCCCCTCCCTGGCCCGGCCCCTGGCGGCGGACCCGAATCCGCCCCTGGAAGCCGCCCCGCTTTTCCGGGCCAGGATAACGGCGGCGGACGGCGAAGCCTTTCTGGCGCGCGGCCCCGGCGGACGAACGCTTCCGGCCAAACGGGCGGCGGGCTGCCTGCTTTTGCCCGAGCCCGGCGACCTGGTCCTGTGCCACGGAGGGGGGGACGGCCTGACCTATGTGGTGAGCGTGCTGGAGCGGGCCGGGACCAGGGCCGTGCTCGACGTGGGCGCAGACCTGACCGTGCGCGGCGGGGAAACGATGCGGTTCGAGGCGAAAACCGTGGCCGTCGAGGCCGGGGAGGCCTTGTCCCTGGAGGCGCCGGACCTGTCCCTGACCGGGGTCAGGGGGCGGCTCGGCTTTTTGCGGCTGTCCGTCCTGGCGGACGCCCTGGACGCCAAACTGCGCGGGCTGACCTCCGTGGTCGAGGACGCGAGCGCCCTGTTCGGCGGCCTGAGCCTCAAGGCGCGCACGGCGATCCGGCTGGTGGAAACGGAGATGGTGCGGGCCGGGCGCCTGCGCCAGCTCGTCCGGGAGCGTTTCTTCGTCCGGGCGGGCCGGGCGGCCATCCTGGCGGACGAGGACGTGTCCATCGACGCGGACAAGATCAATCTCGGCTAGGAAACGGCCATCACGCGCGGCGTTTATGAGGAGGAGCCATGTTCGCCATGAGCAAGGAAGGGGGCATGCTGGTCTGCCCCATTGACATCTGCCTGACCCCGACCCCGGCGGGGGACATTCCCATCCCCTACCCCAACATGGGCGAGGCGCCCATGGCCGAACCGGGCGCCGAAACCGTGCTCATCTGCGGCTGCCCGGCCCTCAACACGGCCTCGGAAATCGCCATGACCGAAGGCGACGAGCCTGGCGCCAGCGGCGGAATCATGTCGGGCGAGATCATGGGCGCGGGGAAATTCATGGAAGGCAGCCAAAAGGTGCGCATCGAAGGCGTGGCCGCCGCCCATCTGACCTGCCCCACCACCCACAACGAACACAACGGCGAGGGGACGGTGGCGGAGCCCAGCCAGGAGATCGTCGACATCATGGAGTGAAAACGCCCCGCGCCCGTAAGTTCTCTTGCCATATCCTTGCGATATGGAGCATTCTCTTGGCTGTTTTTCCTTTCCAACCCCTTTCCGGCGCAAGGAACAACGCATGGACCAGGATCATCGCTTCGACCAGCGGCCAAGGATGCGTAAAACGAAACTGGAGGCGGCCCAGGCGGTCGTCTCCGGGAAATTCGTCTCCCCGGACGCCGTCACGCCGCTTCTGGAGGCCATCATCCATCCGGGCGACATCGTGTGCATCGAGGGCGACAACCAGAAACAGGCGGATTTTCTGGCCGAATGCCTGCTCAAGGCGGATCCGGCCAAGATCAACCGCCTGCACATGGTCCAGTCCTCCATCATCCTGCCCGCCCACCTGGACCTGTTCGAACGGGGGCTGGCGGAACGGGTGGACTTCGCCTACGCCGGTCCCCAGGGGGAACGGCTTTTCCGGCTGCTGGAACAAAAAAAGCTCATCATCGGCACCATCCACACCTATGTGGAGCTCTATTCGCGCTATTTCTACGACCTGTGCCCCAACGTGTGCCTTCTGACCGCCGAGATGGCCGACAAGCAGGGCAACATCTACACCGGATTCACCACCGAGGAGACCCCTGTCCTGGCCGAGGCCGCGCGCTTCAAGGACGGCGTCATCCTGATCCAGGTCAACGAGATCGTGGACAAGCTGCCCCGGGTGGACATCCCCTCGGACTGGGTCGATTTCGTGGTGAAAAGCCCCCGCCCGTTCTATATCGAACCGCTTTTCACCAAGGACCCCGCGCACCTGACCGAGGTCCACGTGCTCATGGGCATGCTGGCGCTCAAGGGGATCTACGCCAAGTACAAGCCCCGGGGACTCAATCACGGCGTGGGCTACAACACCGCCGCCATCGAGCTGCTTCTGCCCACCTACGGCAAGGAGCTGGGGCTTATGGGCGAGACCTGCCGCCACTGGATGGTCAACCCCCTGCCCACCCTCATCCCGGCCATCGAGGACGGCTTCGTGGACACCATCTTTCCGGTGGGCGGCGAGGTGGGCATGGAGGCCTACGTCCAGTCCAAGCCGGACATCTTTCCCGTGGGGCCGTGCGGCAAAATGCGTTCCAACCGCTTCTACGGCCAGATGACCGGCCACTACGCCGTGGACATGTTCATCGGCGCCACCTTGCAGATAGACGTCCAGGGCAACAGCTCCACCGCCACGGCCGGGCGCCTGGTGGGCTTCGGCGGCGCGCCCAACATGGGCTGCGACCCCAGGGGACGGCGCTACGCCAGCCCGGCCTGGATCCAGGCGGGCAAGGAGGCCTACGCCGGGGCGTACATGCCCCGGGGACGCAAGCTGGTGGTCCAGATCGTGGAGACCTTCGGCGCCAACATGCGCCCCTCCTTCGTGGAAAGGCTGGACGCCTGGGACTTTGCGGACAAGGGCCTGTTCGAACTGCCGCCGGTGATGATCTACGGGGACGACGTCTCCCACATCGTCACCGAGGAGGGCGTGGCCAACCTGCTGTTGTGCCGCACGCCCGAGGAACGGGAACAGGCCGTGCGGGGGGTGGCCGGATTCACCGAGGTCGGCCTCGGCCGCGACAAGGCCAAAGTGGACGAGCTTCGGGAGCGGGGGGCGGTCCAGTGGGCCGTGGACCTCGGCGTCAAGGCCGGGGACGCCACCCGCGATCTCTTGGCCGCCAAATCCATAAAGGATCTGGTGGACTGGTCGGGCGGACTCTACGATCCGCCCAGCCGCTTCCGCAACTGGTAGCGCTTAGAAGGACGGCCCCATGGAACATCTGGAATTCGAACTGAAAGGCGGGTCCGGCGTACGCGTCTCGCGGGAGAGCGCCATCGTGGGCGTGGTCGCCTCCGGCAACCTGGAGGTCCTGGTGGAAAAACAGGATTTTTCCGGCGCCTGCAAATTCGTCATCAACACCTCGGCCAAGGGCTTCGGCGCCGTCTGGAAGGCGGTCCTTGAGGATTTCCTGGAAAAAAGCCCCGCCCAGGACCTGCTTTTTTCCATCAACGACAACGCGGCCACGCCCGCCGTGGTGAGCATCCGCCTGCTCCAGGCGTATGAGGCCATAAGCGGCTAAGGCCCGGCCGAAACGCCAGGAATGCCGGTCCAAGCAAGGGGGAACGACGTGAACGCCGTGCGGAAAAGCTATTTCGAAGCCTCGGCCAGGAGACGGATCGCCGGCATCGCCGATCCGGACTCCTTTCGGGAAATCTGCGGACCCCGGGAACGCCTGACCAGTCCGAGCCTCGGCTATTTCGACGCGCCCGCCGCCTTCGACGACGGCGCCGTGGTGGGCGAGGCCCGCATCGACGGCCGCCCCGTGCTCCTGGCCGCCCAGGAGGGCAAATTCCTGGGCGGCGCCCTGGGCGAGGTTCACAGCGCCAAGATCGTGGGACTTCTGCGGCGCGCCCTGCGGACCAGGCCCGAGGCCGTGGTCATCCTGGCCGATTCGGGCGGGGTGCGCCTGCAGGAGGCCAACGCTGGCGAGATCGGCGCCACGGAAATCATCCGGGCCGTCCTGGACGTCCGGGCGGCGGGAATCCCGGTCATCGGGCTCATCGGCGGGGCCTGCGGCTGCTACGGCGGCATGGGCATCATCTCCTGCTGCTTCGACGCCATCATCGTCTCGGAACAGGGCCGCATCGCGGTCTCCGGCCCCGAGGTCATCGAGACCACCATGGGCGTGGACGCCTTCGATTCCCGGGACCGGGCCCTGGTCTGGCGGACCATGGGCGGCAAGAACCGCTTTCTCTTCGACCTGGCCCGCGAACTCGTGGAAGACGACATCCCGGCCTTCCGGACGGCCCTGATCGCCCTTCTGGCCCAGGGCGTCCGGCCCGATCCCGAGGCCGCCGTGGCCGAACGCGAGGTTCTGGCCAAGCGCTTCGCCGACTACGGCCAGGCCAAAGACGCCCTGGACGTCTGGCGGGCCATGGGCTTCGCGAAGCCGGATGCCATACCCGGCATGTCCGCGGCTGATCTTACCGCCCGCAAACTCGCCCTGGGCAAAGGAAAGGCATGAAGCTCAACGACGTTCTCGACGCCCTGTTCCCGTCCGGCCACGCCGTGACGGTGGAGGGAAACCTGGCGTACGGCCCGGCTCCCTGCGGTTCGCGAACCGTGGCCGTGATCGGCGTGGTGAACGGCGCCGCTGTCGGGTTGGAGGAAATCCTGGCCTTCGGCGACAAGCTCCTCGCCATCATGCGCGACATGCCCAAGGCGCCCATCCTCATGCTGGTGGACAACGCCGGGCAGCGCATGGCCCTGCGCGAGGAACTCCTCGCCCTGCCCCAATACATCGCCAACCTGATCAAGCTCCAGGATCTGGCCCGGCGCAAGGGCCACGCCCTTCTGACCCTGGTCTACGGCGCAGCCAGCGCCGGGGGATTCATCGCCTGCGGCATGTGCGCGGACCGGGTCTACGCCCTTGCGGACGCCCAGACCTCGGTCATGAACCTCAAATCCATCGCCCGGGTCACGCACATGGAGCTGGCCAAGCTGGAAGAGCTGGCCAAGACGGTCCCGGTCTTCGCGCCGGGCGTGAACAACCTGGAAAAAATGGGCGGCCTTGAGGCCATCTGGACCGGCGATCTTCCGGCCCGTCTGGCCGAAGCCCTGGACGCGACCCCGTCCGGCGACGGCCGGGCGGCCCTGGGCAAGACGCGCGGCGGACGGACCATGGCCCGCGACGTCATGGAGCGCGTCGAGACGGCGGTCCTCGACTGATGGAAGAGCCGCGCCGTCACGACTTGTGTCTGCTTCGTCCCGGCGCAGCCGTCTCCATCGACCCGGCCCTTTCATGCGCCCATGAAGCCGCTCCCTGGGCCATGGCCGCCCTGGCGAAATGGCTGGACGCGGGCAGACCTCTCATCGTCCGCCGCCCCGTGCGCGCCGCCTGCGGCCGGATATGCCTGGGACTGCCCCTGCCGCCGGACTCCCCGGGCCGGGGCAAATGCCGCCTGGCCTTCCTGGCCGAGGACGCGGACCCGACCCGGATAACCCCGCCCCCGGCTCTGCGCGATTGCCTTGCGGCGACCCCCCAGAGCTGGCGAAACGCCCTGGAGGCGCTGGACCGCGACCTGCGCGGGCTCGGGATAACGGCCCGGGTCTTCGGCGCCCTGGCCTGGGAATCCCTTACCGGACTGCGCTACCTGACCCCGGAATCCGACGTGGACATCATCATCCAGCGCGACGAGGCGGCCGCGCCCGACCGGCTGACGGCGGCCCTGGAAGCCTTTGCGGCCCATCCCGGACGCCCGGTCCTGGACGTGGAAATCCAGTTGCCGGACGGCGGCGGCTTTTCCTTCGCCGAGTACGTCTCCGGCGCGGCGAAAATCCTGGTGAAAGGGCCGCGCCATGTTTCCCTGTACGGCCGGGACGCCCTTTTGGGCCGCGTCCTCGAAACGAACGCCTGCGAAGGGTGATGACGTCCTCTTTGATCACGAACAACCGGGTGAAATAATAACGCCATGCCGCTTCAAGAACGTCACGCGAGCGTCCGCGCAGAACGCCTCTTCCGGCCGGTTCCAGCGGCGCCGGTCCCGGCGGCGGAGGATGCGGCCGGGAGCGCCTGCCGGGCCCTGGAGGCGGAACTGGCCGCCTATCCCAAGCCCGGCCTTGTCAGCTTTGTGGACAACGGCAGCCACGCGGACATGAACGCCGGGCATTTCCAGGCCTCCATCGCCGCCTTGCGTCCCTTTTTCGCCGAAACCTTCGTCGCGGGTCTTGAGGACGGGGAATTCGCGGCCCTGCGCGCGGTGGGCCTTCGGGCCGAAGCCTCCATGCTGCGGGCCACGGGCGGGGTGAACGCCCATCGCGGCGCGATCTTCTGCCTGGGCCTTCTGTCGGCCGCCGCCGGACGCCTTTATCGCGACGGCCGCGCGCCTTCCCTGGACGCCCTGGCCGGAACCGTGGCCGAACGCTGGGGCCCGGACATCCTGAACGGCCTGGACCATGGACCGCCGAGCCACGGCCGGGCGGCCTGGACGGCCCTCGGCATGGGCGGCGCCCGGACCGAGGCGGCGGCGGGATTTCCCTGCGTGCTCCAGGCCGGAGCGCCCGCCATGCTTGAGGCCCTGGATGCGGGCGCCTCGGCGAACGCGGCCCGCGTCCACGCCTTGTTCGCCATCCTGGCCGTGGCCGGGGATACCGCCCTGGCCCATCGGGGCGGCCGCGAAGGCGTGGACTTCGCGAGACGTCAGGCCGAACGTTTTCTGGCCCAGGGCGGCGCCCTGACCCCCGGCTGGCGGGACAGGGCGCTTGCCGTTCACCGGGCGTTCATCGCCCGCAATTTAAGCCCCGGCGGCGCGGCCGACTTGCTCTCGGCCACGCTGTTCTGCCTGGCGCTTTCGCGGGAGGCCTCATGACGGGATTCGCGGTCATGTGTTCCGGACAGGGGGAACAGCGGCTGGACATGTTCCAGAATCTCACGGACCGGCCTGAAGCCGCCGCCCTGCTGGCCAGGCTCCGGCCCGCCCTGCCCGCGCCCGTGGCGGCCTGGCTGGACCGTCCCGACGCCGAAACCCTTTTCGCGGACGCCGTCTGCCAGCCCCTCATCTGCCTGCGTCAGCTGCTGGTCTGGGAGATCGTCCGGACGGCGGTCCCGGCGCCCGACGCCTTTTTCGGCTACAGCCTGGGGGAGCTGGCCAGCTACGGCTGCGCCGGAGCCTTCGCGCCCGAAACCGTCATCAGCCTTGCCGCCGAGCGCGCCCGGCTCATGGATATGGCGGCCGCCGCCGCGCCCTCGGGCCTGGCCGCGGTGAAGGGACTTCCCGAGAAACCCGTCGCCGCCATCACCGCCCGCCATCACGGCTTTGTGGCCATCGTGGACGGGCCGGAGCATTTCACCGTGGGCGCGCCCATCAAGGAACTTGATGGCCTGGTTGCGGATTTCACGGATGCGGGCGCGAGCGCGGCCGTGCGCCTGCATGTTCCCCTGGCCTCCCACACCCCGTTTCTGGCCGCCGCCTCGCAGACCTTTCTCCCCATCCTGGAAAACGCGCCCTTCGCCGCGCCCCAGGCCGCGCTTTTCGCCGGGATAAGCGGGGACGGCGTGTTCACCCGGACCGGCGCGGCGAGCGCCCTCTCGCGCCAGATCAGCGAGCCCCTGCGTTTCGATCTGGTGATCGAGGCGGCCGTCGCCAGGGGCTGCCGGACGTTTCTGGAGCTTGGCCCGGGAACAACCCTGTCCCACTTGATCCTCGAGGCCCATCCCGGCCTGGAGGCCAGGTCCGTGGACGAATTCGCGGACCTCGGCCATGTGGGCCGCTGGGTTGCGGCCGCCCTTTCGCGGCAATAACGCTCGCGCCGGACCGCAGGCCGCCGCCCGGTGAGAAGCCCTCCGCCCGAGGGCGGAAAGGCCTTGAGAAAACGGGATAAGCGCGTTACCAGATTGTCCCTTCCTCAATGCTCGCCTGAAGAGGGACGCATTTCCCCTACGTGAAAAAACGCCGGGATCGGGGCCGCCGGGCCTCTGGGACCGGCCGGAGACGCCTCATGAAAAAAAACGCCCTCCCCGCCGTAGCGGCGAGCCTCTTTCTTCTCGCCATCGCCGCCATCGCCGCCCTGGAAGCGGGCGTAGCCTTCGCGGACGCCGCTACGGCCCAGGACCTGATCTCGGGAGCGCCCCAGGAGGTTCCGATCCCCGGGAAAGTCACCATGGTCGATCTGGGCGCCCACAAATGCGTGCCCTGCAGGATGATGGCCCCCATCATCAAGGAACTTTCAGCGGAGTACGACGGCAAGGCGGCCATCGTCTTCATGGACGTCTGGGAAAATCCCGATATCCCGAAGCGGTTCGAGCTGCGCGCCATACCAACGCAGATATTCTACGACGCCCAAGGGAAGGAATGCTTCAGGCATGAAGGATTTCTGGACAAGCAATCCATCGTGGACATGTTGCGCAAGCTCGGCGTGAACTGAAATGGATTCCTTCTTCCTCGCCGTCAATGCGTGGATGACGGGCGGCCTCTTGCTCGGGGCCCTGGGATGCTTTCTCTGGGGCGTGATCAGCGTGCTGTTCAGTCCCTGCCACCTCGCCTCCATCCCGCTCATCGTCGGGTATGTGGCCGGACAGCGCAGCATCATCGAGGGAAGGCGGGCGGTCCTCTACGCCCTGGCCTTCACGGCCGGACTGTTCCTCGCCATCGCGGGCATCGGCGTCATCTGCTCCCTGCTCGGGCGCATGCTGGGCGACGTCGGGCCGTATTGGACGATCCCCATCGGGCTGCTCCTCGTCTGGACGGCCCTCGACATGCTCGGCGTGGCCAGATGCTCCGTGTCCGGCGGCCTCCCGGCGAAACTCTCGATCAAGGGAATGCCCGGCGCGTTTATCCTGGGGCTGGCTTACGGCGTCCTTTCCGGGTCCTGTACCTTCGGCTTCATCGCCCCCATCCTGGCGATCATCACCGTACAGGAAAAAATGGCCACAGGCGTCGTCTTCATCCTCCTGTTCGGAATCGGACACTGCATCCCCATCGCCATCGCCGGAGGCTCGGCGGCCTTTGTGAAGCGGCTCCTCGCCAACGACGCCTGGCAACGCGGCGCCATCCTCTTGCGCAGGGCCGCCGGAGGGCTGACCGGCGCGTTGGGGCTCTATTTCGTCGTTCAGCCGTTCCTCCCCCGTTAAGACGGCGCACGCCGCGTCAGACAAGGAGGGCCGCCCCTGGCAGGGCCTGGCAGGGCCTGGCAGGGCCTGGCAGGGCCTGGCAGGGATAGACGGGGAAAGACGCGTTATGCGGTTACGGTGAGCGTACCGCGCCGGACGCGGGCAGGCGGGATGGTGACGCCGTGATCATAACGGCGCGGCCGGTCCGCCGTTCGCGCTCTTGACCGCAACGGCCAACAGTCATAGCATGCGGGAAATCATGAACCGCAACAGGGATGCTTATGCGCAATTCTTTGGATTTTGTTCGTTATGCCTAGCAAGAGCTATTGCATAACGGCTTAGGCTTCAGGCGATATTACCGAGAGCGCAAGATGTCTAACATTTTGCCGCTCGAAGTCCTAAGAACGGCCACGCGAAGCGGGGCCTGCGGCGAATGCCGCGGGAGCGGGGCGTTACGCCTTTTGTGCTCCCTGTAATAGCTCTTGCTCGATCCTTATTCCAATGAGGAGGAGCATAATGAGCTACAAGAAAGCGAGCGATGTCTTGCCGCGTTCCTTATTGAGCGCGGTGCAGCGGTATATAGACGGAGAGTATCTTTACATCCCGCGCAAGGATGACAACAAGCTGGCGTGGGGCGCGAATACGCGCACGAGAGAGACGCTCCGGACAAGGAACAGGGAAATTCTGGCCAAACGTCTGGCCGGGTGTTCCGTGGCCGAACTGGCCGAGCGCTATTTCCTGTCCACCAAGGCTATATACAAGATCTTGAACGCCGGTAGAAACGGCTGATATCCGAAAGCGCCCTGACCCGGTTCAGGGCGCTTTCTTTTTTCGGAAACGAAAAGTGGGGTGAACCCGGGGCCTGTTCGCCATAGTGTGTCCGCAGACAGACTTCAACACAAAGGATACGACGATGAACACGACGCCTTTTACCGACAACTTCGACAAGGCCTTTCTCTTAAACGCCATGATGGGGCCGAACGCCATGCGCATCACGGAGGAAATGGCGGCCTCTCTCCCGATCGCTCCGGGCATGCGCATTCTCGACCTGGGCTGCGGCATGGGCATTTCCTCCATCCTGCTCGCAAAAAAATACGACGTGACCGTGTTTGCGGCGGACTTATGGATACCCCCCGCCGAAAACGCGGAACGTTTCGCAAGCCTGGGGCTCGATGCGAAGATATTCCCCTTCCTGGTGGACGCGACGAAGGAGATTCCGTTCGCCCAGGACTACTTCGATATGATCATAAGCGTGGACGCCTATCAGTACTTCGGAAACAACGAGGCCATGCTGCCGAAACTCCTGCCCTTTGTGAAAAAGGGCGGCCTTGTGGCGGTCGCCGTGCCCGGATTTACGCAGGATTTCCAGGAAGGAGGGCTGCCGGAGGAAATCCGGCCCTTCTGGACGCCGGAGTGGTATTTTTATTCCCCCGGCTGGTGGCGGGCGCTCTGGGAAAAGGAATCCGGCATCGCGATCACCGCGCTGCGTGAAATGGACGCATGCAAAAAAGCCTGGGACGACTGGCTGCAATCCCCCAACCCCTATGCCCAGAACGACCGCGCCATGATGGACGCCGGAGCCGGAAAGTACTTCAACATCATCCAGATCGTGGGGCGAAAAGTCTAAGGAGTGTCCGCGCCCACAACCGTCAGGGCCCGGACGCAAAGGGGAAGGACGCGGTGGGTTGGATCAAGGCGGCCTGCGCCATCCTGGACAGGGACCCCGTCAAGGCCGGGCTTCTGGCTGAGGGCGGCGAAACTCTGCCCCTGCCCCGGCGCCTGGAAGGCTTCGCGCGCCCTTTGGGCGGCCGCGGCCGGGCGCTGGCCGCACCCGCCGCCAAAAAGATGCTCCCGGTCCTGGGCAGGAGCGCCGTGGCGCATTACGGCATGGGCGGGGACGATTGCGCGGGCGTTAGAATTCAACGCCCTGCGCAACTCCGTCTTTGCCCAGGCCTCCATCATGGGCCTTTACGAAATCTACGCGGCCTCGGGCGAGGATGCGCTCAAAAAGGCCGTGTTCGAGATCGTAAGGCCCGCCTGATCAGGCCTGCCTCCAGCCCCGCGATTCCCTCTTCACGATTCCCTGTTCCATGAGAAAAGCCCCCAGCCGCAAGCGGCTGGGGGCTTTTTTCGCCGTCATGAAGACGGGAAAGGCACGGGGACGGGATCAGCCGTCCTTGCGGATTTCCTCGTCCGTCAGGTAGCAGGCCGGGTCCGGCGCCCAGACGTCGCCGTAATAGGCTTCGGCCCGGGCGCGGAAATTGCCGCCGCAGATGGGCAGATAGCGGCACTCGGCGCAGCGGCCGGTCACGTGGCTTTTCTTGTCCTTGAGCTTGTGCAGCAGCTCGATGGAGGGATCGTCCCAGATCTCCGAGAAAGGGCGCTCCAGCACGTTGCCGAAGGTATGGTTGCGCCAGAACTGGTCGGCGTGCACCTTGCCGTCCCAGGAGATGCAGCCGA